>NZ_JANEZT010000100.1 GCF_025403405.1 Frankia tisae
ATCGCAGTCCACCGCCGTGTTCGTGGCGATCCGCGGGGTCACCGGCATGACCGTGACCGCGACCGCGGTGGCGATCACCGTCGCCTGGTCCTGGCGCGTCGCCCGGCTGGAGGGCCTGCGCGGCCCCAGCCCCCGCCCCAGCCTGGCCTGACCCACTCGGCCCGGCCGGGTGGCGGTCCAGCCGGGCGATCCGGGGGCGGCCAGGTCCGGCGGATCAGTAGCGGCGGTTGGTGTTGCCCTGGTCGACGGGGAGGACGACGCCGCTGATCCAGCGGGCCTCGTCGCTGGACAGGAACACCACGGCCGAGGAGATGTCCTCGGGGTCGAGCCACGGCCGGCCCATCGGCATCGACGCGGCGAAACCCTCCTTGCAGTCGTCCACCGTCGGGTTCGGCAGGTCCGGGCGGAACAGGTGGAACTGCTGGGTGTTGGCGGTGACCATCGGGGTGTCCACGGTGCCCGGCGCGATGACGTTCACCCGGATCTGGCGGTGCGCCACCTCGTTGGCCAGCGACATCGCCATCCCGATCACGCCGTTCTTCGAGGTGACGTAGTCCGACAGGTTCGGCACCCGGTTGAGCGCCGCGCCCGAGCTGATCACGATGATCGAGCCGCCCTTACGCCCGGCGAGCAGGTGCGGGACGGACGCGGCGAGGGTGTGGAAGACGCCGGTGAGGTTGATCCCGATCACGTCGTCCCACTGCTGCGGCGGGATCTCCCACAGCCGGCGTGCGGGTGGGGAGATCCCGGCACTCGCCACGACGATGTCCAGGCCACCGAGTTCGCGCACGCCGGTGGCGAGCAGATCCTCGATCGCCGCCCGGTCGCGCACGTCGCCGACGCGGGCGATGATCCGCCGGCCGGTCTTCTCGACGAGGCCGACGGTCTCGGCGAGCTCGTCGGCGGTGCCCAGCGGGTAGCCCATTGTCTCGACATCGGCGGCCCGGTCGATGCCGATGATGTCGGCGCCCTCGCGGGCGAGCGCGATCGCGTGGGAGCGGCCCTGCCCGCGGGCGATCCCGGTGATGAAGGCGACCTTGCCGGCGAGTCGTCCCGTGCCCGCGAGTGGTCCCGTGCCGGTGGGCGCCGTCATCGCGCCACTTCCGTCGAGGCCGTCTCCGCGCGTCCCATCGTCATGATGTCCTCCCGCTTGCGTCGTCGCCGGGCCGCCCGTGTCGCACGTCACCCTCGTATAGTCATATCGTTTATCTATTCATCCGTCACCTGAAGGAGCCCCGGCGGTGGAAGAGCCCAAGTTCGTCCGGGTCGAGATCGCTGACCGCATCGCCACGGTCACCCTCGCCCGCCCCCCGCGCAACGCGCTGAGCGCGCCCATGATGCGCGAGATCGGGCAGGTGTTCACCGAGCTCGGCCGGGGGAACGAGGCCGCCGTCGCGATCCTCGCCTCCGACTTCGAGCGCATCTTCTGCGCCGGCGCCGACATCACCGAGTCGGATCGCCGTTACAACCGCCGTGAGCTGCTGCCCGAGGAGAGCCTGACCGACCTCATCGATCCCGGCTCCGTCGTGCGCGGCTGCCTCGCCGGCATCCGGGACGGCGGCCTGCCGGTCGTCGCGGCGGTCAACGGCGCGTGCGTCGGCGCCGGGGCCGCCCTGGTTGGCTGCTGCGACCTGGTGGTCCTCGCCGAGGAGGCGTTCTTCTCCCTGCCCGAGATCGACGTGGGCGTGCTCGGCGGCACCCGGCACGTGCAGCGGCTCGTCGGCCCGATGAAGACCCGCGAGATGGCGCTCACGGGCCGGCGCGTGCCCGCCGCCGAGTTCTACCGGCTCGGCGCCGCCGCCGCGCTGGTGCCCCGTGCGGAACTGGCCGCCACGGCGCGCGCCTTGGCCGCGGAGGTCGCGGCGAAGAGCCCGCTGGCGCTGCGGCTGTCCAAGGAATCGATGAACCGGGTCGAGGACCTGCCCCTCGATGAGGGCTACCGGCTGGAACAGGACTACACCGCGCGGGTCAGCCGGCTCGACGACGCCGGGGAGGCGCGCCGCGCCTACCTGGACAAGCGCGAGCCGCACTGGACCTGGCGCTGACACGCTGACGCTGTATCACCGGGCGGCGCCGCAGCAACTCGGCGGCGCCGCCCGGCGCCCGGCGCCCAGCGCCCGGCGCTCGGTCAGGCGACGTGCCAGCCGGTGTCGGCGGCGATCTTCGCGGCGTTGACGAGCACAGCGGCGTCCGAGCACAGCCAGACGACCACCTCGGCGATCTCCTCGGGGCGGCTGAGCCGGCGGATCGGCTGGGCCAGTTCCATCGCCCGCATCTGCTCCGGCGTCAGGTACTGGCGGGCCCGCTCGACGATGCCGGTCTCGACGTTGCCGGGCGCGACCGCGTTGACCCGGATGTTGCGCCGGGCGTACTGCAGGGCGGCGGCCGTGGTCAGGCCCACCACGCCGTGCTTGCTGGCCGTGTACCCGATGTCGGCGACGTTGCCCTTGTACGTCGACTCCGAGGCCACGTTGACGATGGCCCCGCCGCCGCGCTCCAGCATCCGCGGGATCTCGTACTTCAGGCAGAGGAAGACGCTGGTCAGGTTGGTGCGCAGGATCCGCTCCCAGAGCTGTTCGGGGTAGCTGACGACCGGGTCCTGGGACTCGACGATGCCGGCGTTGTTGTGGGCGTAGTCCAGCCCGCCGTAGGTGGCGACCGTGACGTCGACCATGTCCCGCACCGCGTCCGGCTGGCCGACATCGGCGTGGACGAACGTCGCCTGCCCACCCGCCGCCCGGATCAGCTCGACCGTCTCCGGCCCCGTGTCCGGATTGATGTCGGCGACGACCACGGCCGCGCCGCATTCGGCGAACCGCCGGGCCGAGGCCCGTCCCATCCCGTAACCGCCGCCGGTGACCAGGGCGACCTTACCGACCATGTCGATGCGCACCGTTGCCGTCAACAGAGGTCTCCTTCATGCGATGGTCAGGAACGGCCCAGGGCTCGCGACGGGTCGAAGTCCAGCTCGGGCAGCGGGGCGCCGGTGATCGCGGCCGGGTCGAGGTCGTCGGCGAGCGGGGGGAACGACGGGGGGCGCTTCGCGAGGAAGCTGTCGATGCCCTCGCGGAAGTCCGGGCCGACGGCGGCGGCGGCCATTGCCCGGTAGGTGCGGCCGAGCGCCGCGTCGAGCTCGCCGGTGCTGTCGGTGCGGAGCTGGTGGCGGATCAGCGCCAGCGACACCGGTGAGCAGTTCGCCGCGATGTCCGCGGCGTAGGCGCGCGCGGCGGGCAGGAGCTGCGCGGGGTCCACCACCCGGGTGACGACGCCGAGCTCGCGGGCCTCGTCGGCGTCGAACACCCGGCCCGACAGCAGCAGGTCCGCGGCCCGCTCCTGGCCGATGAGGCGGGGCAGCAGCCAGGTGATGCCGAACTCGCCGGCCAGGCCCCGGCGGGCGAAGGCGGTGGTGAGGCGCGCGCCGCGGGCGGCGAAGCGCACGTCGCACAGCAGCGCCTGCACCAGGCCCATGCCCGCGCAGGCTCCGTTGATCGCCGCAATCATCGGCTTGCGCACCGACCAGGCCCGCACCGGCGAGCGGCGGCCGGTGGTGTCCATCGGCTTGCCCGCGATCTGCCCGAGCCGGCCGGTGTCGACCCCCGGGCAGAACGTCGTTCCCGCGCCGGTGACGATCAGCGCGCGGATCGCCGGGTCGCGGTCGGCCTGCGTGAGGACGTCGAAGTAGCGGTTCTCCATCTCGGGGTTCCAGCCGTTGCGCCGCTCCGGCCGGTTCAGCGTCACCACCCCGACGCCGTCGTCGCCCACGTCGAGGAGCACCGGCCCATCGGCCACCACCGGCCGGTCCGCCGCCTCGCCCGCGGTCGTCGTCGATTCCGTCGTCACGGCTGCCTCCCACCTCTGCTTTCGCGCGAGGGCCAGCATTTCCCGTCGACGGGCGCAGTGTCGAGCGATGCGCCAAATTCACTAGATTCTTTAGCGACCGAGGTTCCCCTGGGCTCCCCTGGGCCGCCTACGATCGCGCGATGACCAGCCATCCGCCGGCGGGACACCCGACCGGCCCGCCCGCGCTGGTGGGCGAGATGCACGAGTGCGCCGACTGCGGTTTCTCCTACCCGGCGCGCACCGTGGAGGGGGTCCTGGCGGAGATCGCGACGCTGTCGACGCGGGTGGCGCAGGCCGTCACCGCCACCGGCCCCGGCCTGCTGCGCCAACGGCCCACGCCCAGCACGTGGTCCGTGCTCGAATACGCCTGCCACCTGCGGGACGTCCTCGCGACCTCCACCATCCGCCTGTACCGGGCCCGCGCCGAGGCTCGGCCCGTCGTCGAGCCGATGCTCAACGACCTGCGCGCCCGCCGGTTCCGCTACAACGAGCTCGACCCGGCCGCGGTGCTGGCCGAGCTCGCCGCCAACGCGTGGGGCCTGCTCGACGAGGCCCGCCGGGTCGCGCCGCGAGACTGGGAACGGACGGTGGTGCGCCTACCCGACGAGGAACGCACCGCCCGCTGGCTGCTCCGCAACGCGCTGCACGAGGGGATTCACCACCTGGCCGACATCCGGCGAACCGCCGCCGCGCTCACCGCCGCCGAAGGCGGGTCAGCAACGGCGTAGCCCATCGACGGCGACGTCCAGGGCCGCTTCCAGATGGGTGGTGCTGCCGGTGGACAGCAGCATGAGCACGCCGCCCTGCATGCCGACGATCAACGCTGCGGCCTGCCGCTCGGCCGTCAGCAGCGGGGAGATCTCGCCGGCCCGCCGCATCGCGCGGATGCCGCTGGCGATCTCCGCCTGCCACCGGTTCATCAGCTCCCCGACGACCGCCTGAGCGCCGGGGGTGCTGCGCCCGAGCTGCGACACCAGCACCCTCAGCGGGCAGTGCCGCCCCTGCTCGCGGTAGCGGGCGACGACCTTGTCCCGCCACACGAGCCACGCCGGCCAGGAGGTGAGGTCGCCGAGCTGGGGCTGCTGGTCGGCGAGGACACGGTCGGCTTCGAACCGGGCCACGGCCAGCAGCAGGTCCTCCTTACCGGTCGGGAAGTATGGGCCGCGCGCGACCTTTAGCGTTCAAGCAACCACCACCGGAAGGACCCCCATGTCGACCACATCGCTGGCTGGACGCAGCGCTCTCGTCACCGGCTCGACCGACGGCATCGGCGCCGCGATCGCGGCCGAGCTCGCCGCGGCCGGCGCCCACGTGGTGGTCAGCGGGCGCGACGCCGGGCGCGGCGCCGAGGTCACCCGTGCGATCGGCGCGGCCGGCGGGCGGGCCTCGTTCGTCCCCGCCGACCTCTCCGCCGGCGCCACCGCCGTGCGGGCGCTGGCCGATGCCGCCAACGCCGCCGTCGGCGGTGTGCCGGACATCCTGGTCAACAATGCGGCGATGATCATCTCGCCGGCGCCCACGGCGGAGGTGGACGAGGCGTTCATCAACGCCGCGCTCGCCATCAACGTCACGGCGACGTTCCTGCTCACCGGTGTCGTCGCACCCGCCATGGCGGCGCGCGGCAGCGGCGCCGTCATCAACATCGGCTCCATCAACGGCCTGATCGGGATGGGCGGGTCGGCCCTGTACAGCGCGACGAAGGCGGCCGTGCACTCGCTGACGAAGTCGTGGGCCGACGAGTACGGCCCGGCAGGCGTCCGGGTGAACACCATCGCCCCCGGTCCCACTCTCACCCGCCGCGTCGAGCAGTACGCCGACCACCTCGCGCCGCTGACCGCACGGATTCCGTCGCGGCGGTTCAGTAAGCCCGCGGAGATCGGCCGAGCGGTCGTGTTCCTCGCCGGCGACGACGCCGCCAACATTCACGGAGCCACGCTGAGCGTCGACGGCGGTTGGTCAGCCATCTGACGACGTGAACCGCTGGGGTTCGGGTCCGCCGGCCCCGCCACGATGAGGTCGGACCCGAGAAGGAGAAAGCCTCCGCGGCGGAGAAAATCCACGGAGGCTTTGTGATGCCGCGGGTCACGGCTGGAAGTCGGCCTTGACGAGGCCACCCGGACTTCTCAGGCGGAGCGGAACGACCCCGCGTCGGCGTGCTCGCGAGACGCCCCACCGCGACGCTGCGCCGGAACGCCGACGGAAGCCGGAACGTCCTCGTCGCGGGCGAGGATCGCCACCATCTCCTGGCGGGCGGACGGCGAGAGCTCGGGGTCGGAAAGCAGCATCGCCAGTTCGCGGCGCTGGGCCCGGGCGGCGCGATGGGAGGTGAGCGTCGTCAGCAGGGAGGAAGCAACGGAATTCTGGGTACGCATGAAGAACTCCTTGAAGTTATTGCGCCGGGAGGGCGGGCCACTGTCGCCCTCCGGTATCCATTGTGCACTCACCCCACCACTTTCGACAGCACTGTCGACGTGATCCGGACCGCAATCGACATCGCCGTCCAGCCGATATGACCCAGCCCACAGTAATGGCGCTCACATTCGCCGCGATTCGTAACGCCGATCACACCCATTAAGGCAGGGGCAATGAATCCGCGTCGCGCGGGTCACAATTCCCGCTTCGACACGGCGGCATACCGACGCGGCGGGGCGGCATCGGTGGCCCACAACCGGCAGCGTCCATGGGCCCACGGCCGCGCCGACGGCCAGATTCGTGCACTGCTCCCACGGACGCTCCTACAGACGTGCCACCGGCCCGTCCGTGCGCCTCCTACCGTGATGGCGAAAGCCGGTCGCACCATGGATGCCCGGGATGCGCGAGGGTGAGCGCGTCGGCGAGCCATCGGCGCTGCGTTGCGGTGAGGACCGGCAGTGCCGCTACCAGGTCAAGCTCGTCCTTCGGCCGCGGTGACGCCGCCTTGTAGAGCAGCTGCACCTCGGGGGCGAGATGGGGGATGCCGTCCGAGGTGACGTTTCCCAGCGTCGCGATCGGACGCCGGACCCGAGGATCGCGCCGGCATTCCCACTGACCGCCCCGGGCCTCCTCCAGCATCACCTGGATCCGCCACGGCCGAGCCGGCCCGGGTCGGCACCAGATGTCGTGCACGCCGAACGGTAACAGTTCTCCTGGCCGCCACCGGCGCAGCACCCCGGGCGGGTCCGCCGCCCACCATTCCCAACCGGCCAGGACCCACTGTACGGCCAGTTGATCGCGGCGAAGGACCGCAACATCGATGTCGTCGTGCGCACGAAAGCACCGCCCGACCGCACAGGCGATCGCGTATCCACCCGCGACCCACCACGGCCCGGCGAGATCCGCGAACAGCGCGGCCACCTCACCCGGCTCCGCGGGCGCCCACCGCCCGTACCGACTGTCGGCCACCATCCGCCGATTGTCGCCCGCCTCCCATACCCTCCACCCGCAACGCCCGATTTCGCACCGTTCGTGTCGACAACGAGGCGTTCCGATGCCGGGTCAGGTATTCGTGACGAGCACCGGGAGCGGAAACAATGTCATGATCGGTACCAGAATCGCATAACTTCTCAAAATAAGGTAACTGTTTGCAACGCGAGGTACGGTCCGCGTCGAGGACATCGTCACGGATCGGCTCCGGCATCGTCGTGGCCGGAAAGTCCTCGCGACGATCTCCTGTTCAGCGCGGGAAGCACCCGACGGCGACTCACAGGTCAGCACCGCGCAGGAGAACGGACGCCCGTTCCCGGCGCCCATCGTGCCGGCTCTCGCCGGACCCCCGTGCGCGTACCCACCCGTTCCGTGCGGCGGGAGCGGAGCCCCGAGCCCGTCCGCGACGACCACATCCACCTGGACGGTCGATCCCGGCGACCTGACCAACATCCCCCACACCATCTCCTCGCCGCCTCACGCGGGTTGGACCGGCGGAACCCTGTTCATCCCTACTCCGTAGGCCACCCTCGTAGTGGCCGCGTGGCCGGCCCGGTCGATCAGGTCGACGGCGTGCTCAGCCGCGTCCGCGCGGGACTCGCCGACACGCAGGCGTGCAGGTATCAACCAGTGACGCTTGCATCGTTATCAGCCGAGATCTCCCTGTGATTTCGTGCTAACGTCCAATACGCCATGGTTCGTCAATCCTTGATGGCATGACGGAGGCGGGCTCTCCCGCCGTGGCCCTGCCCGCAGGCATCGCTGTCCGAGGAGGTCGTCCCGTGCGCGAGGCCGGTGCGATGACGGAGTTCGACCACAGCGCGGGCAGCCTCTGTCTGGACTTCGTCGCTACCGTGCGCGACTGGCCCGAGCGGCGCATCGAGCTGCTCGGCACTCCGGCGGAGCTCACCGGCTGGTTCGAGGCGGAGGGCCTGCCCGCCGCGGCCGGCGGCCTCACCGAGCAGGACCTGCTCGACGCACGCGCTTTACGGGCCGCGGTCAACGACACGACCCGGAGCCTGATCGCCGGCGCTCCGCCCGCCACCGAGGACATCCGACTGATCAATACGATCGGTCGGCATCCCACGCCGGTGTTCCTGCTCGGCCCGGGTGGCCGGACGCGGGCCGCGGTCGCCGAACCCGACGCTGCCGCCGCGCTGTCCGTCATCGCCCGCGACGCGATCAACCTGCTCGCCGGCCCGGATCTCGGCCGGATCCGGGCCTGCGACAGCGACGGCTGCGCGACGCTGTTCTACGATCGTTCCCCGTCCGGGCGGCGGCGTTGGTGTTCGATGCGCCGCTGCGGCGAGAAGGCCGCCGCGGCGAACTACCGCCGGCGAGTCGCCACCCGTTCCCGGCCCTGAGCCCGCCACTGTGCCCACCACTGCGCTCGCCCGCTCCGGGCCCCCCGCGACATCCTGGAGGTTCCCTATGGCCACGCCGCCGGCAGATGGCTTCCACCAGCGGCTGCACCGGGTGACGCCCGCCGGGCTGTCTGTCCAGACCACACAGACCGCCGGGATGAGCCGCGTCGAGGCGCTGTCCGGCAAGACGGTCGGCTCCGTCGACCTGTGGATGGGCCAGACCCACGTCGCCGCGGCGACGAAGTCCGCGGACCATCATCATGGCCGGTCCGAGACCGGCATCTACGTCGTCTCCGGCCATCCCAGCTTCGTGTTCCTGGAGCACGAGGAGGAGATCCGCCTCGACACGAGCCCCGGCGACTACATCTACGTGCCGCCGTGGGTGCCGCACCGCGAGGAGAATCCGGACCCCGACGAGGAGGCGATCGTCGTCATCGCCCGGACCACCCAGGAGGCGATCGTCGTCAACCTTCCCGACCTGCGCTGGGTCGGCCCCGTCGCCACTGGCAATATCGGCCCGGCCAACCGGGACTGGCACACCTACTGACCCGGCGCTCACCTCACCCGGCGCCGTCCTCTCCCTGACCATAGTTACCCACAACTACTCCAAGCGCACGCCGCAAAGAGATACAAGGGTCGATCCGTGCCAGCCCGCATGACGGTCAGCAGATGCTGGAGGTTAATCCCGGTTCGCCTGCCCGCAACCGTCATCAGCCTCCAGCACCTGCCGACGCAACCGCTAGGAATTGGTAGGACTGCCGAACGTCGGATCAAGCGGGATCAACGCTTGGTTTCTGGTGGCTGCCTCGACGGTCCCTGGGACAGGGACCTGTCTGGCTTGCCGTTCACCGGGGGGGGCGCCTCGCCTGCGGCGGATCGGCGGCGGACGCGGGGCCGGGGAACGGCGGCTCCGCCACGGGCTTGGCCCGGCCGCGGCGGATCACCGCGATCTGCGTGAGCAGGCGTTGACGCGCCTCGTCGGCGACCAGGCCGAACAGGTCGAACGACACCACGCCGCCCAGCAGTCCGGGCCGGGGGCAGTCCTCCACGCGAACCGGGATCAGTCGGCGGGCGAAACCGGTCGGGTCCGCCCGGTACGCCCCCTCCCATTCGGCCTGCCCGTAGACCGAACGCAGGTAGGCGCGGGACAGCACCGCCAGGGTGCGGGCGGAGCTGCGAATGCCCTCGTCCATGTGGGACATCCAGTGGCTGCCGGGGACGAAGTCCCAGGCCTGCACCAGCACTGTGTACCCCGCGACCTCGAGGTGCCAGGCGATCCACTCCGCCCAGGTCCGGTCGGCGGCGGTGTAGGAGATGAAGAAGTCCCATCGCGCTGCGGATCCGGTCGAATCCTCGTCCACCTCGTCCACACCGGACGACCGCTCACCGCCGCGCCCAGGCACACCCACCACCGCATCTTGCCACGACAAGTCACCAACCCGGGACGCTGGCGCAGGCGCGACCGGCCCGACGCGACAGGGAACTCCGCGGCTGCGGCTGCGCCGCGTCGGCACCACAGCTCATGTGACGCCACGACAACGATTGCGTGTCAGTTGGGCGAAACGCCACCACCTGGACGCTCGGCCCCGATTTCCTGTGACAATGGCGGCCCACCCGGGCCGTATGGACGGGGGCGGACACGATGACGGCGAAACAGTTCCAGGGCGCGGTACTCGCCGCGGTGGCCGGCTCATGGCGGCGGATCTCGCTGCTCGTGGCAGGGTTGCTCACCCTCGTCGTCGCGCAGCCGGGAGTGGCGCGGGCCGCGGACACCGTCCAGTTCGCCGGCGACGCCAGTCGGGGCAACGGCGTCGCCGTACCGTTCGAGGGGTTCACCGACCGGCGCGGCGGGCCCGTCCCGATCGGCGGCGCGGTCGGCGTCGACCTGGTCCTCGGCTCGACCGCCCGGCCCTACCTGCCCTGCCAGCACTACGACCCGCTCGCCCGGACCGGGGACACCTTCGTCAACGCCTGCCAGGAGCGGGGCAGCTACGCCACCTACACCCGGTTCCCGGCCGGCGGCGGGCTGGTCTTCCCTAACGGCTACTTCATGGGCAACGCCCAGCCCGATCTGGTCCGTGGCGGCGGCCTGCCGACCGGCTGGGGGTCGCGCACCTCGGGGCTGTCGTTCGAGTTCTACCCGGAGCTGCGCCGCGACGGCGACTACGTCCATTCCCGCTTCTACATCGACCGCTTCACCCATCGCGCCAACGGCTGGGCCTACTCCACCGCCGTGGGCCGGATCGCGCTGACCACGCTCGCCGACCCGGGCACCGCCCGCCTCGGTGGCCGGATGACGGTCGGCGGGCGGGCACCCTCCCCGGGCCGGGCGAAGGTTGTGATCTTCGGCGGAGAGGCCCGTTCGTCGACGGGCTATCCGATCTCCTCGTTCGCCGTCCAGACCGGCAGCGGGGCGCCCACCTGGATCTCCAGCCCGCTCTACGCCGGAGACCAGCGGATCACCGTCACCGACACCGCGACCCACCGCAGTTGCGTCCTGGACCGCCACGGTGTGCGCGGGCCGAACAACGTCGTCGACTTCGACCTGGCCGCCCCGGGCTTCGGCCACCCGGACAGCGTCTGCACCGGCTGACCGCCCCGGCCCGAGCCGGCGGGCGCCCCGAGGCCCGACCCGCCGCCGGGCGCAATTCGCCAGGTCATCGGCAACGACCGCAGGCCATTCACCACCACGGAGTGCGGAGGAACTCGACCTCCTCGTACGGCACGGCGAGCGCAAACCCCGGAAACCAGCGCAGCAGCGCCGGCAGGCCGACGCACAGCTCCATCCGGGCCAACAATCCCGGCGATCTTGGTGTTCCGCGGAACCGCACCATGCGCCCCGGCCCCGGCTCCGGCGGCGTGCTGATGGGCCCGCACGATCGTCGAGTCCACGCTGACGGTCCATTCCACGTCACCGACCGCGTCGTTCTTGACCACGACATGGTCGGGGATCCGTTCCCAGGTGCCGTCCAACGGCCAGCGACGAAACCCGTTGCACACTCTCCGCCACTCCTCGTAGCGGGACGACATGTCCGGCCAGGGCGCTCCGGTCCGTTCCCGCCAGAGAATCCCGTTGATCGCCGGACGGTGGCCCGCCCACCGGCCACCACGACCACCCATCCTGGGCAGCAGCGGCTCAATGCGCGCCCACACCCGGTCCGTGACCTCACCTCGCCCGACCACGGAACGTAGACATTGCCGAGCCACCAACATCCACGAGAAACCGCCTAGATCCAGGTGGGCCGAAGGCGCAACTAAGGGTTGCGCATTGCCGTTGTGGGGCCTACCTTGATGTGCAACCGAACGTTGCAGAAGGTGGGACGGCATGGAGTACGGAAGCATCGAGCGTGAACTGCACGTCGACGCACCGCCCGAGGTCGTCTTCGAGGTACTGAGCGTCCCGGAGCACATCCGGGACTGGTGGAGCGCCGAGACCGAGTTCGAACCGGTCGCCGGCACGGCGAGCCGGCTCACGTGGACGGACAAGGACACCGGCCAGGCAAAGTCCACACCGTTCACCGTGGTCGAGGTCGACCCGCCGCGGCGCTTCTCGTTCCGCTGGACGTACGAGGACGAGGACGAGGCCACGGGCCCGGGCAACTCGCTGTTGGTGACCTTCGAGCTCATCCCGTCGGGGGAGGGGACCACAGTCCGATTCAGCGAGACCGGCTACCGCGAGCGGGGCTGGGAGGCGGCGGTGCTGGAGGCGCACTACAACGACCACCGGCAGGGCTGGGACTTCTACCTGCCGCGCCTGGCCGGGGCCGCGAACCGGCTGGCGACCACGTCATGAGCACCGTCGTCGACGACCACCTCTGGTCCGCGATCGGGGACCCGACCCGGCGGCGCATGCTCGACCTGCTGCTGGCCGAGGGGCCGGGGACGGCCACCACGCTCAGCGCGCACCTGCCGGTGACGCGCCAGGCGGTCACCAAGCATCTCGTCGTGCTCGACCGGGTGGGCCTCGTCCGTTCGACCCCGGCCGGACGGGAAAAGCGCTACCACGTGGACGAGGCGCAGCTGGCCCGCGCCGTCGCCCAACTGAACTCCGTCGGCGCGCTATGGAATGCCCGCCTGCGCCGCATCAAGAGCCTCGCCGAGGCGATCCAACAAGCCAGGAACAAGAGCAGGTAAGGGGAGATCGACATGGTGGACATCCTGCACCGAGTAGGTATTAAGGCGACGCCGGAGAAGGTCTACGAAGCGCTTACAACGGTCGACGGTCTGGCCGGATGGTGGACGAGCGACACCACCGGGGACGGCGACAGCACGCTCATCTTCCGCTTCGGCGAGGTCGGCGGGTTCGATATGAAGGTCCTCGACCGGCAGCCGGGCAAGCGTGTGCGGTGGGAGGTCATCGACGGGCCAGCCGAATGGATCGGGACCAGGGTGAGCTTTGACCTGACACAGGACGGTGAGTGGACGATCGTCCTGTTCGCGCACACCGGCTGGCGTGAGCCGGTTGAATTCATGAACCATTGCAGCACCAAGTGGGCGATCTTCCTGATGAGCCTCAAGGCCCTGGTCGAGACCGGGACAGGAGCCCCCCATCCGCACGACGTCCAGATCAGCAACTGGCACTGACACCGCCTACTCCCTCTCTCGGTCGCTCTCCGAGTCGGTCTTCGTCGACGCGCCGATCGAGCACTTCGAGGACATGGCCGGGCGGGTGCTGCTCTCGTTCGAGTTCGACGAGCCGATGCTGCCCTACGAGACCCCGCTCGGCGTCGCCTTACACTCCCCTGTCCGCGTTCCTGGTCGCGGAGGTGGTGTGCCGCCGCCGGGCCGACAGACCACGCCCGCCCTCGACTCATGCCCGTGCCCACCCGGTCACCTGAAGATCGGTCGATGCAGGCCCTGCCTATAAAGCGGTCGGCCCATAAAGCGGTCGGCCCAGATGCTGGAGGTTAATTGCGGTTCGCGGGCCCGCGAACCGTCATCAGGCTCCAGCAACTCCCGGCGCAACCCCTGGGGGCGGCAGGTTGTGGCGCATGGGAGGCAGGGATCCGCCCCCCACGTGGCGCGGTTCCGTGGGACACCAAGATCACCAAAACCACAACCACAACCACAACCGAGGTGCGAGGTGCGCGGAAAGCCATGATCGTCGAGGATCACGGAGCTCGCGCGCACCATTCTCTGATCATGACCAGATACGCGTCCTGGAACGAGTGAGTCCGAACCCCGGCTAGGTGCCCGTGGCGGGTCGTCACCGGGTGGCGTCGAAGGCGTCACGCAGTGGGCCTCATGTCGCCCCGGTCCCGGTCTCGGCCGCGTCGACATTGGCGTCGGCGTCCACGGGGTCGGCGTCCACGGGGTCGGTGTCCACGGGGTCGGTGTCGACGGGGTCGGCGTCGACGTACTGGCTGGCCTGGAGGGTGAACAGTTCGCGGTAGATGCCGGGGCGGGACATCAGCTCGGCGTGGTTGCCCTGGTCGGCGACGAGGCCGGCGTCGAGGACGTAGATGCGGTCGGCGGTGCGAACGCTGGCCAGGCGGTGGGTGATGAGCAGGACCGTGCGGTCGCGGCCCAGCTCGCGGATGAGGGTGAACAGGGTCTGTTCGGCGCGGGCGTCGAGAGCGGCGGACGGCTCGTCGGCGATGAGGAACGGGGCGTCCCGGTAGACCGCCCGCGCGCAGGCGATCCGCTGCCACTGGCCGCCGGAGAGGTCGTGGCCGGAGTTGTACTGGCGGGCCAGCGAGGTGTCGTAGCCGTGCGGAAGCTTCTCGATCACCTCGTCGGCCTCGGTGGCGCGGGCCGCGGGGATGACGCTGTCCGGGCCGTCCGTGGCGAGCCGGCCGATCCGGCCGACGGCGATGTTGAGCCGGGCCGACATCGGCCACTGCGTGTAGTCCTGCGGGATCACGGAGATGCTCTCCCGGACGCTGTCCGGGTCGACGCCGGCGAGGTCGACGCCGTCCCAGCTCACGGTCCCGGCGTCCGGCTCGTACAGGCCGGCGAGGATCTTCGCCAGGGTCGACTTGCCGCTGCCGTTCACCCCGACGAAGGCGACGACCTCGCCGCGGCGCAGCTCGACGGTGACGCCGCGCAGGGCCGGGGTGTCGGTGCGCGGGTAGGTGTAGGCGACGTTCTCGGCCCGGACGACCGCCGGCCGCGGCGGCGCCGCATGGTCGCGCGGCTCGGGCACCAGCCCGCTGGCCTGCGCGATCCAGGCGCGATACTCATCGAAGTAGAGGAAGTTCTCGTACGCGGTGTTGAGGGTGGTCAGCGCCGAGGCGAGTGCGCTGCGGCCGGTGCGGATCGCGAGCACCGCGGTGCCGCCGGCGGCCAGTGGCATCACCCCGGCGTTGAGCAACAGGATCAGCGTCCCGTAGACGACGCCGAGGGCGAGCCCGGACACCGCCTCCCCGGTCAGCCGGTACCGCGCCTGTCCGCGGCCCACGCGGACCTGCTCGGCCTCCTGCTCGCGGGCAAGGATCGTGTACTCGTCGAGCAGGAAACGACCGAGCCCGAACGAGCGGATCTCCGCGGCACACTCCCGCGCGGTCATGTGGTACCGGAGCATGTACTGGCGCCGGACCTGGCGCAGCCGGCCCAGCCAGGAGGCGTGGGCGAGCCGAGCCGAGCGCATCGACGCCCAGCCGTCCGGCAGGATCGACAGCACCAGCAGGGGCAGCAGCACCGGGTGCAGCACGCCCAGCACACCTCCCGCGGCGGCGATATGGACGGCGGACGTCAGCATCTCGATCGCGTTGTCGACGAGCTGGCGCCCGCTGGCGGCGCCCCGCTCCGCGGCGTCAAGGTCGTCGACGAAGCGCGGATCGTCGAAGGCCATGATCGACGTGCGGGTGGCCAGGTCGAGCAGCCGGACGTGGCAGACCCGGTCCACCCGGGGGCCCAGGCGGACCCGCACCAGGTTGGTCGCCGCCGCCAGGCCGCTGCGCAGCGTTCCGGCGGCGACGACGAGGACGAGGGCTGGCAGGGCGTCGTGCAGCCGCTGCGGCGTCGGGCCGTCGCGCAGCACGGCGGTCAGCACGCCGGCGACCGCGAGCAGGCCGGCCGCCTCGATCACGCCGGCGAGCACCCGCAGGACGACCATGACGACGAGGCCGCGCCGATCGGCCTCCCAGGCCAGCGACCAGGCGAGCCGCAACAGTCCGGGCAGCTGCCGGGCCATCGTTCGCATGCCGGTCTGCGCCATCGTCCGGTCGTGGCGCGCCCACGGCCGGACACCGTCGTCGTCCTCCTTGCCGTAAGTGAGGACCGAGTCCCGCCCGACGGCTGATGCCGGTGCCGATACCTGGGGTGGGGCAGGTGCCGGCGGCGCCTGCCGTTGTGCGGGCACGGTGCTGTCATCGGCTGGTGCGGGTTCCACAACGCCGAGCGTCGCGGTTCCGCTGCGCAACCACCTCCGCTTTTGAAGGGATCGGCGCGCTTGCGGGGGCCCGGCACGCTATCTGGTGCAGCCCCTCCCGAGTTTCTCTCCCGCCTTCTCCATCCTTCTCCCTGCATCCGCCGCCGGCGTACGGGCCGTCGCCCCGTCCCGCGGCCGTCCGAGCGGCTTGTGGCGGCTTGTGGCGGTCAGCCCGCGGATCGTGCCGCGCACGGGGGCCGAGCACCGCGCACGAGGGCTCGCAGCGGTGTTGCGCAGTGCGATGCGCACGATCCGCAGAGCGCAGACCGTGCAGAACGCACCGCAGCCGGGTGCCCAAACATCACACCCGGTCATCGAACACCGGAAAAGAACCAATGAGCGGCTGCGCCAGGCACTCGGTGGCCGTTACGTCGGGCTGGCCCGCATCTCAGGGCCG
This sequence comes from Frankia tisae, assembly GCF_025403405.1. GTDB lineage: Bacteria > Actinomycetota > Actinomycetes > Frankiales > Frankiaceae > Frankia > Frankia tisai. The sequence goes on from NZ_JANEZT010000100.1 coordinate 16,376, forward strand.
ATACCCCGAACGGGCAACTGCCGATCTGGCGCATGCCTCTCGGTACGCTGCTCGACGAGGTCCTCACCGCGGGCTTCCGGCTCGAGCGGCTCGTGGAGCCGCGGCCCGTTCCGGAACTGGCCGAACGCGACCCCGCCGGTTGCGCAGGGCTCTGTCTCGAGGACGCCTTCGTGGCGGCCCGGTTCGGCCGGGCATGAACGACGGCACGGACCAGGAGTGGACGGCCCACGGGCATTCACCCGTGGATTTGCCGGTGGGAGAAGATGCAGGAGGATTGACCGGCGGCGACTTTCGGTCGCCCGCTCGGGACTGCCAGACCGCCACCATTGTGGAGGCCTGATGCCAGCTGGCTAGACTTCATCAGAGACAGCCGGTGTAATTGATTTACGCGCGGTTAACAATAGCAGGGATGGGGCCGGTTTGTCAACAGATGACGTTGAATCCGAGCAGGCGTACGTCTCCGCTCTCTACGATCGGCTCGACGGGCTTCGTCGGCGCACCGCGACCCGGCTGCGCGGTGTTCTCCGGCACTCCGAGAGCCTGCCGCGAGCCCGGTTCGAGCGGGATGCGGCCAGCGCCGACTGCACGGCCACGCTGGCCCGGATCACCGCCGCCGAGAACGGCCTGTGCTTCGGCCGGCTGGACTTCGACGGCGGCGAGCGGCGCTACGTCGGCCGGATGGGCATCTTCGACGAGGACGCGGACTACGAGCCCCTGCTGATCGACTGGCGGACCCCGGCCGCCCGGCCGTTCTACGCGGCGACCGGGGCGTCGCGCCTCGGCGTCCGCCGGCGCCGGCACATCACGACGCGGCGCCGCGAGGTGACCGGCCTCGACGACGACGTCTTCGAGTTCGCCGAGCTCGCCGAGCTCGGCGCCGCCGACGAGCTGGTCGGCGAGCCGGCGCTGTTCGCCACCCTCAACGCCGCACGCACCGGCCGGATGAGCGACATCGTCGAGACCATTCAGGCCGAGCAGGATCGGATCATCCGCTCGGACCAGCGTGGGATCCTCGTCGTCCAGGGCGGGCCGGGCACCGGTAAGACCGTGGTCGCGCTGCACCGCGCCGCCTACCTGCTCTACACCCACCGCGACCGGCTCGCCCGCAGCGGCGTGCTGGTCGTCGGGCCGCACCCGACATTCCTGCGTTACATCGAGAACGTGCTGCCGTCGCTGGGTGAGACCAGCGTGGTCAGCGCGACGGTCGAGGCGCTCTACCCGGCGGCGACGGCGGACCGGTCCGACGAGCCGGCGCTGGCCGAACTCAAGGGTCGGGCGGTGCTGGCCGACGTCCTGGCCGCGGCGGTCCGCGACAGGCAGCGGCTGCCCCGCGGGCAGACGTTGGAGATCCACACCGAGGAGCGCCTGCTGATGCTCGAGCGCAGCACCTGCGCCCGGGCCCGCGCGCTGGCCCGGGAGTCCGGCGAGCTGCACAACCAGGCCAGGGCCATCTTCGTGCGGGCCGTGATCGAGGCGCTGGCCCGTCAGGTCGCCGACGGCTACGCCGCCGAGACGATCACCGCGCAGGTGCTGGAGGCAGACCCGGAGGCGCTCGACCTGCTGGCTCCGGCCGGCTTCGGCGGCACCAGCCTGCTCGACGACGACGACCTCGCCCAGCTGCGCCGGGAGCTGCGCGCCGATCCGGCCGTGCGGACGGCGCTGGACGAGCTGTGGCCGGTGTTGAGCCCCGAGCAGCTCGTCGCCGAGCTGTACGCGGACCCCGGCACCCTCGCGTCGGCGGCACCGGAGCTGACCGCCGCCGAACGGCGCCTGCTGCACCGGCCGCTGGCGGAGGACCGCGCCAACCCGGACGACGCCTGGCTACGCG
>NZ_JANEZT010000101.1 GCF_025403405.1 Frankia tisae
GGTGGGGCGGGTCGCCGGGCGGGCGGTCATCCGTGCGGCAGACGCCGCCGCGACCTCATCGGCATCCACCTCGACCTCGTCGTAGTCGTAGTCGTAGTCGTCGTAGCCGACGCCGTCGTAGCCGGCGGGCGCAACGGACGGCGCGTAGCCGTACAGGACCTTCGCGTGGCCGCCACTTGCCGGCCGACTCGGAGCGGCCTCGTCCCACCCGGCCGAGGCCGCATAGCCGGCCCGTCCATCGGCCGCGGCCGGCCCCTCGGCATAGGTTCCGTCGTCGGGCCCGGTGTCGTCACGATTCGCGAGCTGGGTGGCCATCAGGCTGCCGAGGTCGATCGTCTCCGCCCGGGCGTGCGCCAACTCCTCGGGGGTGAGCTCCTCCGCCGGCTCGGGACCCAGGTGCCGTTCGCTCGTGCTCGCCGCGGAGTCCCGCTCGTGGTAGGCGAAGGAGGAGCCGACCGAGCGACGGCGGCTGCGGGCGACCCGCTCGGCCTCTATCCGGCGCTCGATCGAGACCCGGGTGATCGCGAGTCGGCGTTCGACCTGGGCTGCGCGCCGCAGATGGAAGAGGTACCCGGCGAACCCGAGATCGGTCAGCAACTGCACGGCGATCCACATCCCGCCGAACACGGCGGCCAACACGACCGTCACCGGGAGCAGGGCCGCCACCAGGATCAGCCGCTGCCGGCGGACCCGCATCAGGGCCGCCCGCTCGGCGGCCACCCGGTGCAGCGCGACGGTGCGGCGGGAGTCGACCCGCGGCTCGTCGCCGCGGACCATGCCGTCGTCGCCAGCCGACCCCGGCCTGCCCGAAGCCCCCGCCCGTGCCGACGTCGCAGCCCGCCCCGAAGTCCCAGGCCCGCCCGGAGTGCCGGGCCAGCCCAGGGTCGCGGGCCTGCCCGCAGCGCCAGGGCCAGTGCCAGAACCAGAGCCAGAGCCACCGGGCGTCCGAGGTCCGGCCGAGTCGAGCTGCGGCGCCGGGCCGCGCAGGCTCCCGGCCGCGTCGACCGGCGCGGCGCCGTCGGAGTCCGCGGGGGAGCCTGGACGCGCGGCCACCCGCGCCGCGTAGGAGTCCCGCGCCGTGCCGGGCGGCGCGTCACGCCAGCCGCCGGATTCGCCCTGCGCGGCCGGCGGGCCCGCTGGCGCGGACTCCACGGGAGCGATGGGATCGCGCGAATCCGCGTGCGACATACCCGTTCCTCTCACCCCGCCGAGACGCTCATGGTCACTGTCGAATTGATCGGGGTCGGCCTCGTCGTGGCCCGATGGACGACGGGAGAGCACCCGCATCGCCCCCGTGAACCGTTCGGTGGAACGCTGCTCCGACGCCGTGTCATGGCGGCGCAGCCACATGGGGATCAACACGAAACCCCATACCGCAACAATCGCCGCCCAGATCAGGGCGCTCATCGAAGTACCGCCGTCCGGCTGGTGTGGATTGCGCGATGATCCGATGGCGGGACCGGCACGATCCCCGCGTCGGACGCCGGGCACGCACCGTCCGCGCGGGGCGCGGCGAGCGCGGCGGGCGCGGAGGTGCTGACCATGAGGAGCCTCTTCCCGACATCAGCGGATTGCGATTTCGAGGTTGACGCTAGTGAGCGAAATCCATGTGGTCACCGACCCGAACCCCGCGTGTCGCATCCGCAATCGGATGGGTGATGGTCGTCCGACCGTCGTCTAACCGGCTCCGCAGACCTCCGTCGGGCTCCGCCCGCCATACGGAAGCACTCGGGGAGAGCACGAGCCTCCAGCAGGTCGCTGCGAATGAGCTCGGGTGTGAGTGTCGGAACAACGCGCCGTGACCGCATCGGACGGGCGTCTGGTTACCGACACCCCCCGCCGGGCGGAGTGGAACTCGTCACCCCACCCACGGCATTACCCGGAAGCGGGCCCCCGGTCCCCCGGCGGGGGCCTCCACTCGGCCCGGACCACCGACGCTCAGGGCCGGCTCACTCAGGGCTGGCTCGCTCAAGGCCGGCTGTAGTGACTCCCCCGCCAGCGGCGCACGAGCCCCTCGGGCACGTCCTCGGTCGTCAGCGCGAATCCGAGGTGGTCGCGGTAGTGGCCGTCGATGGCGAGATAGTGCCGGTGCAGGCCCTCCTCGCGGAAGCCGAGCTTGGCCAGCACCCGCTGGCTGGCGACGTTTTCCGGCCGCACATTGGCCTCGACGCGGTGCAGGCCGACCGGGCCGAAACAGTGGTCGACGACGAGTGCCAGGGCGGTCGGGGTGATGCCCCGGCCGGCGAAGCCGCTGTCCACCCAGTAGCCGACCTGCGCGCTGTTGAAGGCGCCGCGGGCAATCGTCGAGACCGTCACCTGGCCGACGAGCCGGCCGTGAAGAACGACCCCGAACGGCAGCGCCATGCCAACCCGCGCCTGCTGGCGCAGTCGGTGCCACATCTGCCGATACACCGAGATGGTCTGCCGCTGCGCCCAGGTCTCGCGCACCAGGACCAGACCCGGCGGGGTCGCCTCCCACGGGGCCAGCCAGTCGGCGTTGCGCAGCCGCATCTCCACCCACGCGGAGGCGTCGCGCAGCCGCAGCGGGCGCACCGTCACCGATCCCTCGGACAGCACCGCCGGCCAGCCCGGAGCCCGCATCACCGTGGCCTATTCCGCCGTCCCGGCCACGCCGGGCACAGCCGCATGATCATCTACTCCGCGGAGCTGGGCCACGGCATGTCCGACCACACCCGCGAGCACACCCAGCCCGTCCCGGACACCTCCCGTCGAGCCCGGCAGGTTCACCACCAGCGTCGCCGCGGCCGTCCCGGCGAGCCCACGGGAGAGCACCGCCGCGGGGACGGCGTCGCGACCCGCGGCCCGCAGCGCCTCGGCGAGCCCGGGGATCGGCCGCTCGATGACCTCGCCGGTCGCCTCGGGGGTGATGTCCCGCGGCCCGAGGCCGGTCCCGCCGGTGGTGACGACCAGGTCGATCCCGTCGGCGACCGCGGCCCGCAGGGCGGCCGCGATCCGCTCGCGGTCGTCGGGGATGATCTGTGCCGGACCGACGGCGAAGCCGAGCTCGGCCAGCCCGGCGACGAGCACCGGACCGGACCGGTCCGGATAGGCACCCCGGTACGCCCGATCGGACACCGTGACGACCCGGGCACGCGCCCCCGGCGGCACCCTCGACGACCGGCTCACCGGACCTCCCGGGAGGGTTCGGCGCGCCAGTCTCCGTGGCGCCCGCCCGTCTTGGCCAGCACCCGCACGCCGGTCAGCTCCGCGCCGGGATCGACCGCCTTGACCATGTCGTGCAGGGTCAGCCCGGCCACGGCGACGGCGGTCAGCGCCTCCATCTCGACGCCGGTCCGGTCGGCCGTCCGCACGGTGGCGGTGATCTCCACTCCGTCGTCACGGACGGTGAGCTCGACGGTGACCCCGGAGATCGCGATGGGATGGCAGAGCGGGACGAGCTCGGGCGTGCGCTTCGCGCCCATGATCCCCGCGATCCGGGCGGTCCCGAGCGCGTCCCCCTTCGGCACGCCGGCGCCGCGCAGCAGCCCCACCACCTCGGGGGTGACCCTCAGCAGGCCGGTGGCGGTCGCCGTACGGGCGGTCACGTCCTTGGCCGTGACGTCGACCATCCGGGCCGCGCCGTGCTCGTCGACGTGGGTGAGCCGGGGTGCGGTCATCGTGCGATCGGCTCCGCTGGCCCCGCGCTCGGGTCCGACGTGTCGGTATCCGCCCAGCCCATGCCGGAGAGGATGGCGCCTGCGTCGGCTCCGAGCAACAGCGCCGACAGCCGGGTCCCGGCCGGAACCTTCGTCACCTCCTCGGGGATGATGACCAACGCCTGCGCGCCGGCCAGCGAGGTGAGCTGGTGCGAACCCTGACCGCCGGCCAGGCGGGCGACGGTTCGCGGGCCGGGCCGGCCGTCGTCGCCGAGATGGGCGAGGCCGACCCGCACGAACGTGCGCCGGCCGGGCGGGGAATGCAGCTCCGTGTCGACCGTCACGACGATCCGCGGCAGACCGGTGGCGGCCAGCCCGCGCATCCGCTGCAACGCCGGGCGGACGAACAGCTCGAACGAGACCAGCGCGCTGACCGGATTGCCCGGCAGCGTGAAGATCGGCACCCCCTCGACCAGGCCGAAGCCCTGCGGCTTGCCGGGCTGCATCGCCACCGTGTCGAACCGGACGGTGCCGGACCCGGTGAGGACTTCCTTGACGACGTCGTAGGCGCCGACGCTCACCCCGCCGGTGGTCACCACCGCGTCGACCTCTCCCAGCACCCCATGGAGGGCCTTGGCGAAGGCGTCGGGCTCGTCGGGCACGCCGGTCAGCCGGCGCACCAGCGCGCCGGCCTCGCGGGCGGCGGCGGCGATGCCGTGACTGTTGGAGTCGACGATCTGCCCGGCGCCCAGCGGCGAGCCGACCTCGACGAGCTCGGTGCCCGTGGACAGCACCGCCACCCGGGGCCGCGGGTGCACCGGGGGGCGCGCCACGTTGACGGCGGCGAGCAGGCCGATCTGCGCCGAGCCGATGACCGTCCCCGCGGGCAGCACCAACGCGCCGGGGGTGACGTCCTCGCCCGCGCGGCGGACGTGCAGCCCCCGGTCGGCGGGCCGGCGGATCGCGACCGACTCGCGGCCGCCGTCGGTCCACTCGAGCTGGACCACGGCGTCCGCGCCGCGGGGCAGCGGAGCGCCGGTCATGATCCGCACCACCGTGCCGGGTTTCAGCGGCGCCGGTGTGCCGGGCCCGGCCGGGATCTCACCGACGACCGGCAGGGTGGTGGGGGCGTCCTCGGTGGCCTCGGCGACGTCAGCGGCCCGCACGGCGTATCCGTCCATGGCCGAGTTGTCGAAGCTGGGCAGGGCCACGGTCGCCCGGACATCGGCGGCGAGCACGCAGCCGTGGGCCTGCTCCAGCCCGGCGCGGCGGGGGCGGGTCGGCGCCACCGCCGCGAGAATTCGTTCCAGGTGTTCATCCACCGTCGTCATGGGCGCCCGTCCCCGTTCCTGTACCCGTTGATGCCGTCGGGCCATGCGGCCTCACCCGGCATCATCCGGGCTACGGCCATCGGAGCCCGGACACCTCTGTTGCATCAGCGGTCGCGCGGGCGCCACCACCCGTCAGCAATCCGCCGATCCACGGCGGCCTGCGCGCCGATCGCGCCCGGGCCGATCCCGGGAGCGTTCCCGGCCACGCCGGAGGCGTCAAGGTTAAACGAATGCAACTAGGCCAATCGAGGTGTCAGGAACTGGCAGAAATCTTTCCGAATTAGGACAAATTAACCTTCGGCCCGCCGGCGGCGACGTACTCCTCGAGCCACGGATAGAGGTCGGGCCCAAGATCGGGCCGCTCGCAGGCCAGCCGGATGACCGCCTTGAGGTAGTCGACCCGGTCCCCGGTGTCGTAGCGCCGGCCCGTGAACACCACGCCGTGCACCGGCTGGGCTTCGGCGCCCCCGGCCACCGCGCGCAGCGCCAGCGTCCGCAGCGCGTCGGTGATCTGGATCTCTCCGCCCCGCCCGGGCTCGGTGTGTCGCAGCACCTCGAAGATCTCCGGGGCCAGCACGTAGCGGCCGATGATCGCCAGATTGCTCGGCGCCTCCGCGACCGGCGGCTTCTCCACCAGGTCCAGGATGCGCACGATCCCGTACCGATCGTCCGGCCCGGTGGGGACGGACTCCACCGTGGCGACGCCGTACATCGAGACCTGCTCCTCGGGGACCTCCATCAGCGCGATGACGCTGCCACCGAAGCGGGCCTGCACCGCAAGCATTTCCGCCAGCAGCGGGTCGCGCTCGTCGATGAGGTCGTCACCGAGCAGAACGGCGAAGGGCTCGTCACCGACGTGCGCGGCGGCGCACAGGACCGCGTGGCCGAGCCCCCGCGGCGAAGCCTGGCGGACCGTGTGCACCTCGGCGAGCTCAGCCGACGCGCGGACCCGGCGCAGGCGGGTCTCGTCACCCTTGCGCTCCAGCGCGGCCTCGATGTCCATCTCCCGATCGAAATGATCCTCGATCGCCTTTTTCGTACGGCTGGTGACAAGGAGGACGTCGCGCAGGCCGACCCGAGAGGCCTCCTCGACGACGTATTCGATAGCCGGCCTGTCGACGACCGGCAGCATCTCTTTGGGCACGGCCTTGGTGGCCGGCAGGAAGCGAGTGCCCAGGCCCGCGGCCGGGATAACCGCCTTCGTCACTGGCATGAGGGAACCTTAGCCGGGTCGAAGTGCACGAGCACAGCAGCGGCCGCCTTCACGGGCAATGCACAGCTCACACGGTACGCGGCCGAGTGCCGGACACCACCGGCACGGCCACGGCACGGCTACGGCACCCACCGCACGGCCACGGCGCAGCCCGCCAGGCACGCCGGGCGGGCTCGCAACCAGCCCCTGCGGCGCCGACCTGCGGGAGGCTGTTCAGGTGCCGGGAAACCACCTTCCACCCGATCCCCGGCGGGGGACGCCCGCCGCCAAGCCGACGGCCCGTCCGCACTCCTGGGCGGTGGCCGGCGCGGCACCCGGACCGGGTGGTGACGCACCGGCCGGGGCAGGTGCGGACGCCAAGCGACGGCTGCGCGCGCGGCTGCTCTCCCAGCGGCGGACCTCTCTGGCCCTGCGCCACCAGTCCTGCTCACCGGCGGACGCCGCGGTCCTGGTGACCCGAATCCTGCAGATACCCGAGGTCGCCGACGCCCGGTGCGTCGCGGCCTACGTGGGGCTACCCGGGGAGCCCGATCTCGCCGACCTGCTCCCCCGGCTGGTCGCCCGCGGCGCCCGAGTGCTGCTGCCGGTGTTGCGCGCCGATCTCGACCTGGACTTCCGCGAGCACGTCGGCATGCTGGTCCCGGGCGCCCTCGGCACCCGGGAACCCCCCGCGGCGGCACCGCCCGGGGAACTGTCCGAGGCCGAGGCCGTGATCATCCCGGCGCTCGCCGTCGACCGGGCGGGGCGGCGGCTCGGTCGGGGCGGCGGCTCCTACGACCGCGCGCTGCGCCGAGTCACGCCCGACGTCCCGGTGATTGCCGTGCTGTACGACCAGGAGCTGCTCGATCTCGTCCCCACGGAGGAGCACGATCGCGGCGTGCAGATCATCGTCACCCCGAGTCGTACGCTACGGTGCGAACCGACTGACGGCGCCGGGGAACATCTGGGGCCGTCTACAAGCTAAAGTTGGCAGTCGCCACTTCTGAGTGCCAACGCCGGGAGGAGTACGTGCCTACCTACCAGTACCGCTGCACCGACTGCGGACGTGACCTTGAAGTCGCGCAAAGCTTCAGCGACGCGTCACTGACGGAGTGCCCGACCTGCGCCGGACGACTTCGTAAAGTGTTCGGTTCGGTGGGCGTGGTGTTCAAGGGCAGCGGCTTCTACAAGAACGACAGCCGGTCCAGCTCCGCCGGCGGTTCCACGCAGCAGCGCCCAAAGGACACCGCGGACGCCACGAGCTCCAACGCCGACAGCTCCGCCGGCGGTAGCGACTCGTCGTCGACCGCCAGCTCCGACTCGTCGTCGTCCGCCGCGGCGAGCAGCGGCTCGTCCTCGTCGGCCCCCTCTACGTCGAGCACGGCCTCCACCACCGCGGCGGCCTGACCGACCGAAACACCTGCACCGTCTGCCGAAGGCGTCCGGGCGCTTGCCGCCTTGGGCGCCTTCGGCATGGCCGGCGCCGATCGCGGTGCACCCGGCGCGCGGCGGCATGCCGCGCACGCCTTGCCGGGCCAGACCGCGTTCGGCCCACCGCACCACCCCGACGGCCAGGACACGACGCAAGGCCGTGTGACGGGACGCGACGGTCGCAGTCCCGCAGCCGGGCACGCCAGACCGGAGTCACCGGACCGGAGTCACCGGGCAGGAGTCCCGCGCCTGCTCGGCCGGTCGCCCCCGCGGGGGTGACCGGCGACCGGCGCGCTGAACTCAGGCCGGAGCACCGCTGCGCGGTGAACCCGCATTGGAGCTGACGTTCCGTTTCGTGCAGCTCCCCGAAATGCGCTGATAGTGCGATTCAGCACGGCTGCCAGGCATTTCTGTTCGACCCCGGGCGGCATGCGCCGACGAGGGTCGACGGCGGCGGCGGGCGCCGTCCGGAGCGACTCCGGAGCGGGTCACGCGCCCACACCGCCGTACCGGACACACCGCCTACTGTTTGCGGCGTCGATAGTGCTCCACGATCCAGGCGTCTACCTCTCGCTTGCGCCAAACTCGAGTGCCTTTGGCACCACTACCCGTCGGCGCGTTGATGACCTGCAAGGGTGCCGGAAACCGGGAGTCCTTGCGCGTCCAGTAGTCCACCGCCTGGCGAGTGATCTTGAGTTGGAACGCGATGTCCCCGATGCCGACCAACTGCTCACCGTCGTCCACGCGGAACATCGTAACCACTTTGCTCTTCCCCAAGAACCTCGCTAGGGTCTATTTTGCTGCATAGCAAATTTACGGAGGAGGAAACTGATGCCCCCAACACCACGCCGCGTCGATGAGGTCGGGGCCCTGTTAGACCGCGACGAGGACTACGACACCGATCCGATCGGGGATCCGCCGATCACGGTGGGCCGCTACCGGGCGTCCATCCGAGCAGTCCTGGCCGTCCGGACACCGGAGCCCGGGGTCGTCGCTTCCGCGTGGTCCCAGCGGGAGACGGACGCATTCCTGGCAGGCAGCCGGGCCACCCTGCGGCTGGTCGTCGAGGTCATCGGGCATGCCCTGGCCAAGCCGCCGCCCACCCGCAGTGGTTCCGGCGGCGTAGATTGACCGCCGGCGCGCGGCCCGGACCGGGTGGGCATCATCGGTGCCCGGATCCGGGCCACGCGCCCCAGGAGACGGCATTGCACTAGCAGACCCGGGCCGGGCGCCGGGCCGAACAACGGCTCACGCCTAACCCGCCCGGCGAGCGCAGTGTCATCCTGCCGACAATCGTTTCACCAGCGAACTGCCGCCTCGGCCGCGATCGCCGGACCGGGACCGCGGCGGCGAACAAGCCGCGCCACACGAGGGGAAGATCATGGGCGCCACTGAGCCGCTTGACGACGACTCGTTCGACGAACGGGAGATCGGATGGGGCGACGAGTCATTGTCCGAGGAAGACGACCCGGACATCGAGCGACTCCTCGCCGATCTCCCGCCGCACCACGTCGAGCGCTGATCCGGGGAGGACACCGCCGGCCGCCCACAGGAGACGAGGCGGAAAGCGCCGTGCGCGGCCGGCTTTCCCGACGCAATACGTCTACCGGTAGGTAAGCCTGAGCGCCCGCGCCGGCCCCCACGCCAGGCGGGGACGAAAATGCAGGTACCGGGGCACGGTTTACTTCGGTGCATCCGCCCCCAGCACGCGCAATCCGTGGTCGGAGCCGGAGTTCCCACGGGAACCAGGCGCCGAACGGGCCCTGGAGCCGAGGTGGCGCCCTCCAGCAGCCGGGCAAAGGCAGGCCCGGTCTTGCCGCGTCCGGTCGGCGGCTGCTGGTCGTTGCCCCTGCCGAGGCCGACGACGACCTTGTCCGCACCTGGCCCGAACCCGAACGGGCGCCGCACCCTCACAGGTACCGTAGGGGGGTACTGGTCAGGTACTGGTCATCGTGGGGGAAGGCGCGGCGGATGCACGGCTACACCGACACCAAGGACGAGTACACCGCCCGGTTGCGCCGCATTGAAGGGCAGGTCCGCGGCCTGCAGCGCATGATCGCTGAAGACAAGTACTGCATCGACATCCTGACCCAGGTCTCGGCCGCGACCCGGGCCCTGCAGTCGGTCGCCCTCGGCCTGTTGGAGGACCATCTCGCGCACTGCGTGGCCCACGCCGCGGCGGAGGGCGGCCCCGTCGCCGAGGAGAAGCTGCGGGAGGCAACCGCCGCGATCGCCCGCCTCGTCCGGTCCTGAGGGCCGGCGCCAGGCGCCTGCCGGCCCAGGGCTGACCACCCGGCGCCTCATCCGGTGCATGGCTCCTCGCCGGTCACCCGATCGGTTCGCCGCGATCGCCCAGCGCCTCCACCAGGTTCGACAGCGCGGGCAGGGCAGTCAGGATGGCCGACCGGTCGGCCTCGACCAGCCGGGCCAGGGCCGCGCCGAGGCGTCGTTCATGGGCGCGCTGCCAGCCGGACAGGGCCGCCGCCCCGGCCGGCGTGAGCCGCAGCAGCGCCGCCCGCCGATCGGCCGGGTCACGCTCTCGGTGCAGGTAACCGGCGTCGGCGAGCTGCTGCACCAGCGTCGAGACGCTGTTCGGGGCGAGCCGCAGCCGCCCGGCGAGCTCACCGACGCGGGTCGCGTCCTTCTCCGCCAGGCACTGCAGGAGCTCCACCTGCGCCATCGGGAGGGACTCCCACGAGTAGTCGGTGCGGATGCTTGTCCGCAGCACGCGGCGCAGCCGGGTGACGACCTCGGTGAGCCGGCGCACGTCCTGGTCGAGACCGGTCGCGGCGTAGCCGGCGGTAGGCGGCAGGCCGGCGGTGGGGCCCTCGGCGACGCCGGGCTCGGGGGAACATCCGGTCAATGCGTCCCTGCCATCATCGTGAACAGCCTCCTGGATCCCGCAGGTTACGCTGCGCGGCGACGACTGCGGCGCGCCGCGACCATCGATCGGCCCACACCGGGGCCCGTCGTGGCCGCGAGGTAGCGTCGGGAGGGTGCCGGACGCCACCTCACCCGCCGTGGGCGCCGGCATGGTCGATCCGGCCGCGCGAGCGGAACGGATCTGGCTGGACGAGCAGTCCTGGGTCGACGTCACCCGCGGATGGCTGCGCGGAGCGGACGAGCTGTGCGAGGCGATGCGTTCGGGCCTGCCCTGGCGGCAAGGGACCATGTGGCGCTACGAACGTCAGGTCACCGAGCCGCGGTTGACCACGTGGGTCCCCCGCGGTGCGGCGGTGCCCTTCCCCGCCCTGCTGGATGCCTACCGGGCCCTGCGCCGCACCTACGGGGTGGAGTTCGACGGGTTCGGCATGTCCATGTACCGCAACAGCTCCGATTCCGTCGGCTTCCACCGCGACCGCGAGATGCGCTGGCTGGATGACACGATCATCGCCATCCTCACCCTCGGCGCGCAGCGGCCGTTCCTGGTGAAGTCACGCCACCTGCCGCCGGGCCGGCGGCTCCTCAACGATCCGCAGGCGCCGGGCGGGCGCGATCTGTCCCCCGCCGGTGGGGATCTGATCGTGCTGGGCGGCCGCGCCCAGGCCGACTGGCTGCACGCGGTGCCCCGGGTACCCGGGCACGTCGGCGCCCGCATCTCCGTGCAGTGGCGCTGGACTTCCCGGGCCGGCCGGCCCGAACAGGGACCCGGCTACGGCGCGGCCCGGCACTTCAGCCGGTAGTCAGTCGCAGGGCGGGTTGTAGCGCCGGTGGCCGAGATAGCTGCGCCACTGCTCACGACTGATGCGGTCGCCGACCCGGGCGCACACCTCGTCCTGTGCCGCGAGCAGATCGAGCTGCCAGAGCCGGACGCTGTCCCCGGTGGCGGCCGCCAGGGTGCCGGCGGGCCCGGCGAGGCCGAGGGTGGTGGTGGTGCCGGGGTTGGCACCGACCGGCAGGACACCGCGGCGCACCGGTCGCACCGGCGACGACATGTCCCACAGCGTGATCTGACCGGCCGCGCCGCCGACGGCGAGCACTCGGCCGTCCGCGGACAACGCGAGCGCCCCGGCCGGATCCGGGGCGACGGCCGGGGCCGGTCCGGGCGCGATGGACGTCAACCGGCGCAGGCCCCGCGGATCGCCGAGCCCGAAAATCTCCGTCTGGACGCCGCGGGCAGTCGTGGTGGTCGCCGCGAACCAGCGGCTGTCCGGGCTGACGGCGATCGCCCGAACGTTCGCCGCGGCGGTGCGCTCCGCGCGGCTTCGCGGGTTCCGCGGATCGGCGACGTCCCACACGGCGAGGTGACCTGGGCCGCCGAGCACGAGCGAACGCCCGTCGGGGGTGAAGGCCACGCTGGTGACCTCCGCCGGCAGGGCCAGCACGGCGAGGGCACGCGGCGTGCGTGGGCGGCGAACGTCCCACAGCCGGACCGTCCGATCCGCTCCCGCCGAGGCGAGCGTCCGGCCGTCCGCACTGGCCGCGACGGCCGTCACGGCGCCGACGTGACCGCGCAGGCCCATGAGCGGGGTCACGTCGGCTGCGGCGGTCCGCACCTGGTCCAGCTCGCCGTCATCCACGAGCCGTGGCGGGATCAGCTGCCATAGCCGGAGCACCCCGTCCGCGCCGGCCGTCACGACGGTCTGCGGCGCCGGGGCCGCGGCGGACGCGGACGGGCCCGACACGGTCGTGACGGCACGCAGCGCCGATCCGACCGCCCCACCGGCGGCCGTCCCACCAGCGGCAGAGTCCGCGTCGTCGGGGCTGAACTCGGTGGCGCTGAAGCCGCGCCGGGCGGCGCCGACGGAGCGGTTGCCGGAGCCGGCCGCGAGCTGTCGGCGATCGACGGTGGTCGCCGGTGGGGCCCCGGCCAGATCACCGACCCGATGGACCCGGGCGGGATCGGCGATGTCCCACACGGACCCGCCGGCATCGCCGACCACGATCAGGTACCGGCCGTCCGAGGTGACCCGCAGGCCACGGATGGCACCGGCCGACGCGGCGATCTGCCGGACGCTCGCCTCTACCAGCGCCTGGGCGGCCGGCGGGGTCGGCTCGATCCGGTACGCGGCGACAGCAAGCTGCCCGGCAAGGTCCGGTTCCCGGTCGAGCAGGCGGATCGCGGTCCCGGCCGCATGGCGCGACGCCGCCGGGCCGCCGCGGTCGCGCATGGTGCCCAGGACCGCGAACGCCGGGATGATCAGCAGTGACGTCGCCGCACCGAGCGACAGCACGCGCCGCAGCCACCCGCGATCCGGTCGGCCGTGGTGCGGCGCCGCCGTCGCCGGGCCCTGCGGGATCTCGTCGCCGCGCCCGGGTCGGGGGGACGGACCGCTGGGGAGAGGGGGCGTCTCGTCTCCGGACGGCTGCCGGGAACCGACCGGTCGAGATAAGAGCGTTGGACCGGCCGGGCTCGCGGGGCGCGGTGACGTCCCTGCCCGCGCGGCCGGCGCGTCAGGCATCTCATCGCCTGTACGCCTCGCCGCCGCCCACGGCCGGGCTCGTCGGCGACGAGCCCGGCCGTGGGCGGCGGGCCGGCGGTCACCGACGTCGCCCGGGACATCGGCGCAACGGCGCCGGCGTCGGCGACGGCGGGGAGCCACGGCATGACGTGATCGGCTCCGGACCACGTGTCGTCCTCGGGGGCACCGACCATGAGGTGCTCGAGCAGGTCGACGGCGCGGGGCCGACGCTTGGGGTCCTTGCGCATCGCGGCCGCGACCAGTTCGCGCAGCTCGGGATCCAGCTCCGACAGATCGGGCTCGGCGTAGACAGCGCGTTGGAGCAGGGCACGCGGCGTCCCGGCACCGAACGGCGGGTGGCCGGTCGCGGCGAACAGCAGCACGCCGCCCCAGGTAAAGATGTCGGACGCAGCGGTCACGGCCTGCCCGAGAGCCTGTTCCGGGCTGATGAACGCGAGTGTCCCGATGCCGGCCATGGAAGTGCCCGAATTGTCGGCGGGTACGGCGTTCAGCACCCGAGCAAGTCCAAAGTCGACCAATCGCAACCCTTGCCCGGAAAGCACCACATTGGTCGGCTTCAAATCACCGAAGACAATTCCCTCGCCATGGAGCGCGGACAACGCAGCCGCAAGCCCGACGGCGAGCCGGGCGGTGTCGGCCGAGTGCAACGGACCGTCGTCCTCGACGCTGGCAGCGAGGGTCGGTGCGTCGATGTACTCGACGACCACGTAAGGGGGACGGGCCAGCGTATCCAGGTCCAGGATCGCGGCGAGGCAGAACGGGGCCAGCCGCCGCAGATGATCGAGGTCGATGCGCAGGCGGCGACGGAACTCCGTGTCACGACCAAACGGCGCCGTGATCAGTTTGATGAGGACAGGCTGCGCAAGATTGTTACGGGCGAGAAACACCGGGCCTGTCCCGGCCTCGACCAGCTTCCGTTCAACCGTGTACGGACCGATAGTCCTTGGATCCAACCCGGCAAGAGCATGGGGAGTGCGCCGGGCAATCGCCATACGACGAAACCTCCTACGGCTGCACAAACCGGCCGTGCGGGCACGGCGGCGGATCTGGTCGACAAAAGCATGCTATCGGCGCGGAGCGGGGGTGGGGACGGCATCCATTCGGTCGCGGCGTGGTGTCAGCCGGGACCGTCGGGATATGAGCGACCCGACACGGACGTTCCAATGCGGCTGGGCGACCGATCTGGCGCTGGTCGGCGCCGTTCCTACGACGAAGCGTGAGGAATCGGCAACGGGATGAAGCCTCCGATCGGGTCCGTCGCCATCCCCGACGACGGTGTGATGTGACCGACACAACGCACCTGCCACACGCCGGAGGCCCCCCGGCCGGGTACCCGCGGTACCCCGCCGCGCACCTGCGGCCCCCATCCGGACGGCCGGCCAGCAGTCCCTCTGCGCGGCACCGCGACTACAGGAAGGCGCGGTGCCACCGGCGGGGCGAACCGGCCGACGTCATGGGCTACCCCAGCCCGCAGCTCGGTCGGGCGACCCCGCCCGCGCCGCCCCGCCACCGCGGCATCGAACCGCCGAAGCAGGCAAACAACGCCGACAACGCCCGCGGACAATCCCGGCGGCTGCCGTCAGGTGTTGTTCGAACGAGCGAAGGGCTGCAGCCGGGCGACCAGCCCGCGCACCTCCGCACCGGCCGCCGCGAGCGTCTCCTCGGGGGAGCTCTCGGCGCCGCCTTCCAGTAGGACATCGAGCGCGATGAGCCGCTCGGCGACCTCCGCCATCAGGTCGAAGTCCCGGACCCGCTGATGGGCCAGCTCGGACAGCCGCTCGTTCTTCTCGAACAACTCCACGAACACGCTGACCTTCGCCCGCAGCAACCAGGGATCGAAGGGCTTCGCAATGTAGTCGACCGCGCCGACAGCGTAACCGCGGAACGCATGGTGCGGCTCCCGATCGATCGCCGTGAGAAAGATGATCGGGGTGTCTCGGGTGCGCCCACGCTGCTTGATCCGATGCGCCGTCTCGAATCCGTCCATCCCAGGCATCTGCACGTCCAGCAGGATCACTGCGAAGTCGTCGACGAGAAGGCGTTTGAGTGCCTCCTCGCCCGACGACGCCGTGACAAGATCCTGATCCAGGGAGGCGAGAATCGCCTCCAGTGCCATGAGATTGTCGGCTCGGTCGTCGACCAACAGGATCTTGCTGCGGGGTCGTTCCGTGGCCGGCCCGCCTTCGCCGTCGACGGAACCGCCGCTCCGCTCGGTCACCCGCCTGCCTCCTCCTTCGCGATCGCCTTGCCGGTCCATGGTGGGTGTCGCCACCCCACCACCATCGCTGATCGCTCCCGACGGCATCTCACCGCCCCACCGATAGGCACCCGAATGCGCACGATACGCGATCTGATCAATACAGATACGACCGCATCACCCCGAGGAGATGATCGAGATCCACCGGCTTGGTGATGTAGTCCGTGGCGCCGGCGGTGATGCTCTTCTCCCGGTCCCCGGGCATGGCCTTCGCGGTCAGCACCAGTATCGGCAGGTCGGCGAAGGCCGGCATGTCCCGGATCATCGAAGTCGTCTCGTTGCCGTCCATGCCGGGGAGCATGACGTCCATCAGGACGAGGTGCACCGGCGCGGTGTCCTGCTGGAGGGTGCGGATCGCGTCGTGGCCGTTGTCGGCGTAGAGGACCCGCATTCCGTACATCTCCAGGGCGCTCGTGAGCGCGAACACGTTGCGCACGTCGTCGTCCACGACCAGGACGGTCGTTCCGATCAGCGGGTCGGACTCGTCGAGGTCGCCTGTGGCCAGCCGGGCGCCGGTGTCGGCCGGCTCCGTCAGGAACGGGGTGCCCACCGTCGTGTCGCTCGACCGCCAGTCCGTGGTGCGCGCGGGCGAGGCCGGCGGCAAGGCCCGGTTCTCGACCGGGCCGGCATGGGCCTCGGCCCCGTTCACCCCACCAGCCCCGTTCACCCCGCCTGCGCCGTTCACCTCGCCGTCGGCGGTGGTCATCGGCGTGGTCGCGCCGTTGTACTGGCCGGCAACGCCACCGATGCGGTCGGCGATCCCGTTGCGCCAGCCCTGCGCGGGCGGGTAGCCGGCCGCGGCCTGGCCCGCTCGCACCGGCTCGTCCAGGCCCCAACCAGCACCGTCCGACACTCCGACGATCATGAGGACGTCGTCGGGCTCGCCCGGCGTGACCCCGAAGGTTGGTATCTGCGCGAGCGGAGCCGCCGGCAGGTAGAGAGTGAAGGTACTGCCGTGGCCGACCGCGCTGGACACCGCGATCGAGCCGCCGAGCAGGCGGGCGATCTCCTTGCTGATGGACAGGCCGAGCCCGGTGCCGCCGTAGCGGCGCGACGTGGTGCCGTCGGCCTGCTGGAACGCCTCGAAGATCATGCGTAGCTTGTCGGCGGCGATGCCGATGCCGGTGTCGCTGACCGCGAAGGACAGCACCGTGCCGGCCGAGCGCAGGTGCGACGCCAGGTGCGGCAGGTCGGGGCGGGCGAGGGTGACGTCGAGGCGAACGGTGCCACTGTCGGTGAACTTCACCGAGTTGGACAGCAGGTTCTTGAGCACCTGCTGCAGGCGCTGCTCGTCGGTGACGAACTCGGCCGGCACGTCGGCGGCGAGGTTGACCTCGAACGCCAGCCCCTTCTCGTCCGCGACGGGGCCGAAGACCCCGGCGACGGCGTCGCACAGGGCGGCGGTGCTCACGTTGGCGGCGTCGACGTCCATCTTGCCGGCCTCGACCTTGGACAGGTCGAGGATGTCGTTGATCAGGCCGAGCAGCTCGGAGCCGGCGGAATGGATCGTCTCGGCGAAGTCGATCTGCTTGCGGGACAGGTTGCGATCGGGGTTGTCGGCGAGCAGCTTGGCGAGGATGAGCAGGCTGTTCAGCGGCGTGCGCAGCTCGTGGCTCATGTTCGCCAGGAACTCGGTCTTGTACTGCGAGGACAGCGCGAGCTGCTCGGCCTTCTCCTCCAGGCCGATGCGGGCCAGCTCGATCTCGCGGTTCTTGTCCTCCAGCAGCGCCGCCTTCTCCTCCAGTTCGTTGTTGGTGCGCTGCAACTCGACCGACTGCGACCGCAGCTCCTGGGTGAGCCGCTGGGACTGGGCCAGCAGCTCCTCCGTCCGCGCGTTCGCCATGATCGTGTTGAGGACGACGCCGATGGTGTCGACGAGCTGGTCGACCAGGGTCAGGTGCAGCTCGGAGAACGGCGTGAACGACGCCAGCTCGATGACGCCGAGCACCTGGTTCTCGAAGACGACCGGGACGACGACGAGATCGCACGGCGGCGCCTCGCCCAGGCCGCTGCGGATGTTGAGGTAGCCGGCGGGCACGTGCTCGACCCGGATCCGGTTGCGTTCGAGCGCCGCCTGCCCGATCAGGCCCTCGCCGAACAGGAACGTGCCGTCCGAGCGGCGCCGGGGCACCGAGCCGTAACCGGCGACGTAGCGCAGCTTGTCGCCCTCGATGAAGTCCAGCAGGTAGACGGTGCCCTGCTGGGCGTCGACCGCCGGAGTCATCTCACTGATGATCATCTGGCAGACCGCGTAGAGGTCGCGCTGGCCCTGCATCTTGCTGCCGATGCGGGCCAGGTTCGACTTCAGCCAGTCCTGCTGCGCGTTGAGCTCGGTCGTCTCCCGAAGCCGGGCGATCATCTGGTTGATGTTGTCCTTGAGCTCGGCGACCTCGCCCTCCGCCTCCACCGAGATGGACCTGGTCAGGTCGCCTCGGGTGACGGCGGTGGACACGTCGCCGATCGCGCGCAGCTGGATGGTCAGCGTGGAGGCGAGCTGGTTGACGTTGTCGGTGAGGTCCTTCCAGGTTCCGGCCACGCCGGCGACCGTGGCCTGGCCGCCGAGCTTGCCCTCCACGCCGACCTCCCGGCCCACCCGGGTGATCTCCGCGGCGAACGAGGAGAGCTGGTCGACCATCGTGTTGACGGTGTCCTTGAGCTCGGCGATCTCGCCCTGCGCGGTGACGGTGATCTTCTGGGACAGGTCGCCGCGGGCGACCGCCGTGGTGACCAGGGCGATGTTGCGGACCTGGCTGGTCAGGTTGCCGGCCATCGAGTTCACCGACTCGGTGAGGTCCCGCCACACCCCCGACACCCCGCGCACGTACGCCTGCCCGCCCAGGTTGCCCTCGGTGCCGACCTCCCAGCCGACCCGGGTCACCTCGTCGGCGAAC
>NZ_JANEZT010000102.1 GCF_025403405.1 Frankia tisae
GCTGGATACGGCGGCCGTCGAGGAACGTGCCGTTCGCGGAGTCCAGATCGACGAGGTCGACGTGCGGGCCGCGGACGAGCAGCGAGGCGTGGTGGCGCGAGGCAAGCAGGTCGGTGATGACGATGTCATTGTCACGGGCGCGACCGATCGTCATCGTCCCCGGGCGCAGCGGGTAGGTGGCGCCGCGCTCGTGCTCGCGATCCAGCCGGGTACGGCCGCCGCTCTCAGCCTGGTTCGACGTGCGCGGCGGGGTGTAGCCGGTCTGGTTGGGCAGCATGGTCTGCATGTCCGCGCCCCCGCCAGCGGGGTCGCCGGACGAGGACCGCTGCGCGGGAAGCTCGGCGAGGACGATGACCTCGGGGCCGGTCGGTGTGCCCAGCCGGAACCGCGTCTCGCCGCCGACCTCGACCATGTTCAGCATCCGGCTGCCGTCGAGCCAGGTGCCGTTGGAGCTGACGTCCCGCACGGCCCAACCGTGGTCCGTCTCCTCGATCATCAGATGCTGCCGGGAGACCCGACTGTCCGCGATCACATGGTCCGCGTTGCGCGCCCGGCCGATGATGAACCGCGGCCGCCCCACGGAAACGATCACCTGGCCGGCCTCGCTCGTCACCTTCAGAACCGCCGTGGACACGTTTCTCCCCCTTCAGGACGAAACGCCGGCCGGACAGCCCCGCCGAGTTCCACGAACCTTTTCGGTCCCACGGCCATCAAGCAAGCCCGACCCGAAGCTGAAGACGGAAAAGACCCGCTCTGTCCGCCGGCGGCCAGCCCTTCTGGGACCGGTACACCCCAACTCCTGGACGCTCCCGGGCCAAAGGACGCGTAGTACCGCGGTGGCACTACCGGACCAACCTCGCCCGGATCAACCTCGTCACATCGAGTCTGCCCCATTGCCGTGCCGACGGCGTCGCTCACCGTCATCTGATGTCCTGCTCATCATGCTGTTGGAGCGGCGATATGGAACGAGAGATCGCAATCCCGCCATCGTCGACTGGGTTTTCCCCGAGATTCGGGCGTGTTTGACCGCCGGTCCCGACCACCCTGTCGCAGACCTGACCAAGGAACGGATCAACCGCCGACCCGTCCTCGGCGGTTTGCTCAACAAGCACGAACAAGCCGCGTAAAGCGCCAGGTCAACGCCGGTGGCCGGGTTCTGGCACCCCACAGGCCTCCAAGCGGGCGGGCCAGGTTCAGGCAGGGTCAGGCGGGCGTGGACCGCTCAGGGGCCACGACGTCATCGCCGCCTCGACCACCCCGAGCAGTTCTTCGGCGCTGGCGCCGTCGCGCGCCTGCTGGGACAGGCCCTGCAGCACCGCCCCGGTATAGCGGGCAAGCGTGTCGGCGCCGATGGTGGGGGCGAGTACCCCGGCGGCCATATCCGCCGCGATCCGCTCGCGCAGAGCGGCCAGATTCGCCTCGCGGCGGTCCCGCAACAGTGCCTCGACGTCAGCCGAGCTCGCCGCGCAGGCCACGGCCGCGCTTAGCACGAGGCAGCCGCGCGGGCGCCCGGGTCGGGTGTACTCGACCGCCGCGGATCGCAGGGCGCGGCGGACCCCACGACGAACCGTCGGCTCCGCCACCAGCGCCTCCTCGAAGAACCCGCCGAAGCTGTCCAGGTAGGCGTCGAGCGCCTCCCGGAACAACGCGCGCTTGTCGCCGAAGGCGGCGTACAGGCTCGGCGCAGCGATACCCATCCGCGTTGTCAGCTCGGACACCGAGACGCCGTCGAACCCGCGACGCCAGAACTCGAACATCGCGACCTCGAGCGCCTTCGCGCGGTCGAACCCGCGTGGTCGGCCAGGACGGGGCATCGAGTCGGCTGCAGCCACCACACCATTCTATAGCGTTCCCTAAAGTATCCAACGCTCCAGCGTCTCGGACCCCATCACTCCACAGCACGCACCCGGGACCCCGGCACGGACGCGTGACGGCGGCAGGGTCACACGTGCCGCCGTCACGTGACGCAGACATATCGACTCACGATCCGCTGCCAGGACGTCACCGACGCCTGCTACGGTGCCATCCAGAGATTTTTAGTGATCGATAAAGATCTAGAGTGGGCGAGGAGAAACGCGGATGGCAGGCATCGATGGCAGGCTGACAGGCAAGATTGCGCTGGTCACGGGCGCGAGCCGCGGGATCGGCAAGGCGATCGCCCTGCGTCTCGCACAGGAGGGCGCGCTGGTCGCAGTGCACTACGGCCGAGACGAGACCGCCGCGAAGGAAACCGTCACCCGGATCGTCGACGCCGGTGGTCGAGCCTTCGCACTCCGTGCCGAACTGGCGGACCCCGACGCCGCCGACACCCTGTGGGCGGGCTTCGACGCCGGTATCGCCGAGCTGCACGGCGAGCCTGGCGTGGACGTCCTCGTCAACAACGCGGGCATCTCCTCTTCCCCCGACCTGAGCGGCACCGGCGTCGAGGAGTTCGACCGCGTCTTCGCCGTCAACGTCCGAGCGCCGTTCTTCGTCATCCGGGGAGCCCTAGGGCGGCTGCGGGACGAGGGGAGGATCATCAACATTGCCTCGGGAGCGACCCGCATCGCCTCGCCGCCGATAGTCACGTATGCGATGAGCAAGGGAGCGTTGAACACGCTGACTTTCACCCTGGCGAAGGAGCTGGGTCCGCGCGGGATCACCGTGAACTCCGTGTCGCCCGGGATCGTCGACGTCGACAGCAACGCCGCATGGCTGCGCAACGATCCGGAGCAGCTCACGCAGTGGAGCTCGTTTTCCGCCTTCAACCGGGTAGGTCAGCCGGCCGACATCGCCGACGTGGTGTCCTTCGTCGCCTCGGACGAGGCCCGGTGGATCACCGGGCAGGTCCTCGACGCCACCGGCGGCGCGCATCTGTGATCGGTGCTCTGCGAAGCAGAGCCCGAACCTGCCCCGGCCGGTCGGCGGGCCCTCCATACCCGGACGCGTGTTCGGGCATGGAGGGACGCTCTGTGCCGCGCCCACATCCGGCGCCTCGACCGGCGGCGACACAGGGTCGGGTATCGACGAGGCACCAGCCGGTGTGGCGCAACTGGTAGCGCACTCGAGTTGTAATCGAGTGGGTAGGGCTTCCCCTCTCCTTGTCGACTCCAGGCATACCCGTCTTGACCTGCGGGTTTACGGCTGCAAAGATCGTCTACGTCGCCGCCAAGATCGAATATGGGCTCATTATGGGCTCATTCCGCACGACTCTGTCGATCAATCGTTCACAAGCAGCCCTCTAGGCGATGCCTGGAGTGGGCCGCGTACAGCCGACCACTGCGAGGGCTCCACCCCAGGGTGATCCTTAGGCCCGCCGCGAGGGCAAGGGGCTTTCGACAATCGAACGCACGGACAACGGTGACGGACAGTTACAGCGAACACTTCTTGCCGATCGGACAGGTGTCAAGATTCAGGTGGGATGAGCGAGTGGTCCGACGCCTGTGCCCTCTCGGCGCATCGGACGCCCGAGGCTGGGCGACTACGGGGTTCACGTAGGGGCGGCCGAGGCGAGGATCCTCTCGCATCCCGGGCCGGGGTCTACCCACTACCTGTTATCATCCAGACTTTTTCCGCTAAAAGAATAGTCGCCGAACACCTTGGCGAGCAGCTCTCCTGCGACCTCAGTCGGATCGGGCGGCGCATAGCGACATTTTCTACATCCGCCTCTTGCAGTATCATTGACCTCGCCACAATCCGCGCAGATCCAATCCCACGAAAGAGATTCGGCAATCTCCTTCAAATACTCCGCCGCCGCCGAAATGCGCGTTTCTGCTATTCTATGCAAGGCCGCAGTAGCAACGTAGCGGTCCTGGTCTCTAGCCAGAGTATGCAGCAGCGGGTCTAGCTGCTCATCGATGGCGGCCGGGAGCGCTTCGGCAGCCACAAGCCGCAGCGTGGCGTTTTCTGAGATCGCCCACTCCGCCAGCGGTTCGTAATCCTTTTGGTGCGCCAAGGAATGCGCGACGAGCGCCTGATACTGACGGCTGGACTGCAGTCGCACCAGGGCACTCTCGAGCGATGGGATCGCAAGCTCTGGAGGGGCTTCTGCGAGAGCTGCGGCCGCCACGCGGGCAGTCTCCCAGCCTTTGAACAGGGAATCGGTCAAGATGCTCACGGCAGCCTCAGGGTCGCCGATCTGCGACCAGTGGTCCAAGTCCCGATAGTTGGATTTGATGTTCAGTGCGCTGAATGCGACTTCTCCAGATTGGTCCACCCGTTCCTGCGCGATACGCGCCTCCGCCGCGAGCCGATCTTGATCAAATCCACCAAGTTCGCAAATTACATCAACAAGCGCAAGCCAGGAAGAGCGCTCTCCGAGCTTCGGCCACGCGCTCAGCATGTCGAGCCCCAGGGTCTGATACAGGTCTGCGAGCTCGTCGAGTTTCGATGCATGCGCAGCCGTCAGGATTGCTCCACCATCTTTAGCGAGATGGCTCAGGAATATTTCTGGAATATTTCTCTCGTAATTCGAGAGGCTGGATAGGGCACGATTCATCATGTTTGACTGTTCGGTGAGGACAGCGTCGGAAACGTCGTTCAGTCCTGCGCGCTGAAGCGCGTCGATTAGCTTTCGATTCAAGTCGACGCTGACCTCTGCAAGGAGGTCTAGGACGAGTCCTGTTGCTTCCTCGACCCGACCGAGAAGCCTACGTGCGGCCTGTTCGATGATTTTCTCGTGAAAGGCATCTCGGGGATGTACACGAAAGCGCGCCATCGGGAGAACCCCTCGCGGCTTTCGTGGCCCCAGAACCCCCCGAACACGAAGAGCGTCCAAGAGAATAACCTGATCGGCCACTGTACCGCTTGGCCGTGCAAGCGAAAGAGCCGCACGGGCTATCGCCTGATAATTGCGCCCATAATTTTTTAACACTTTTTCCAGGTCGAGTATCGAGCTTTCCCCGCCAATCACGTCAATCATCGCGACGA
This sequence comes from Frankia tisae, assembly GCF_025403405.1. Classification (GTDB taxonomy): domain Bacteria; phylum Actinomycetota; class Actinomycetes; order Frankiales; family Frankiaceae; genus Frankia; species Frankia tisai. The sequence goes on from NZ_JANEZT010000102.1 coordinate 4,909, forward strand.
AGGTCTCCCAGCCCTGTAAGTCAGGTCTTGCAGCATGCTCGGCCATCGCGAAGAGAAGTCGCTCCCGATCCTCACCGGATACAGGAGCCTGCTGATGTATTGCAGTGGCTGCTGCGATGAGCAGGTCCTGACTGCCGGTTTCGCATGCCGTCGTAATCAGCCTCTCACCTAAGGTAGCGCTTAGCGCTGCGCCGAGAATCAAAGGTTCATAGCGCCGGTCACGGATGCGCGCGTCGACCCATGCTGCCGCTTCACTCGGCGGCAGCATTTTAGCGCCAATTGCTTCACCGATATCGAGGAAAAGTTCGATCCGCGGCGCAACTATTTCTTCGGAACCGTGAATGACGAAGATTCCGATCTCGTCCCAGAAGTGGACAATGGAGCTTGCCACGGAGGCGGCTATCCCTCTGCGAAGCTCCCAGTCGCGGACCAAGTTGACAGTGATCGCGTCGTGGACTGTGGTGAGCGATGCATGGCCACCACCATCTCCAAGGACTCTGGCTTCAACGGCAAATGCGGCGAGCATCGCGTTCGCCGCATGGGGATCTCCGAGCGGTCCGAGACGAAGGCCAGGGCCACGTTGTGCCTCGCGACGGTGCACCGCCGCTTCGACGATTCCATAAAGGATCTGGGCGCGGGCTGTCGGGAGCTTACCGTCACCGCGACCTGCTGCGAGCAACGCAAGCAGGACTGGCATCAGCGGTGTCTCCCGCACGGCGCGATCGTGTTGGAGGACGTTCCCGACCCACTCGATCCGATGCTCCACCCACGAACCTGCCGGATCGATACTACGAGCAGCCGCGGCTGCGTTGAGGATAGCGCGGACAGCCCGTTCTGGTTCCCGCGGCTCGATCAGCCGAACGTCGTCCCAGCCGAGCGTGGACGCCTGGGCATAAGCAACGTCTCGTGTAGCCAAAAGTATCGGTACATCGGGATGCAAATGACCACATAGGCCCTCTATCTCCGTGACAACCGCATCCCGGCGATCATGTGTCTCGTCGAGGGAGTCAAGAAGAACAGCTGTCGCACCAGACGTCAAACCTTGCTCGAGGGTCTCACGGACGAAAAGCCGATCACCCGCAGGCACGTCCTTCACCGCGGTATCCAACATCCGGTCCGCGAAGCCCTGAGATCGGCACCGGGCATCCACGTCGCGCAGCGATACCACCAGTGGCAGCGGCGCACCGGCAACATCGACAAGCACCGCCGCTGCGGCCGCAACGGCAACGCTCTTTCCCCCACCCGGCAGACCGGTCAGCAGCACCCGAGACCTTCGCAACAGTGACCAGGCCAAAGGCTCCCTATCACGGCGATCCGCGCCCTCCGGGACGGAGTCCACCGACGCGTCGAGTTCGTGCAGGGGAATACGAGGGAGAGCAGCCCCGAGGGACCGCAGCTCTACCACGGTGCCCCGCGACTTAAGGTCATCCCGGTATCGGTCGATCGCGGCAGCCCGCCGGGCGACCTCTGCTGCCGGAGTACCGGAGCCAGTAATGTGATTGCCGTCCTCTTGCAGCAGCCGCACCCAACCCTCGACGGTGAAACCACCTCGCAGACGAGCTACTCGACCAGATTTGTGAACCAGGTCACGCCATGCGCGTCTTGCCGTATCCCCGCCGCCGACCACGTGTCCAAGGAGATGTCGGGCGTGGCTGGCTCCCTGCGAATGCTCATCTTCCACGTCGAGAATCATGATTACAGCGCAGCGATGCACTCGCGTGCGTTGCTCTTCGGAAAGATCCGAGAGCAGCGCGTCGAGTTTAGTCAGATTGTCACTCTCTTTCTGGGTGAACGCGCCGGGCTGGTCCGTCTTGCACCGCTCGAGCGCCTTCGCGAGCGACATCACAGGGCCGCTGGCCTTACCCGTGACAAGCACCAGCCGGTCGCAGCCCGGGTCAAGTCCCGCCCGTGCTGCCGCGCTCCATTGCGCCACGGCCGAGCGAAAATTCTTATCCAAGCCCAGTGTGCGCTTCGCCTGAACCTGCGCTACACGATCATCGCGGAGCGTCACTCTGACGTCATCAACGTACTCGTCCGTCTCGACCGCAACGGCGGACACACGCGCCTGAGCAAGCTCGAACCCAAATCCTGGGAGAGGCTCTCCCGCCAGCGCATGCGCGACCGCATACGCTGCGACCGCCCGGCGGTACTCAACCCCCCCGTCGTCGCTGGCGCCCCCAATCGGCCCCGCGAGGGCCGCTGTCGAACTCGGCCTAGCCATATGATCAGGCTACTGTCACGTCCGACCACGATTCGGACGACGAAGACCACCCGGTCCCGATGTCGGCCGCCGGGGACCCGGCGGACGGCCGAACAGCACCACCAGGCCGGCATCGGTCACGATCGTCTACACGTGTACGTCGGCCGTCCCGGCGTGGATCGACGACAACAACCGGTCCGCTCGGGCCACCGTCGGGTCCGTGCGAGCCGTCTGCCAGCGGTTGCGGATCTGGCCGAGCGTGCGGCGCAGGCGCTCGGACTTCACCGCCGCCAGGTCTTCGGCCAGGCCCAGCAGTGTCGCCGCGGCGGCTTCGGGTTGATGCCGCTGGAGTTGGACCGTCGCGAGCCGGGTTCCCACGAGCGCGCGGGTGCGTCGCTCCGCCGGTTTCCGGGCGGCGACTGATGCGGCGAGGTGTGTCTCCGCGCCGGGTAGGTCGCCGAGGTTCAGCAAGGTCAGGCCCGCTTGGTGTTCGTAGCCTTCTCGCCGGTAGTTCCCGGTCCACTCGGTGGCGGGTGGGCTGTCTGCGTGTTCGAGGTCGGTTTCGGTGCTGGTCAGCAGGCGGATCGCGCGGCGCGGGTCGTGGCCGGTGGCGGCCAGGGCTTCGGCGCGCATCCCGGTCACCCATGCGCGTGTGCGGGTGGGTACGCCGCCGCGTAGTGCGTCGGCGGAGGCGTCGGCGAGGGCGAGTCCGTGGGACGGGTGGCCGAGTTCGACGGCTTGTGAGGCCAGGGAGCGTAGGGCGGTGGCGCGCATCAGGGGTGCGTCGGCTTCGGTGGCGAGTCGGACGGCCTGGATGTAGTACCGCTGCGCGAGACCGGGTTGTAGATCGTCTGCGGCCATCCAGCCGGCGAGGTAGGTGACTTCGGCGGCGGCGGCGAAGAGGTCGGGGCGGATCTGGCCGGCGGCGACCTGCAGGAGTGGTGCGACGTCGTGGACCAGGTAGGCCGCGACTGCCGAGCGGGCGTGGCCGCCGCCGTAGAGGTCGTCGACGTCGCCGAAGACCTGTGCCATCGCTCGGATGCGGGCGACGTCGGCCGGGCCGACCCGGGCGGTAGTTCGGGTCTGGAGGGCGAGGCGGGTTGCGGTTGTTGGGGGGAGGGTCGCTGCGGCCAGGGAGTAGAGGCCGGCGGTGATTGTGGTGCGCCGATCGAGCATGTCTGTCCGTCCCAGGCGGGTGACCCATGCGACGGGGTCACCGCCCCAGGGGTCGTCGGGTCGCGTTCCGCGGGCTGTATGACCTGGGGGCCAGCCTAGGTCTGCCGGGGTGATGCTCGGCTTGTCCAGGAGTCTGGCGAACGCTTCGGTCACTGCGGGGATGATGCCCGGCAGTGGGGTCGAGCCGTTGAGCCAGCGTGCCAGCGATGCGGCCGAGCACTGCGTCTGGGAGCCGTTCTCGCGGCTGACGCGGTTGATGGTGGCGGCGATGGCGTTGTAGGTATGGCCCGTCTGGTCGATAAGCAACGCTAACGCAGCGTTCTGTACAGGCGTGGTGCGGGGTCGCGGCATCTGTCCTTCCCCTCTTCTGCCCGGTGTGCCCGTCAAGGATGCCGGTTCGCGGAATACGAAGCAATACGCGAGATACCACGAGAAACGTTTCGGGCTGTTCCTGCGGCGCGTTGAAGGCTTTCCTGATGAGGCAATCCCATGGGGCGGCAGTGGGCCGTTCCGGGTGACGTTCCCGAGGAGCGTGCACATGAGTACCAGCACGAAGCCGGCCACCGCGGCGCCGGCCGCGCCGATCACGCCGACCGTGGCGGCCGTCCAGGCGTTCCAGCGGCGGGTCGCCGCGTTCGCCGGGACCGGCGTGACCAGCACCGCTCTGGTCGCCTACCACCGGTAGACGACTGCTCCGGGCGGGGGCCGCGATCTGCCGGTGCGGCCCCCGCCTTCCCATCCCTGTAGAGGAGCCTTGATGCGTTCCGCTGTCGAACTGACGTTCATCGGTCATCAGAGTTGGCACGTCCGGTCCGGTGACGCGGTCGTGCTCGTCGACCCGATCCTGACCTCCACGTTCGGCGCGGGCGCGGTCGATTTCCCGATCTGGCCGCCGCGCACCGTCGACCATCGGGCGATGCCCGCCCCGGACGCGGTCGTCCTCACCCACGAGCATCTGGACCATCTGCACTTCGCGTCGCTTTCGCTGCTGGACCGGTCGGTGCCGATCCACACCGGACACACCCTGCCCGCCGCGGTGGTCGACGCGCTGGCCACGCTGGGGTTCAGCGTGCACCGGCACGACCACGCGACGCCGGTCGCCGTCGGCGATCTGGAGGTGTTCCTGTTCCCGGCTGGTGCGCGCACCCTGTTCTGGGAGAGCCGGGTCGTGCAGCCGGTGATCCGCCGGGCCGGTTGTGACCGGGACGTGTTCATCGGCGTCGACGCTGACATCTCCGACCTGTATTTGGAACAGATCCGCCTGGGAGGGATGCCGATCCCGGGTCTGGTGGTCGTGTCCAACAACACCCAGTCCGTGCCGTACGGCGCGCTCGGCGCCGACGTCAACCTGCTTCCCGGGCTCGACCGGCCCCGGAGCCGCACCACCGGTATCCAGGCCCTGCACACCCTTCTGATCGACTACCTGGAGCCGCTCGACGGCGTGCCCGACGTCGCGCTGTGCGGAAACGGCTTCACCGCCCCCCGCTCGCCGCACGGACCGTTCCTCTACGCCGATCATCGTGCGCTCGCCGAGCATGCGAACGCGCTGCAGCACCTGTTCCGGGTCCATGGCCCCCGGCCCGGCGACCAGCTCGTCATCCCCGACCAGGGCCCCATCGTCGCGGACACCGCCGCCGACTGGGTCACCATTGACCTCGCTGCCGAGCGCGCGGGTGTCGATGCGCTCGACGCCTTCGTCGCCGGACCGCGGCCGGTCGAGCCGGCACCGGTCAGGCCGCCGGTCGGCTTCGAGGACCGGCCGGCTGCGGAACCGCTCGTGGCCGCCGAGCTGACGCGGCTCGCCCGGGAGCTGATCGCGACCCGGACCGGCGCGCTCGCGGTCGGACTGCACGACTATCTGAACGGCCCGCTCGACGGCCGGCGGCTGGTACTGCGCCTGCTCGACCCGCCGGACCGTCCCGACGAGGTCGCGACGTTCGCCTGGGACATCACCGGCCCGACGTTCGTGGCCGTCCCGGCGACGGGCCGGGACGAGGCCATGGCCACCTACCCGTTCGGGATCGAGATCTACTATCAGGATCTTGTCGCGCTGCTCGCCGGACGGATTCAGATCTGGGACATCGTCGGCGGCTCCTACCAGGGGTGGCACGTCGGCGAACGTCTCGACTCCCCGGTGTACGCCCTGTTTGCCGTCTACGGGGAACACCAGCGGCCCGACCTGGCCGCGCGCTGCTACGCCGAGAGCCTGGCCCGTCTCGACGAGACGCAGATACCGAGCATGCCGTGAGCGCGGTCGCCGCGGGCCCGCTGGCCGGCGCGGCTCGGGCCCGGCCGGACGGGTGGCTCGCCCAACCGCTCGGCACGGACCCGGCGACCGCGACGGAGCAGGCCAGGACGCTGCTCGCACTCCACCATCCTGACGTGGTCGGCCCGGTGCGCTGTCTGACCGCGCGGTATCGGTCCGCGACGTTCGCCGTCGGCAACCCCCCGCACGCGATCTTCAAGTGGCATGCGGATGAGGCCGCCTACCTCGGGGAACGGCTCGCCTACGACCTCCTGGCCGCCGAGCAGGTAGTACCGGCGCTGCAAGGTAGCTGCGACGAATCCCGGACCCTGCTCGTCGGCTACCTGCCCGACGCGGCGGACCTGGCCGACCCGGATCTGTTCGACGACCTGATCGGCGCGGTGGTGCGCGTGCACACCGCGTCCGCGCGATGGAATCCCACCGTCCGCGAGGCGATGGCCCGGTGGCGGACTGCCGCCGCGCTCGCCAGCGATCCGCCATGGGTGGACGACCCGAAGGCGTGGCGGCGGATGCTGCTCCTCGTCGCGGCCGCTCACGGGCCAGCGCACGTCCCGTTGGGAAATCTCGACCTGGCCGCCGACCATGTCCGCCGCCACCCGGACGGGCGCCTCGCGCTGGTCGACGTCGAGACTCTCCGCCCGGACGTGACCGGCCTGCCGGACGTGGTGACCCTCGCCTACCTCGCCGCCCAGACAGGGCATGCCCATCCAGGGCCGTGGGTGCGGGCCCGGTACGTCCGTCACCTTCGCCGGGCAGGGGCGAACTGGGCCGATCGGGACCTGGTCGCAGCCCTCGGGAACTTCGCGGAAGCGACCGGGCTAACGTCGCTGCACGGGCTCGACTTGTGATCGCCTGGAGGTTCGGTGACGGCTGTGTGGCCTCCTCAGATCACCGTTGCCGGGAGAGGCGTGGCTGTGTTCGGACCTGTCACCACCGTCATGACGTTCGCCGACGATCCGGAGAAGTCCGCGCGCTGGTGGGCCGGCCTGCTCGGCGCCGAGGTCCATCTCGATGTCGACGGGGATTCGGTCTATGCCTGGTTGAACGTCGCCGGTGTCGAGGTCGGGTTCCACCAGGCGGACGACGATCGCAATCCGCGTGGCGGATCACCCGTCGTGTACTGGTCGGTCGCCGATCTGGACACGGCCCGCGAGCGGCTGCTTTCGGCTGGCTGCGTGCACCATCGGGGTCCGCTTCTCGTAGCCGAAGGCCGGCGGATCGCTCAGGTCGTCGACCCGTTCGGCACGATCGTCGGCGTGGAAGGGCCCTAAGAAGAGAGCGGCAAGGCGTTGGCGAGTGGCCACCGGGCGACGTCCGCCACGTCGACACCTCGATGACGGTCGACGCGATCTTCTGTTGGCGGGGCTGCCGTGTGTGGAGGGCGACAGATGGAACCTCGCCGCCCGCACAGACGCCTCGGCCCACCTGCTCAGCGACGTACTCCCAAACATGATCGTCGCTGTCGATCGCAGGCTGCGGCTGCCCGCTGGCTGGGCTCGACGCCGTCGCCGAGCATCGTGGCGCCGACTCGCGTTCGGACGCCGGATAGCAAACAACGCCTGCATGAGGCTGCATACGCCACGTCACCGAGGGCCACTACTAGCGCCCAGACTGCCTCAGCGACGCGGGCACCGCCACCGAAGCCAGTGCCTACAAGGCGGTCGCCTGCTGCGCCTTGGCTACCAGCCATAACGGTTCGGCGTGGTACCACCCGGGGCCGATCGACATGATCGAACGGCGACTTACCAGAGCCGGTGAGGGGACTCGAACCCCTAACCGCTCGATTACAAGTCGAGTGCGCTACCAATTGCGCCACACCGGCTGGTGCCTCGACGATACCCGACCTTGTGCCGCCGACGGTCGAGGTGCCGGATGTGGGCGCGGCACCGAGCATCCGTCGATGCCCGAGCACGTGTTCGGGCATCGAGGACCTGCCGTCCGGGCCGGGGCAGGTCCGGGCTACGCCTCGCATAGCACCGAGACGACACTCATGCCGAGTGCCGAGATGAGCAGACGGTGGCGGATGTGTCACCGGACGCTCGTCGCGTGGTCCTGGTCGGGCGGGTCGATCATTCGGTCTGCCCGCCACGCGGGTACGCCAGACGTTCCGTGACCGGGAGCATCATGACCATCGCCGGACCGGGCCCTGGGTCCGCGACCTAGCAGCGCCGTTCCGCTGGGTCGATAGTCCTCGCCATCCTGACCGACACCGTCGCAGGGGAGCCGCGACAGCGCCGTCTGATGGACACCGCCCGGCGTCGGCGCAAAGTCCGGTTGACCGCTGCTCTGCTGGGACGGTCGAGGGGCGGGCAGACCAGCAAGGTCCACCTCGCCGCGGACCGGCGGTGCCGTCCGTTGGCGTTCGTTCTGACCGTGGGGCAGGCAGCGGACAGCCCGCAGTTCATCGCGGTGCTGGCGAAGGTACGGGTCCCCGGGCCGGTCGGCCGTCCCCGTACCCGACCCGACGCGGTCGCCGGGGACAAGGCCTACTCGTCGCGTGGCAACCGCGCCCACCTGCGCGCACGGGGCATCAAGGCCGTCATCCCGGAGAAGGCCGACCAGGCTGCCAACCGGACGAGGAAGGGCGCCAGGGGCGGGCGGCCTGTCCGCTACGACGCCGAGCTGTACAAGGAACGGAACACCGTCGAACGTCTAATCAACAAGATGAAGGCCTGGCGGGGCATCGCCACCCGCTACGACAAGACCCCGGGTAGTTACCTCGCTGGTCTCCACCTCCGCGCCTCGATGATCTGGATCAGGGAACTCACCCGAACCACCCCCTGATCACAACCAAATACGCGCCCTAGGTCTGACCGGCAGCCACCCCGGCCGCTGGCATGCTCCGCCTTCGCCGAACGCAACAGCGCCGGAGCAAGCCGCCGGTATCGTCGGTCGCGCCCCCCGTGACTCGATATCACATGTAGTGGATAATGACTGCTATGTTGGGGGACCGTGACAGCACTCCGGGATGGGACTTCTTCATCTCGTATACTGCCTCAGATCAGAAGTGGGCCGAGTGGATCGCCTGGCAGTTGGAATCCGCTGGCTATCAGGTGCTCATCCAGGCGTGGGACTTTGTGCCTGGATCAGACTGGCGGCTTAAAATGGAGCATGGCATCAAGCGCGCCACGCGTACCATTGCCATACTTTCCAAGGGATACCTAATATCAGTTTATGGTGGGGAGGAGTGGCGTGCCGCGCGGGCCGCCGACCCCGAGGGGCTGGAACGCAAACTCCTACCCATCCGCATCGAGGAGTGTAAACGTCCCGGGGTGCTCGACACTGTGGTGTCTGTCGATCTTTTCGATCTGCCTGCCCCCGATGCCTCCAGGCGACTCCTCGCTGCGGTAAGCGGAGCGATTCAGGGACGGACAAAACCCACCGTCGAACCTGACTTCCCAATTCGTCCGGGACAGCAGCAACGAGCATACGACACCACTACTGCCGATCTACGGCCACATCCACCAGCGTCACAGCAGACCGTGCGGACGACTTATGGAGCACCGATCGACTACGCCTCGAACGTCGAGGCAATAGACTCTGAAATCGAACCCGAATCTGCGGAGAAGTCGAGGAATATTGCAACTGGAATCAGTCCAATGCGCCCGACCGTATGGGGTAATGTTCCTCGCAGGAGTAAGAATTTTGCCGGCCGGGAGGAACTCCTGACGGAGTTGCGTCAACGTATGATTGGTGGCGACCAGGATACTGCCTCAATAATACTTCACGCTCTGCACGGCATGGCTGGAGTTGGTAAGACACAGCTCGCGATCGAGTATGTGTACCGCAATCAAAACGATTATGATCTCATCTGGTGGATCTCTGCCGATAGTTCCGTTTTGATTAGATCCCACTTGGCATCACTCGCGCCGCGACTTGGACTGATCGACCATGGGCCTCTCCGTACCGAGGATGCTGTCGCCCTAGTGCTAGACGCCCTACGTCGCGGCGAACCCTATACGCGGTGGCTACTGATCTTCGATAATGCCGATTCGCCGGAGTTGATCGAGGAGCTCATCCCATACGGCCCAGGTAGTGTGATTGTGACCTCGCGCGACCGGAGCTGGCTCAGCATCGCGGACGGCATTGAGGTCAACATTTTTTCGCGGCAGGAGAGCGTTCGATTCCTGCAGAAGCGGGCCCCGGGCATCCGCCCGGCAGATGTGGACAGGCTCGCCGAGGCGCTCGGCGATCTGCCTCTGGCCCTTGAGCAGGTAGGCGCACTCCATTTCGAGACTGGAATAGACACACAGACCTACCTTCGCCTACTTGAGGGGTCGGCGGGTAGGCTGCTCATGGAGAATCCGCCATCTAGATACCCGCCAGTCGCCGCCGCCTGGACTCTTTCCCTAAGCCGATTGGCGAAGAAGTCTCGGTTGGCGCTGGACTTGCTTTACCGATGCGCATTTCTGGGACCGGCACCGATCGCGCTGGAGCTGTTCGAACGCGGCCAGTACGTCCTGGATTCCGACTTCGCCATGGAGCTCCAAGATCCGCTAAAAGTCGGCGGCGCGATTCGGGAAATCGGCCGCTTTGCTCTAGCTCGCATCGACAACCATGCTCGGACTTTGCAGGTCCATCGGCTTCTCCAGACCGTCCTCCGTGAGCAGATGCCCGCCGAGGACCAGCAACGTATCCGGGGCGAGGTTTACCGGCTACTCGTCGCAGCAGACCCCGGGGAACCTGAAAGTATGGCCAACTGGCCGCAATTCAGCCAGCTGCTGCCGCACATCGCGCCCTCGCAGGTCTACCGGGCGAGCGAGCCGCCCGCGCGCCGACTGATCGAGAACATCACCCGGTACCTTCACCACGCTGGCGACCTCACTATCGGCCTAGCTGAAGCGGATCGAGCGCTGGACTGCTGGATTTCCGACTCGGGACCGGATGACCCCGACGTGCTCGTCTTGCAAGGTATCAAAGCGGACATTCTATGGATGCTCGGCCGATACCACGACGCCGACCAACTACGCCGGCCCACCCTCAACGCAATCACCCGAGTTCTCGGCGAGGACCATGAGGAAACCTTGCTGATTGTGAATGGCCATGGCGCGGACCTGCGTGCTCGCGGCGAGTTCGAACAGGCACGACAGCTTGACGAAGACTCTCTTCGCCGCCATCGGCTGATCTTCGGAGATGCCCATCAGGCTAGCCTCTTGGCAGCCAACAACCTGGCCGTCGACCTCAGCCTGATCGGCTCCTACGGGCGCGCCCTTGAAACCGACAAGTGTAACCTCAGCGACCGTCGCGCTCTGGCCGTTAGGGATGACGTCTGGACACTTCAGTCGATGATCGCGGTCGCCCGCGATTACCGACAAGCGGGTAGGTACCTAGAAGCCAGGACGCTTGCTGAGCAAACTTATCTCTCCTACCTGGATCTTGCGCGGTGCCGCGACTTGGCCGCCGACCATCCCCACATTTTGCTTGCCGCCAAGGATCTGTCGGTGGCACGGCGCAAGGCCGGCGACTTCGACGGTGCGCTGAATATAGCCCATGAGGCCTACGAGAAATACACCAACGCTCCACAGTTCGGTTCCGAACATCCCGCCACCCTCGCTGCCGCGGTCAGCCTAGGGAACGCACAGCGGGTGGCCAGTGACATGGATGAGGCGACCGAACTGCTCGAAAAGACCTTTCGAGGATTCCGCAACGTCCTCGGCGTCGACCATCCCTTCGCCCATGGCTGCGCGCTGAATCTCGCTCTGGTGTATCGGCAGCTCGGCCGAGTCGAAGAGGCCGAGAAGCTGCTGACCGATGCGCTGGCCGGCCTACAGGCCCGGCTGGGCGAACGACATCACTACACGCTGATCTGTGTGGCGAGCCTGGCCTCGGTGCGCGCGGTATTTGGGCACCCGGATGAGGCACTTGCTATGGGGGAACGAACCCTGGCCGAGTTCCGGGACCTGCTTGGTCCGGATCATCCACACACCCTATCCTGTGCGTCCAACGTGGCGCTGGACCTAGCTACTATCGGTAGGGAGGACGAGAGCGCGGAACTGTCTAAGGAAACCATGGGCCGCTACCGAGGGATCCTTGGCGAGACCCATCCGGACGTACAGGCGGAATTGCGCGCCGAGCGTCTCGACTTTGACTTCGAGCCGCCACATCTATAAAAAGGCGTTTGAGATCTTCGGTTAGAAGATTCTCTGTGGCGGGCGGGGTCTTGGTCCGCGGGCGGGTGTGTGTCGGTCGATGCGGCGGATCATGGTGGCAAGCATGGCCCAGCGGATCAACGATTCGGCATGGTCGGGGCGGCGTTCGTAGTCGCGGGCATGCCGCCGGCGGCTGGTGATCCATCCCAGGATTCGTTCCACGCCCTAGCGCCGTGGCAGGACGGAGAGGCCTTTCTGCCCGGCGGGTTTGCGCACGACCTGCACGGTGAGGGGCAGGATCCGGGCGGCCCAAGCGATGAAGCCGCCGGTGGAGCTCCCGTCGGCGAACACGAGTCGTAGCCGCCGGCCGGCGATGTAGCTGTCGAGCAGTGCCTGGCGTCCGCCGGCGGTGTCGTGTGTCGACGAGCACGGCCAGAGCGCGCGTGCGCGCGAAGATCAGGTCGCAGCCGATCACGGCCCTCTGGCATGGCATGGACGTGGGCTCATTGTGGGCACGGATGCTCCGGTACGGCGCGGCACCGGCGGGCACACTCCGGCATCGAGAACGCCGCGACCTGGGAAAACGGGGCACCGCCCGGCACGACGCGGCATCGCCCGGCACGTCTGCGTGCGACTTGTAATCGAGCGGTTAGGGGTTCGAGTCCCCTCACCGGCTCTGGTAGGTCGCCGTTCGATCGTGTCGATCAACCCCGGGCGGCGCCACCCGCACGATCGTCCGCTTCGCCGGCGGCCACGAAACCACCCGCGACCTCGGCACACCCGCATGGTCCACACTGCTGCCGTTGGCCTGGCTGGTCATGGTGTCGAGGACCCCACTTCAGGGTGGGATGCCGGCGGGCGCGGCTCCGACGTGGTGGTGACCTCGTTTTCGGAGGTTCTGCGGGCTATACAGTGGCTGGCACTCAGCGAGGTCGAGTGCCAATCCTCGGTGCGACGGGTGCCTGCATAAACGCCGAGCACCGTCCGCGGTGCCGGGCACCCCATCGATGACTGGTACCTCTCCGCGCAGGCTTGCCCCCCTGAGAGGACCATCACGCATGGCAAAGATGATCGCCTTCGACGAGGAGGCTCGGCGCGGCCTGGAGCGCGGCATGAACCAGTTGGCCGATGCGGTCAAGGTCACGCTCGGTCCGAAGGGTCGCAACGTCGTCCTGGCGAACAAGTTCGGTCTCCCCACGATCACCAACGACGGTGTGAGCATCGCCAGAGAGATCGAGCTGGAGAACTCCTACGAACGGATCGGTGCGGAGCTCGTCAAGGAAGTCGCGAAGAAGACCAACGACGTCGCGGGTGACGGCACCACGACCGCGACGATCCTGGCTCAGGCCCTGGTGCGGGAGGGCCTGCGTAACGTGGCCGCCGGCGCGAACCCGCTGGGCCTGAAGAAGGGCATCGAGGTCGCGGTCGAACGCGTCTCCGAGGAGCTCTCCAAGCAGGCCAAGGAAGTCGAGACCAAGGAGCAGATCGCCTCCACCG
>NZ_JANEZT010000103.1 GCF_025403405.1 Frankia tisae
GTCCCGTGCCACGGTTTCTGCCCCACGCCTGTTTCCGTTCCGCTCGTTTCCGAGAGGCACACAGGACGCAACCATGACTCTCGCGCCGCTGCTCGACGCATTGATCGCCCGACCGGGTGGCGATCCCGCCCTGGGGCGCGCGATCGGCGCGGCGGGCGAACCTGTGCTCGACCTCGCCGGTCCGGCCGCCCTGCGGCCGTTCGCCGCCGCCGCCCTCGCCGCCGCCCACGGCGCCGGTCGGCCTGTCCTCGCCGTGGTGGCCACCGGCCGGGAGGCCGAGGATCTGGCCGCCGCGCTCACCGGCCTGCTCGGTCCCGACGTGGTGGCCGTCTTCCCGAGCTGGGAGACGCTGCCCCACGAGCGGCTGTCTCCCCGGGCGGACACGGTGGGTCAGCGTCTGGCAGTGTTGCGCCGCCTGGCCCATCCGGCGAGCACCGGCAGGCCGCCGCTGCGGGTCGTTGTCGCGCCGGTCCGCTCTGTGCTCCAGCCTCAGGTCGCCGGGCTCGGGGAGCTCGTCCCGGTCAGTCTGGCGGCGGGCGACACCGCCGACCTCGACGACGTGGTCACCCGGCTGGTGGACATGGCCTACCACCGGGTGGACCTGGTGGAGCGGCGCGGCGAGATCGCGGTGCGCGGCGGGATTCTCGACGTCTTCCCGCCGACCGAGGAGCATCCGCTGCGGGTGGAGTTCTTCGGCGACGAGGTGGAGGACGTCCGCCGGTTCGCCGTCGCCGACCAGCGGGCGCTGCCCGAGGATGAGGCCGGCCCGGCCGGCCCCGGCAGGCGCGGACTGTTCGCGCCGCCGTGCCGCGAGCTGCTGCTCACCGAGGAGGTCCGCGGCCGGGCCGCCGAGCTCGCCCTTCGCCACCCCCAGGTGGTGGACATGCTCGACAAGATCGCCAATGGCATTCCCGTGGACGGTATGGAGGCGCTGGCGCCGGTCCTCGTCGACGAGATGTCGCTGCTGCTCGACGAGCTGCCGGCCGGCACCCACGTCCTCGTCTGCGACCCGGAGCGGGTCCGTTCCCGGGCGAGCGAGCTGGTGCGCACCAGCCAGGAGTTCCTGGAGGCGTCCTGGAGCGTCGCGGCCCTCGGCGGCGGGGCCCCGATCGACCTCGGTGCCGCGGCCTACCGCTCCATCGCGGAGGTCCGCGAGCGCGCGGGGGAGCTTGGGTTGCCCTGGTGGTCGGTCACCCCCTTCGCCTCGGCACCGGCCGGCCCCGAGGCGGGCGGGCTCGTCGCCGAGGGCGACGACACGGTGGTCGCGAGCCTGCGACCGGCGCCGCTGTACCACGGTGACACCGCCGCCGTCATCGCCGACGTCAAGGGCTGGCAGGCCGAATCGTGGCGCGTGCTGCTCGTGACCGAGGGGCACGGGCCGGCCCAGCGCCTGGTGGAGCTGCTGCGCGAGGCCGACCTCGGCGCCCGCTACGCCGAGGATGCCGAGCTCGTCGCCGGGGTCGTCGTGGTGACCCGCGGGCAGCTCGTCACCGGCTTCATCAGCGACACACTGCGCCTGGCAGTCCTTACCGAAAGCGACATTGCTGGTGCCCGCGGGGTCACCACCAAGGACATGCGGCGGATGCCCAGCCGGCGGCGCAAGGGCATCGACCCGCTCGCCCTGGCCCCCGGCGACATGGTCGTGCACGATGCGCACGGCGTCGGCCGCTACGTCGAGATGGTCACCCGGACCGTCGCCGGGGCGAAGCGTGAGTACCTGCTGCTGGAGTACGCCCGGGGCGACCGGCTCTACGTCCCCACCGACCAGCTCGAACAGATCACCCGGTACGTCGGCGGGGATGCGCCGAGCCTGGACCGCATCGGCGGCGCCGACTGGGCCAAGCGCAAGACCCGCGCCCGCAAGGCGGTCAAGGAGATCGCCGGTGAGCTGATCCGGCTCTACAGCGCCAGGATGGCCGCCCCCGGGCATGCCTTCGCCCCGGACAACCCGTGGCAGCGCGAGCTGGAGGACGCCTTCCCCTTTCGCGAGACGCCCGACCAGCTCGCCGCGATCGACGAGGTCAAGGCCGACATGGAAAAGCCCGTCCCGATGGACCGGGTGATCTGCGGTGATGTCGGCTACGGCAAGACGGAGATCGCCGTGCGGGCGGCGTTCAAGGCCGTGCAGGACGGCAAGCAGGTCGCCGTGCTGGTCCCGACGACGTTGCTGGTCCAGCAGCATTTTCAGACCTTCTCGGAGCGTTACGCTGCGTTCCCCGTCGTCGTCAAGGCGATGAGCCGGTTCAACTCGGCCGGCGAGCAGAAGGCGGTGCAGGAGGGCCTCGCCGACGGCACTGTCGACGTCGTCATCGGCACCCACCGGCTGCTGTCCGGGGAGAGCCGGTTCAAGGACCTGGGCCTCGTGATCGTCGACGAGGAGCAGCGCTTCGGCGTCGAGCACAAGGAGCAGCTCAAGCAGATGCGCACGGCGGTGGATGTGCTCACGATGAGCGCCACCCCGATCCCGCGCACCCTGGAGATGTCGATCACTGGCATCCGGGAGCTGTCGACCATCGACACCCCGCCGGAGGAACGCCACCCGGTGCTGACCTCCGTCGCCCCCTACGACACCCGGCAGGTCGCCGCCGCGATCCGCCGGGAGCTGCTGCGAGAGGGTCAGGTCTTCTTCATCCACAACCGGGTGGAGTCGATCGACCGGGCCGCCGCCCGGCTGCGCGAGCTGGTTCCCGAGGCCCGGATCGCCACCGCGCACGGCCAGATGCACGAGGACGCCCTCGAACAGGTGATGGTCTCCTTCTGGGAGAAGAAGTTCGACGTCCTGGTCTGCACGACGATCGTCGAGTCGGGCCTGGACATCTCCAACGCCAACACCCTCGTCGTCGAGCGGGCCGACGTGTTCGGCCTGTCCCAGCTCCACCAGCTCCGCGGCCGGGTCGGCCGCGGCCGCGACCGCGCGTACGCCTACTTCCTGTACCCGCCGGACAAGCCGCTGACCGAGACCGCCCACGACCGGCTGGCCACCATCGCCCAGCACAACGACCTCGGCGCCGGCATGGCCGTGGCCATGAAGGACCTGGAGATCCGCGGCGCCGGCAACCTGCTCGGCGGGGAGCAGTCCGGGCACATCGCCTCCGTCGGGTTCGACATGTACGTGCGGATGGTCGGCGAGGCGGTCGCCGAGTACCGCAAGGACAAGGTGTCCGAGCCGCCCGAGGCGAAGGTCGAGCTTCCCGTCGACGCGAGCCTGCCGCACGATTACGTGCCCAGCGAACGGCTGCGCCTGGACGCCTACCGCCGGCTCGCGGGCGCGGTCACCGACGCCGACATCGACGAGGTGCGGGGGGAGCTGGTGGACCGGTTCGGCCCGGTGCCCGAGCCGGTGGAGAACCTGCTCGCCGTCGCCGGCCTGCGGGTGCTCGCGCGCCGCTTCGGCGTTGCCGAGATCACCGCTGCCGGCCGCCAGATCCGCTTCGCGCCGCTGGAGCTGCGGGAGAGCCAGACCATGCGCCTGACCCGCCTGTACAAGGGCGCGGTGGTGAAGCCCGCGATGCGGATCGTGCTGGTGCCGGCCCCGACGGAGACGGGTCGCATCGGCTCCCGGCCGCTGCGTGACCGAGAGCTGCTCGCCTGGGCGGGTCAGCTGCTGGCTGCCGTCGCCGGCGATTCGGTCGCCGCGGCGGCCGCGGGCTGAGCGGCGCCCGACACGGGATCCAACGGGCGGCACCGTGGGAAATACGGCGGCGTCGGGCGAGGGAGGTGTGCTTCACCACAGGCGAGCGGATAGCGTCTGGAGTCGTGAAGCTCTCCCGTCTCCTCGCCGGTGTCGGGCTTGTCGTGCTGGTCGGGACCGCAGGGACGGCCTGCACGACGCACGCCGGGGCCGCCGCCCAGGTCGGATCGCAGTCCATCGAGACCTCGCAGCTGCGCGGCATCGTCGAGCGGGGGCTCGCGGCCGCCGACGCCGTGCCGGTCTCGCAGTCCGGGCAGCCCGCGTCGAGTGCCCTCAACCGCCTCGAACTGCAACGGCGCACGCTGACCTCCCTCGTGCAGCTCCAACTGCTCTCCGACGAGGCGGCCCGACGCGGCATCAGGCTGAGCTCCGCCGATGTCGCCTCCTTCTACCAGGCCTACGCCGTCCTGCAGTTCGGCAGCGTGCAGGCGTTCGAGCGGCAGGCGGCCGCCGTGGGATTCGCGCCGCGCGACGTCTCCGTCATCGTGCGTTCCGGGGCGTTGGAGTCGGCGCTGAGCGACCGGGTCAGCCCGCACCTGCTCGCCACCGAGGCGGAGACTCGGGAGCAGTACGGCAGCATCGTCGACCGGGTCGGCCGAATCCCGCTCACCTACGCGCAGGCGAAGCCGTACCTGGCCCGCTTCATCGTCAGCCAGGAGCGTTCAGCGAAGCTGCAACCCGTCCTCGCGCAGGCTGAGAGGAAGGACCCGATCTCGATCAACCCGCGGTTCGGGACCTGGAACACCGGCCAGTTCGCCGTGATCGCCGCGGACGGCTCGATCGCCAGCCGGCCCGTGCCCGTCCCCACCGTGGACCTGACCGCCCAGTCCTGACCGCCCAGTCCCAACCCGACCAGCTGATAGCGAGTGGACGTCATGATGCTGCGGATCACCGTGGTCGTCACCAGCCCGCGGGTCGCCCCGGGCCTGCTCACCGCGCCGGCGTGGGATCTGGTGCGCCGGATGCCGGTGCTGACCGCCGCCGCGAACCATCCGCAGCTTGCCGCCCTGCGCGCCGCCGGTGCCACCGTCGTCCTCGTCGACGGCCACGCGGCGGCCGATCGGGCGGGGGACGATCTGGCCGCCCTCCTGCGCGCCGGTCTGCCAGATCCGGCGGCGACCGAGCTCGCCTGGCTGCCGGACCCGTCCGCGCCGGCGCCGCTCGACCTGTTGCTCGACCGCCTCGCCCAGCCCCGTCCACCGGCCGGCCCTGACGCGGGCGCGACGCCGTCCGCCGGGATCGTGGTGGGCACCCTCGCCGGTACGGCGGAGCTGCCCGGGTCGGTCCTGCTCGACGCCGTGGCGGTGATGGACCGGCTGCGCTCTCCGGGTGGCTGCCCGTGGGATGCCGAGCAGACCCACGAGTCCCTCGCCCCCTACCTGATCGAGGAGACCTACGAGGCGTACCAGGCAATCGAGGACGGCGACCTCGCCGAGCTGCGCGAGGAGCTCGGCGACGTGCTCATGCAGGTGCTCTTCCACGCCCGGATCGCCGCCGAGCGCGCGGGCGACGGCTGGGATGTCGACGATGTGGCGGCGGGGCTGGTCGCGAAGCTGATCCGGCGTCACCCGCACGTGTTCGCCGACGTGGTCGTCGACGGGTCGGCGAACGTCGCCGCCAACTGGGAGGCGATCAAGGCGGTGGAGAAGGGGCGCGCCTCGGTGACCGAGGGGGTGGCGCTGTCTCAGCCGGCGCTGACACTCGCGGCCAAACTGCTCAAGCGCGCCGGCGGGATCGGTGTGCCGGTGGATCTCGCGTTCACCGGGATCGCCGGTGGGACGGGCGGCGCGCAGGCCGGGCTCGGTGGGGCGGCGGAGTCTGGTGGAACGGCGGAGTCTGGTGGGACGGCGGAGCCCGGCGAGGTGGCCGGATCAGGTGAGGTGGCTGGGTCCGACGGGGTAGCCGAGGCCGGCGAGCGGGTCGCGGCGATCGCGGCCGCCGCCGCCCGGGCGCTTGGCCGGCCGGGTGTGGCCGCCGACGACGTCCTCGGTGATCTGCTCGTCGCCGCCGTCGCACTCGCGCGGGCGGCCCGGGTCGATCCGGAGCGGGCCCTGCGCACGTCGGCACGCCGTTTCCGGGATCGGCTGGCCGCCGCCGAGCGGGCGGCCCGGGTGGACGGCGCCGCCCCGGCTACGCTGCCCGGCGCGCGCTGGCGGGAACTGTGGGTCGCATCGGCGGGGTCGGGTGACGGCGTCACGCCGGTTGGGTGATCGCGGGACGACCGTGAGGTTGCCGCGGCCGGGAGAACCTGGGGGGTCGGTGGTACTAGCCTCTGACCATGGCTGCCACCCCACGTAAGGCGCTGGCCGACGTCCGCCAGATCGCGGCGCGGCGGACGGCTCCGATCGTCCTGGAACTCGATCTGACGGTCGATCCGCTCGAAGGCGTTCCCAGCGACCCGGTCACCCTCGCCCTCGCCCACCGGCGCACCACTTTGCGTGATCTTGTGGAGGCGCTCCGTCATGCCGCCGAGGATCCGCGGGTGTCGGTCGTGGTCGCGCACATCGCCGCCGCCGGGACGCCGCTGGCCCGCATCCAGGAGATCCGGGCGGCGATCGGCGTCTTCCGGGCCGCTGGCGGCACGGCCATCGCCTACGCGGACACCTTCGGCGAGTTCGGCGGCGGCACCGGCCCGTACTACCTCGCCTGTGCGTTCGACGAGATCTGGCTGGCCCCGTCCGGGGACTGCGGGCTGACCGGCCTGGGGATGGAGACGCCGTTCCTGCGCGGCGCGCTGGACCGGCTCGGCGTCTCGGTCGAGATCGGCCAGCGCTACGAATACAAGAACGCGGTGAACACGCTCGTCGAGCGGGACTTCACGCCGGCGCACCTGGAGGCGATGAGCCGGATCATCGAGTCCAGCTCGGAGCAGGTCGTGGCCGGCATCGCCGAGGGCCGCCGGATGCCGGCTGACCGGGTCCGCCGGCTGATCGACCTCGGCCCGCTGGCCGGCACCGTCGCTCTCGACGTGGGGCTCATCGACCGCCTCGGCTACCGCGACGAGGTGTACGCGGCCGCGCGGGAACGGGTCCGCCGCTCGTCGGCGGGCGATGCCTCTGCGGCGCCCGGCGCGGCCGGGGCTGGGCCGGCCGGGGCTGGGCCGGCCGGGACTGGGCCGGCCGAGACTGGGCCGGCCGGGGTGTTCGACGCCGATCTCGCCCCCACCGCGGACATCGACCTCGCCGCCGGGGAATCGGATGGCGGATCCGGGGGCGAGGGCGCCGAGCCGGTGCTGATGTACGCCTCCGCCTACCGCCGGCTCGCCGAGCGGCGGGAGAAGTCGCCGGTGCGTCGGGTCGCGACCCTCACCGCGCGGGGTCCGGGCGCCTTCTTCCTGCGCGAGACCGCACCCGCGCCGCAGCGCCGGGTCGATGCCCCCGCAGCCGGCACCGGGCCGGGCTCGGGTACGGCGGGGTCGCTCGACGACGGCGCGGCCGCCGGGGACACCCGGGGTGTCCCGCTGGCGCCGTCGGTCACCGCGGCGCATCGCGACCCACGCCGGTCGGTCGTCGCGCTCATCCACGGCACCGGCCAGGTCATCCTCGGGCAGGGCAACCCGGGGCCGTTCGCCAGCCCGGTGCTCGCCGCGGAGGCTGCCGCGGCGGCGTTCCGGGCCGCCGCGCGCGACGAGGATGTGGCGGCGGCGGTGTTCCGGGTGAACAGCCCGGGTGGTTCCTACGTCGCCTCGGATCTGGTACGCCGGGAGGCCGAGCGGTTCCGGGCCAGCGGCCGCCCACTCGTCGTGTCGATGGGGGATGTCGCCGCGTCCGGCGGCTACTTCGTCTCCCTGGCCGCGGACCTCATCGTCGCGAATCCCGGCACGCTGACCGGGTCCATCGGGGTGTTCGCCGGCAAGCAGGTGGTCCAGGAGCTGCTCGACAAGGTCGGGGTGGGCTTCGGCGCGGTCGCCGAGGGCGAGCATGCCCTGATGATGTCGCCGCGGCGCCCGTTCACCGTGGGGGAGCGGGAGAAGTTGGAGGAGTTCCTCGACCGCGTCTATGCGGACTTCGTCGACAAGGTGGCCGCGGCCCGGCGGCTGACTCGGGAGCAGGTGCACGAGCTGGCCCGCGGCCGGGTGTGGACGGGGGCCGATGCCCACGCGAACGGCCTGGTCGACGAGCTCGGTGGGCTGACGGACGCCCTCAGGCTGGCCTGGATCCGGGCTGGGCTGCCCGAGGGGGACACGCCGCGGGTGCGGCTGACGCCCAGGCCGTCCGTGCTGGAACGGGTCCGGACCCCGAAGTCCAGCGAGGATCGCGGCGCCGCGGCGGCGGCCCGGCCGGCCCGGCTGGGCGGTGTCCTGGGCGGCGGGTTGGCTGCCTTGCTCGGCGCCGGGGCGGGGTTCGGTGGTGCCGGCGGGTTCGGTGGTGCCGGTGGATTCGCTGCCGGCTGGGGACACTGGGCTCCGGTGGCCGCGCGGCTGGGCCTGCCCGTCGGTGGGCCGCTGATGATGCCGCCGCTCGGGCGCATCGGCTGAACCCGCGCGGGCGCGGCCCCACCTGGGTGCCCGGGTCGGGGACGTGCCACGGCTCGGCGGCTGTGGGATGCGTGACACCGCGGCCGCCGTGTCGGGGGTGGACGGGGCGGCCGGGGGCCGGTCGCGGGCAGCGGACCCTCACTGGACCCCGGCCGGAACCTTCCGCGACGCGCCGGGATCAGCGCCGCGCCGGCGGGGCGCGACGGTAGTCTCGCAGCGACCGGTTCGTCCGGACGGCTCCGCTCGTCCCGCGGCATGGGCCCGCCACGCCGTCGGGCGTGTCGCGGTGCCCGGTGCGGTGCGGGTGCTTCCGGGGCGTCGGTCCGCGGCGGTCTGTTCGGTGCCATCGTGTCGTCGCGTTCGAGTTGTCGCATTCGGAGGTCCTAGCCGTGCCGTCCATCGAGGCTGTCGGAGCCCGCGAGATCCTTGACTCGCGTGGCAACCCCACCGTCGAGGTCGAAGTCGTCCTGGAGGACGGGACGTTGGGCCGCGCCGCGGTCCCCAGCGGGGCCAGCACCGGTGCCTTCGAGGCCGTGGAGCTGCGTGACGGGGAGGACCGTTACGGCGGCAAGGGCGTCACCAAGGCCGTCGGTGCGGTGATCGAGCGGATCGGCCCGGCGATCATCGGGCTGGAGGCCACCGAGCAGCGCCTGCTCGACCAGACGCTCATCGACCTCGACGGCACCCCGGGCAAGTCCGCCCTCGGCGCCAACGCCCTGCTCGGCGTGAGCCTCGCGGTGGCCAAGGCGGCCGCGGCCGCCAGCGGGCTGCCGCTGTTCCGCTACCTTGGCGGCCCGAGCGCTCACCTGCTGCCGGTGCCGATGTTGAACATTCTCAACGGCGGCGCGCACGCCGACACGAACGTCGACATCCAGGAGTTCATGATCGCCCCGATCGGGGCGACCACCTTCTCGGAGGCGTTGCGCTGGGGCGCCGAGGTCTACCACGCGCTCAAGAGCGTGCTCAAGGCCCGGGGCCTGGGGACCGGCGTCGGCGACGAGGGCGGCTTCGCCCCCAGCCTGCCCGCCAACCGGGAGGCGCTCGACCTCATCGCCGAGGCCGTCGACAAGGTCGGCCTGCGCCTCGGCTCGGACATCGTCCTCGCCCTCGACGTCGCCTCCACCGAGTTCTACGCGGACGGCGCGTACACCTTCGAGGGCAGCGCCCGCACCGCCGAGCAGCTCAGCGACTACTACGCCGATCTCGTCGGTGCCTACCCGATCGTGTCCATCGAGGACCCGCTGGCCGAGGACGACTGGTCCGGCTGGGTGGCGCTGACCGAGCGGCTCGGCAGCAAGGTGCAGCTCGTCGGGGACGACCTGTTCGTCACCAACCCGGAGCGGCTCGCCCGCGGCATCGCCTCCAAGGCGGCCAACGCCCTCCTGGTCAAGGTCAACCAGATCGGCACGCTCACCGAGACTCTCGACGCGGTGAACCTCGCCCACCGCAGCGGCTACCGGGCGATGATGTCGCACCGCTCCGGGGAGACCGAGGACACCACGATCGCCGACCTCGCCGTCGCCGTCGACTGCGGCCAGATCAAGACCGGCGCCCCGGCCCGCACCGAGCGGGTCGCGAAGTACAACCAGCTGCTGCGGATCGAGGAGGAGCTCGACGACGCGGCCCGTTACGCCGGTGCCGGAGCCTTCCCGCGGCACGGGCAGCCCGCCTGATCCGCATGCCGCCGCCGCGTGCCGCGTTGACCACGAGGGCGACCCTGCTCGCCGTCGTGATCTGCGTGCTGGTTCTGACACTCGCCTATCCGCTGCGGCTGTACCTCAAGCAGCAGAGCAAGCTCTCCGAGCTTGCCCGGACGAACGCGCAGACCCAGACCCGGGTCAACGAGCTGCGCTCCACGGTCGAGCGCTACGACGATCAGGCCTGGGTCTCCGACGAGGCGCGCCGGCGGCTGCACTACATCAAGCCGGGCGAGCGGGCGTACCTGATGCCGGCCGCCCCCACCCCGGCGCCCGTCGGCGGCGACGAGCACGGGGGATCGTCCGGCAGCTCGGCCTGGTATGGCCGGTTGTGGTCGGAGATCGCGGCGCCATAGGCGCGCGTGCGGGCGGCTTCGGCCCGGGCTCACCCGTGGATCTGCGGTGTCCGTGGATCTGCGATGCTAGGCGGCGGTAGGGGTGCATGGTTGCTGTCCCCGGGAGGAGTACGTCGCGGTGCGGGAGGAGAACGTGGTGTCGACGGCGGTGACGGCCGCGGAGGTCGAGATCGTCGGGCGGCAGCTGTCCCGTGAGCCGCGCGGGGTCCTGGCTGTCGCCCACCACTGTTCCTGCGGGCTGCCGGACGTGGTGGAGACGGCTCCACGGTTGCCCGACGGCTCGCCGTTCCCCACGCTGTACTACCTCACCTGTCCGCGCGCCGCGGCCGCGGTGTCGCGGCTGGAGGCCGCCGGAGTCATGCGGGAGATGACGGCGCGGCTCGCCGACGATCCCGAGCTCGCCGTCGACTACGCCGCGGCGCACCGGGATTACCTCGCCCGCCGCGACGCCCACGATGTTCTGCCCGGCGCCCCGAGCGCCGGCGGCATGCCGGAGCGGGTCAAATGCCTGCACGTCCTCGTCGCGCACAGCCTGGCCGTGGGGCCGGGGGTGAATCCCTTCGGGGACGAGGCGCTCGCCGCCGTCGGTGACTGGGGCCAGCGGGGGCCGTGCGTGGCCGCGGGCCCGGCCCAACCGGTGGGAGCAGTCGGGGCTGTGGCGGGGACCGCGAGGACCGCGGGGACGACGACGGGAGAGGTACCGGCATGAGCCGCGTCGCCGCGATCGACTGCGGGACCAACTCGATCCGCCTGCTGGTGGCGGACTACGACGGGTCCAGATTGCATGAGCTGACCCGCCGGATGGAGATCGTCCGGCTGGGCGCCGGAGTGGATCGCACCGGTGAGCTCGCCCCCGAGGCGCTGGCGCGGACCCTCGCCGCACTGCGCGGCTATGCCGCCGAGATCGAACGCCTGGGCGCCACCCGGGTGCGGATGGTGGCCACGAGCGCCACCCGAGACGCCCGCAACCGCGGCGAGCTGGTCGCCGGCGTCCGTGCGATCCTCGGGGTCGACCCCGAAGTGATCAGCGGGGACGAGGAGGCGGCGCTGTCGTTCGGCGGCGCGATCGGCGATCTCGTCGGCGGATCGGGCCAGTTCGGAGGGCCGGGCCCGGCGGGGGCGCCGAGCCAGCCGGGAGCGTCCGACTGGTCGGACGCATCCGGGCAGCCCGGACCATCCGGCAGCCCGGGCCCTTCGGGCGCGCGCGGAGCATCCGGTGTCGGGTTCGGCGCGCCAGGCCCGACGGAAACATCCGGCCAGCTTGGAAAGATCGGTCTGTCCGGCCCGGTCGGCGTCTCGTCGGTCGCCACCCCGATCCTGCTCGCCGACATCGGCGGGGGTTCGACGGAGCTCGTGTTCGGGGACGCACGCGGCGTGCGGGCGGCCCGCTCGGTGAACGTCGGCTGCGTCCGGTTGGCCGAGCGCCACCTGCGCGACGACCCCCCGACCCCGGCGCAGGCCGCGGCGATCGTCGCCGACGTGCACGCCGCGCTCGACCTCGCCGCCCAGACGGTGCCGCTGACCGAGGCCGCCACCCTGGTGGGCGTCGCCGGGACCGTCACCACCGTCGCCGCTCTGGCCGCCGGGCTGCAGGGATACGACGCGGATCGCATCCACCTGTCGGTGACGAGCGCCGAGCAGGTTGCCGCCGTCACCGAGCGGTTGCTGGGTATGACGCACGACGAGCGGGCGGCGCTTGCGGTGATGCACCCGGGGCGGGTGGACGTCATCGCCTCCGGTGCGCTCGTGCTGCGCACGCTGGTCGAGCGCACCGGCGCCGCGTCGATCGTCGCCAGCGAGCGGGACATCCTCGACGGGATCGCGTTGGCCCTGGCCATCGCCCCGCCAGCCGTGGGGAGCCCGGCTGCGGGGAGCGCCGCCGTGCCGCCGTCGCCGACCGCGCCGTCCCTGCCGACCGTGGCCGGTCCCGCCGCGGGATGACGGCCGGCCCGCGGCGCGGCCCCGCGCGACCGGGCGACGGCTGGCCGGGTGACTTCGCGGACCCGACCACTCCGGTTGCTGCGTCGCCCGCGCTGGTGCGTGAGCTGGCCGCCGGCGCCTCCGACACGGATGCGCTCGACGCCCGGATGTCGGTCTGCCGAGCCTGCCCGCGCCTGGTCTCGTGGCGGGAGGAGGTCGCGCAGGTCCGCCGGGCCGCGTTCGCCTCCCAGCCGTACTGGGGGCGCCCGGTGTCCTCGTTCGGCCCGGCCGATGCCCGAATCCTGATCGTGGGCCTCGCCCCCGCCGCCCACGGCGGCAATCGCACCGGGCGCATCTTCACCGGCGACCGCAGCGGCGACTGGCTGTTCGCCTCGTTGCACCGGGTCGGGCTCGCCACCCAGGTGATGTCGCAGTCCGCTGGGGACGGCCAGCGACTTCGGGGCACCAGGATCGTCGCGGCCGTGCGCTGCGCGCCGCCGGCGAACAAGCCGACGACGGCGGAGCGGGACACCTGCCGCCCGTGGCTGGTCCGGGATCTGGAGCTCGTCCGGCCGACGCTGCGGGTCGTCGTCGTTCTCGGCGGCTTCGCGTGGACGGCGTTGTGGCCGGCGCTGGCGCAGGCCGGGTACTCCGTACCGGCACCCCGGGTGCCGTTTGGCCATGGAGCCCGGGCCGACCTTCCCGAGGCCGGGGTCCGTGTTGTGGGTTGTTATCACCCGAGCCAGCAGAACACCTTCACCGGACGGGTCACGGAGGTGATGCTGGACACGGTTTTCGGCTCCGCGGCGGCGCTGGCAGAAGTGGGTGAGCGTCGCGTCTAAGTCCTCGCGTTGTGGTCGCTGACACAGTACGTGAGCCACGGCACTGCCGCGGCGGTCGTGAGATGGGCCGAAGAACCTGGCGAATTGGTGTCCTGCGTCACGGAATTGGCTGGGTCGGCGGCCTCGATGCAGGGTGTAACTCGACCCCCGTGGGTACCGTTTTCGCATGGGCTATGGGCAGGCACCGCACATCCTCATCGTCGGCGGGGGATACGTCGGCATGTACACGGCCCTGCGGCTTCAGCGGAAGCTGGACGGGGACGAGGCGACCATCTCCGTAGTCGAACCCAACTCATACATGACCTATCAGCCGTTTCTCCCGGAGGCGGCCGCCGGCAACCTTGAGCCACGTCACGTGGTCGTCCCGCTACGTAAGGTGCTCAAAGGGTGCCGGGTCATCAGCGGTCATGTGGTGGCCGTGTCACATGAGCAACGCACAGCGTCCGTTCAGCCGCCACTAGGCGAAACTTTTGACCTTAAGTACGATATTTTGGTGATATGTCCTGGTTCGGTGGCACGGACGCTGCCGATCCCGGGCCTCGCCGAACAGGGAATCGGATTCAAGAGCGCGGCCGAGGCCATCTATCTCCGAAACCAGGTCATCAGTCGGCTCGACGCGGCCGCTTCGGCGACCGATTCCGCGGTGCGGCGGCGCGCGCTCACGTTCCTCTTCATCGGTGGCGGATATGCCGGAATTGAGGCGCTCGCCGAGCTTGAGGACATGGCGCGTGATGCATGTTCTTATTACCCGGATCTGGAGCCCGCGGATATGCGCTGGGTTCTGGTGGAGGCGACGGGCCGTATTCTTCCGGAGGTCTCGCCCGCAATGGGGCTGTATACGGTCAAGCAGCTCGAACATCGCGGAATTCAGGTGAAGCTGAACACCAGGGTCGAAAGCCTGCTCGACGGCCATGTCGTTCTCGGCGACGGAGAGCGGTTCGAGGCCGGCACCGTGGTGTGGACGGCGGGTGTCAAGCCCAACCCGATGCTCGCCCGGACCGATCTCCCGCTCGATGACCGCGGCCGGCTGCGGGCCACCGCCTTCCTCCAGGTCGACGGGGTGGCGGACGCCTGGACCGCCGGTGACTGCGCGGCCGTGCCCGATCTGACCAAGGGCGAGGGGGCGACCACCGCGCCGTCCGCCCAGCATGCTGTCCGCCAGGCCCGCCGGTTGGCGGGGAACCTCCTCGCCGAGCTGCGGCACGAGCCCATCAGGCCCTACGAGCACAGCTATGCCGGCAGCGTGGCCTCCCTGGGGCTGCACAAGGGCGTGGCCGAGGTGTACGGGGTCAGGCTGCGGGGCTGGCCCGCCTGGCTGATGCACCGGACATACCACCTCAGCCGGGTGCCCACGGTGAACCGCAAGGCCCGCGTGGTCGCGGACTGGACCCTGGCGTTGTTCTTCCGCCGGGAGATCGTCTCGCTGGGCTCGTTCGCCGACCCCCGGGCGGAGTTCCGCCGGGTGGCGTCTCCCGAGCCTGCCACGGCTCCCGAGCGGCCCGCCGAGGCCCCGGACTCGCGCGCGGCACCGGCCGCGCCGGCCGCGATCGGCGGCTCCGCCGCAGGTTCCACTGCCGGCGAGGCCGCCCCCACCGGGTCCAACCCGCCGGTGACGCCCACGCCGGCCGCTGCTGCGGCGGAGGCGAACTCGCAGGCCGCGCAGCCACGGAGCTGACTGTCGCCCGCGCCCGCGGGCCGCGCCCCGACCACACCGCGGCCGGTGAATCCCCGTCTCTCGGGGGGTTCGCTGGCCGCCGTCGCTTAACGGCACCAAGGTGGGGGCGGCATTCCGGCAACTCCGGACTGGCCCGACGCCGCTAACGAGCTGCGAGCTCGGCATTCCAGCGATCTGGGCCGTCCACTGATCGGCGGGGATGGCAATGTGGCAGCACCCTAGTCACGAAGAGTCACGCTTTCGGTGGGGCCGCCATCTCCCGACCACTTTTTCCGCGATGTGTTATTCCCAGACCCTACGCAGCATGGTAGAAACATCAACGATGTAGACGAGCCGGTGTATCCCAACTGGTAGAGGAGGCTGTCCTAAAAACAGCTCGAGTGTCGGTTCGACTCCGACCACCGGCACAATCCATTGCTGACCGCCCGCGTGCGTTGGTGAACGCCGCGGGTGATCGGCATGGAAGGCTTCGTCGCCATGCTGAGGTGAGTCGCGGCGAGGGGGGCGCAATGATTCCTCGCCCACTCCCGCCCGTTACTTTCTGTCCTGGATTAGTTACAACTTCTGCCGGCCGGGGGTTCCCTGACCCGGCCTGGCCCGGCGCGGTGTCGGCCGACCGGCGGGAACCTCCCCGGTAGTGGGTTCGTTGCGGGGGTTGACATGTGCACCCGATGACGACGGTGGCGTCGCCCCGGTGGCGACCGAGAGGAGCCGGCTCGATGGCCGACCTTCGTTCCTCCAACCCTGTGCTGCGCCGCGGCGGGTTCGCGCCGCCGCCGACGCCCACCCCGGAGGAGCTCGCCAGCCACTACCGGCAGCCGACCACCCTCACCGTCGACGACGTCGTCGTGCACACACTGGGGCTGTTCGCCCTGCTGGGCGTCGGCGGTGCCGTCGGCTGGGTGGTCGGGCGCGATGCCCCGGGCATCGCGCTGGCCGCCGGTCTCATCGCACTGGTCATCAGCCTCGTCGTCTCGATGCGCAACCGGCTGCGCCCGTCCCTGGTCATCGCGTTCGCGCTGATCGAGGGCGTCGCGGTGGGGGCGATCTCGCGCTACTACGAGGATGCCTTCGGAGGCATCGTCCCGCAGGCCCTGCTCGGCACCGGGCTGATCTTCATCGTGATGCTCCTCGCCTACCGCAGCCGCCGGCTGCGAGCCACCCCACGGATGGCCCGCGTCGTCACCGGCGTGCTGCTCGGCGTAGTCCTGCTCAGCCTGGTAGACCTGGTCATCAGGGCGGTCAGCGGCAGCCACCTGCCGATCATCAACGACGCGACGCCGCTGGGCATCCTGTTCAGCGTGCTGGTGCTCGGCGTCGCGAGTCTCCAGTTCATCCTCGACTTCGACTACATCGAGCGGGCGATCGCCACCGGCGCACCGCGTTCCGAGGCATGGCGGGCCGGTTTCGGCCTGCTGATCGGCTTCGTCTGGGTCTACCTGGAGATGCTGCGGCTGCTGTCCAAACTGCGCCAGTAGGGTCCGTGCCGCGCCGGCGGAGTCCAGGGCAGGCCAGTAGGCCGGCCCTGGGAGCGGGGGGCCGGATCGGCTCAGCCGGAGTGGTCCGGGCCGGCAACGGTGGGAGTGATGCGCAGGATGCAGCGTTGGTCGCGGATCATCGCCGCCCGGTAGTCGTCCCAGTCGGGATGCTCGCCAGCGAGGTCGCGGTAGTAATCGACCAGCAGTTCCATCGCCGTGGGCAGTCGGACGACCTCCGCGGTGCCGGTGATCTGCACCCACGGTCCGAAGAAGTCGTCCGGCAGCACGCAGAGCCGCACGGTCGCATCCCGCTCGACATGCCCGACCTTGTAGGCGGTGAGCCTGGTGCTGATCAGCAGGCGACTCTCGGTATCCAACCCGACCGACACCGGCGACATCTGCGGGCTGCCGTCCCGACGGGTGGTACTCAGGACCGCCCGGTGATGATCGCGGACGAACTCGGTAGCTGCGGCGAGGTCCATGCGCCCATTGTCGCCGACGGGACGCGGCGCACCCGGCGGGGGCGCCGTGGCGGGCCGTCCGCACCGGCCACGGCGCCACAGTGCCTACGCCCGGATTGCTCGCCGCCGCAGGTCCGCCTCGTGGACGAGGGCCGCCGCGAAGCTGTGCGGAAGGTCGTGCTCGGCGCGCAGCCAGTTCACCCGTTCGGTGAAGCGCAGCAGGCCTGGACCGTCGTCCAGCCGGCTTAGCCAGTGGTTTACCCCGTGGCCCGTTACCTTCGGGATCCGTTCGATGAGGGTCTGATGGGTCTGCGGGGAGCGGTTCAGCGACATGCGCGCCTCCAGAAGTGAAACCCGACGTCAACGGCTCATGTCGCAAGGGTGCCCCAGGCCACAGCAAAGGGCAAGGCCCCGTTCGAGGCTCGTGGGGTATCATGCCCGGATGTCCGATGAGGTCGATGATCTCAGTCGGGAGGCGGATCTGCTCATCCGCCGCATCCGGGGATGGGCCGGCTCGTCCTGGGACGTTGCGGTGGGTTCGGGGATGACCCGGGCGGAGCGCACGGGTCGGCTCCTCGACGAGCTGGCCGCGCTCGGCGAGCGCATCGGCACAGGTGCCCCCGCCGGGGCCCGTCCGCCGAGACTCGCCCCCCACGCCCTGCCCGACCAGCTCGCGGTGCTTGCCGAGGATCTGCTCACCGCGCTGGCCGCAGCCGATGCCGCCCGCCCGGGCGTCCGCGAGGTACTGGTGGACGCCCACGCGGCGGTGACCCGGGCGCGCGCGGACCTCGACGGCGCCGGCTTCGGGTTCCGCGTGCGCTGACCGCGGCCGGCTGGCCCAGACCCGACCCGACCGTTGCGGTGTCAGCCGAGTTGCCAGGTGCTCCGGATGTTGTCAATCACGTGCGCCGCGGCGATCCTCGCCCCGTCGAGGGTCAGGTGCACCCCGTCGTGGGATCGGGCGAGCACGGCCTGGCCGTCGGCGGCGGTCAGGTAGTCGCTGTAGGTGCCGTCCTTCGACAGCCACGGGGCCAGGTCGAGGTAGCTCGCGCCGTTCACCCCCGCGGTCGCGGCCGCGGTCGCGGCGTTCAGCTGGCGGAAGTAACCGTTCAGCCGGTCCGAGCGGGCCGGGGGCAGGCTGAGCCAGAGCAGCCGCCTGGCTCCGTCCGCGGTCCAGATCCGCATGACGACGCTGGCCCGCCGCTGGTACTCGGCCGCCCACTCGGCCGATCCGGCGGGCAGCACCGTGCCATCGGCGAGCGTGATGCCCTGCCCGTCGTTGCCGCCCATGGTGACGATGACCAGCTCCGGGTTGCGCTCGGCGACCTGGACGCGGGCATGGGCGGCCCAGTCGAAGAAGTCGGGCCGGACCAGGCCGGTGCCGAACCGGGTCTCGGTCTGGGCTCGGACCGTGTCCGGCGCCGTGTTCGTGATGGTCGGGCCGAGGGATTCGGTCAGCGAATCGCCGGTGACCAGTACCCGCAGCGGGTCGGCGGCGGTAGGCCGGCGCAGGGG
>NZ_JANEZT010000104.1 GCF_025403405.1 Frankia tisae
TGCATGAACTGTCGATCTGCCGATCCGTCGCGGACATCGTCACCCGGCACGCGGCCGGCCGGCGAGTGACCCGGGTGCAGCTACGGGTGGGTGCCCTGCGGCAGGTGGTGCCGGACACCCTGATCTACTGCTGGGAGCTGGCGCATGCCGACCGGCCCGAAGCCGGGGTGCTGGCCGGGTCGGAACTGGCGGTCGAGTCCGTCCCTGCCGTAGTGCGCTGCCGAGCGTGCGGCGCGCACAACGAGCTCGCCGTTCCGGTCCTGCGCTGCGCCGCGTGTGGCGCCGCCGACGTCGACCTGGTCAGCGGCGAGGAATTCCTCGTCACCTCCTTCGAGGTGGCGACAGACGCGGCGGAGGCGTGACGAAGCATGGGTCGATTCCATCCGCACCCGGACAGTCACTCGCACCCGGACAGTCACTCGCACCCGGGCAGCCATGCGCACCCGGACAGTCACTCGTACCGGTCCGGCAATCCGTATGAAGATGGTCGTGGGCGCCCCGGTTCGGTGGGGGACCATTCCGGCTACAGCACCGGCGCGGAGCGGGTCGAGGTGCTGGAGCGGATTCTCGGGGAGAACGAGCGGGTCGCCCAGGCCAACCGGGCGGCGTTCGACGCGGCCGGGGTCACCGTGGTGAACCTGATGTCCGCACCCGGCGCCGGGAAGACGACGCTGCTCGCCGAGACGCTGCGTCGTCTCGCGCCGCACCGGCGGATCGGGATCATCGAGGGGGACATCGAGACCAGCCTGGACGCGGATCGCCTCGAGGGGTTCGGCGCCGCGATTGCCCTGGTCAACACCGGAAACGGCTTCGGCGGGGAGTGCCACCTGGATGCGCCGATGGTCGCCTCGGCGCTGCCTCGGCTGCCACTGGGCGAGCTCGACCTCGTCATCATCGAGAACGTCGGCAACCTGGTGTGCCCCGCCGAGTTCGCCGTGGGGGAGGACCGGCGCGCGATGGTGTTTGCCGTGACCGAGGGCGAGGAGAAACCCCTTAAATACCCGGTGATGTTCCGCTCCGCGGATCTTGTACTTGTTAACAAGACGGATCTGCTGCCCCATCTCGACTTCGACGCCGAGGCGTTCCGACGCAACCTCGACGCCGTCCATCCGGGGGTGGACGTGCTGGCGGTCAGCGCCCGCACCGGCGAGGGAATCAACGCCTGGTGTGACTGGCTGACGAACCCGCTCGGCGCACCTGGCGCACCTGGAGAACCTGGAGAACCTGGAGCGGAGTAGACCCGGCGTTGAGATGTGCCGGGATTATTTGATATTTCGGCGTCGGCGGGAATTCCGGTGTTCCGTCTGCGGCGGGATGGTGATCCGGAGAAGTTCGGGTAATGGGCTGAGGTGGGCTCGGCGCGTCGCGTTCGGTGATTGAAACCGATCCGTTAGAAAGACAGTGATCGGGGATGGCGGCACGTGGAGAGGTCGAGACATGCGTCCATCCAGCGGCAATCGCAAGCATCCACGTAACGCGAGAAAGCGCCGGGCCCTGGCCGCCGTCGCGGTGGCCGCGACCTTCGGCTTCCTCACCACGGGCGCTGGCTGCCCGCCGCCCGGCAATCCCTGTCCGCCGTACCCGCCGTCGGCGGTCTGCTGAGTCCTGCCGGCGCGGGGAATCATTCGAAACATTCCCCGTCGCGAGAGCCCTCCCCGTGCCGGGCGCATCGACACCTCGCTGGCCGCGCCGCCTCCACCCACCCGGGCGAGGCACGGCCAGCGAGGCACAGCGTGGCCATCCGACCGTGCTCGGCTACCTCACGACAACGGCCCCCAGCTGAAACTCAGACATCGGGTAGTTCGGTGTCCGCCGCTGTCGGGACGGCCTCACCGCTGGTGACCGCCGCCGGCGCGCCGGCGAGCTCCGGCCGGCTGGGCGGGTTCGGCTTCGCCCCGGCCCAGGTGCCCCGGAGCACGGCGACGGCGTGGTCGTAGGCATCGTGGGTGGGCAGCAGGCGACGGATGTTCAGGGGCAGCAGATCCTCCCGGTTTGTTCGGCCGCAGCGAGGGCAGGTCTGTTGGTTGAGGGGGAGCAGCACGCCGCAGCCGCCCTCCTCGGCCCCGCAGCGGCGCCAGTCCCGGCCAACCTCGATGTGCCCGGTCGGCTGCCAGCGGCGCGCCGCAGTGACGGGCTCCACCATGGTCGCGCTGGTTTCCACCAGGGCGAACGCCCCCGGGCGGAACCATCGTGCGCTCCTCCTCGCGGTCCATCGCGATGACAAGGCGCAGCGCCTCCCTATTCGTCCGGGTACTACCTATCTTGCGGTGGTTCCCTGGCCTCTCCGAGGGAATCGCCTGGGGCGGCTGTAGGCAAGCGAACGGCACCTTCAGGTGATGCGCCGACATGCGCCCACCCTCGTGTTTCGGCTGCCTCGCCGGGACCGCGATGATCCCGATGATCTGGGCGATATCCGTCCCAGCCTGGGTCGCAAGGCGCGCGCCGCCGCACAGGCCGCCGACGGCCTCCCCTTCGGGCTAACCCGACGCCGCAGGGACAGCCGATCGCCACCCGGGGAGTTCGCATGCTCGCCTCACCATGATCCTCGGCAGTCAGCCGGGGATTGTCGACTCCCGCTGGCGTGCCGTTCCCGTGGTCGGCGCCGACCCCGTGGTTGCGCCCGCGGTCGGCCTCCCGCGGTCGCTGTCGCCCTCCCGCGGTTGTCACTGCGGTACGCCCGCCCCAACCCCGCCGTGCGCATCGCTTGACGGCGGTCCCGCCGGTATCCGCCGTGGCCTCGACCAGGGCGCACGGACGTCGCCTGACATTAACCAGTGACGAAGTCTACGATCTGGTCGTCGACGTGGCGTCGGGCGCACTCGACAACGTCGAGGAGATCGCCAAGATTCTCGCGGACAAAATCCAAGGGCGCTGACGCCTCCGGTCGGTCCGGGGAGAAGCCAGTTCGATGTCAGGACTTCGGCTCGAGCGCCGAGATGTATGTTCCGGGATGCGTGGCAGCGTCCTGCCTGAGGACGGGTCCGAGTGCCCACGGAACTATCAACGAGGTCTGTTCGTCAGGCGGTATGAGAACGAGGGAAGTCGGGTTGAAGACAGGGTTTCCGGTGCCGTCGCCGGGATCGGTCGGCAGGTAGGTGAGCGTTGCGTGGGCCTGCGCGCTGGGCGCGAGGGTGATCGGCCTACGGACGACGCTGGTGGAACGTACGAGGTCCCACCTTTCTCCGGTCGCTGACCGGAATTCCGCACCGGGATATCCGGACAGTGTGCATTGAGTCGAGGATTGATTCCTGAACGTCACGTGGATGCTCTTCTGTGACATGCCGGGGGTGGGCGTTTCGGGTATGGACGCGCGAAGGTCCGCCGTCGTGCACCGGCTGGCCGCCGCTGCCATGGTTCCGGCGGACTGCCGGGCGGTCGACGCCGCGCCGGTCGACGCCGCGCCGGCCGAGGTAACAGGAGGTCTTGGCCCGGTGCCGGAGGAACTGGCGGAGCCGGCGGTGCTGCTACATGACGACAAAACGGCGACCAGGAGCAAGACAGGCCCTGCCGCCCACCGACGCCGCATCACATCTGACATCTGTCACCTTCTCCACGCTGTTCGTCTTTCGAGGCCATGGCTGGCCGGGGCAGGCTGTGCTGTTGCGCGGAGCTGACTTTCCGCTGGTAGAGGCTCGTTGGCCACCGTGCACATGGTGGATCGGCAACGTGCTGGAAATCGGCTCTTTTGTAGTAGCGCCGTAATGCTGGGTTGTTGCTGGCTGTGGCCAGTCGCACGTACTGCCAGCCGCGCTCGGCGGCTTTGCCGGCCACCCAGTCGATGATGCGGTACCCGAGGTCGGCGCCGCTCGCGCGCCGGGCGACCGCGAGCCTGGAGATGTAGTAGGCCGGTTCGGTGTCGGCATCCCAGAGCTGCCTGTCATCTTCGGCAATGGCGAGGGTGGCGAGGGGACGTGGGACGTCTCCCATGAGGAGCGCTTCTTCCGCTGCGATCTGCCCTCGGATGGAGCTTGTTGGAAAACGTGGTGGCCACTGTGTGATGCCTCGGCCACGCAGCCAGGCGGCGGCCTCGGCCAGCAGGTCGAGCACGATGTTCTCGCCGCCAGGTTGAGCAGGGCGAATGAGGACGTCGTCGAACAGCAGCTCGGGGTGGGAGAGGACGGCCATGGCAAGATCATGCCATGAAGATGACGCAGGGCAACAGGAGTGAAGCATCCTGTGCTGCTCAGTTTTGATTCGCTGTGCTGGTGGGGAGTGGGTGGTTCTGGCCGCACGGTGCCTGGGGTGGTGGACCACGATGGCGGGATGGCGGCTGGGAAGCGATAGCCGTGGTGCGGTGACGGTGTGGGTCGATTCCGGGTGTGGGTCGAGGCGGGCTGGGGGCCGGTCCGGAGGCGGCGCCCGGTTCCGCGGAATCCGAATGACCGTGTCAAGCGGTCACGGTCACGGTCGTGGTGGTGGTGTGTGGCTGGCTGATGCCGCGGGCTGTGGTCGGCCGGCGGGAAAACCGGCCCGAAGCGGGCAGGTGGCCGCGTGCCCGCCGGGGTGTTGTGGCGGTGCGGGGCTCGGATTTGGAATGGTGCAACGCACCGTCCGGCGGCATCCGGCCACCGTGCACACCCCGGAACAGCTCCCCCGCGATCCAGGCCACGTTCACCCCCGGCACTCGGCCCTACGCCACGAGCCGCGCAACCACCCGAATCACCGACACCACACGTAAAAGATCAGTATTAAGATGTCCGAGCCGGTGAGATAGGTAGATGATCTTGAGCGATGACCTGACGGTGCTGGCGAACGCGCTGCGTCGGGACCGACGTCGTGACCCGCTCAAGGGCCGGCGTGAGTACTCCCAGGCCGCGCGGGAGCTGGCCGATCATTGCGAGCGGATGGTGGCCGACGGGAACGCGAAGATCGCGGTTCCTGTGCTGCGCAAGGCGGTGGACCGGATGACCAGCGCGCTGATGTACATGGACGATTCGTCGGGAATCGTCGGTACTGATCTGCATCACATGATGGGCCTGTACGCCCGCGCCTGCACGGCCGCTCCGCCGGGGCCGGTGAGTCTCGCACGATGGCTGGTGGCACTGTCCTTCGATGGTCCGGGCTGGCCGGAGATCCGCTTGGCCGATTTCGTACCCGCTCTGGGCGCCGAGGGCCTGGCTGAGCTGAGTACCGAGGTGGACAAGCGCGCCGCTGTCGCTGAGCCGGGGTCCTGGGGTCAGCAGTTTGCGACCCGTGACCTGCAGGAACAGCTCGCGGAGGTCTCCGGCGACGTCGACCTGCATGTCGCCGTCCTTGCCCGCAACCTCAACAGCGCCAGGCAGTACCAGCGGATCGTTGCAGCGCTGAGGGACGCCGGCCGTCCGGCGGAGGCGATCGACTGGGCTCGCCGCGGACTCGCCGACCACGGCGGCGGCTCGCATGCGGACCGCCTTCGCGACATGCTGGTGGACCTGCAGATCGACGCCGGTGACGTCGAGGCCGCTGTCGCCGTGCGCAGGGCAGACTTCGAACGCCGGCCCACAGCGAACGCCCACCGGGCGTTGCTCCTCACCGCACGGCGATGCGCGGCGGACGCCGGGCTCGCCGACTGGGCGATCGCCGTTCTGCGTGCACGGGTCGCCCGGCAACCCACCTACGCTGACGACCTGGTCATGGTCCTGCTTGCCGAGGACAGACCCGACGAGGCGTGGGAGGCCGGCCTCGACCATGCCGACATGCTCTCTGAGCGAGGGCTCATCGATCTCCTTGAACTCCGGCGGACGAGTCATCCGCAGGACGTCCTCGAGCCCTACCAGAAGATGATCGGGACCCGCATCCTCGTCGCGGCGGACAAGCGCCGCTACCGGTTCGCGATCGGTCTGCTCCGCAACCTCCGCGATGCCTACTTCGCCGTGGGTGACGCTGCCGGGTTCGCCATGTACATCGACCACCTGCGTGCCGAACACCGACGCCGGACCACTTTCATCGCAGACCTCGACGCCGCCGCCCTGTAACCGGTGAGACCGGGGGTGCGCCGGGTGGCAAGGTTGATAAGGGCCGGGGATGCGCAGTCAGCCGATCCGGATGTGCTCCCGCAAGGCGATGGCCCGGCGGTGCGTAGGTTTCTGCGTTGCGCCCTCGTGCGCAGCGCGGAGCGCACGAGGGCGCAACACTCATCTCTCGCCAGCTCCCGCCGGTGGTCGCGAGGGCTTTTCGCTACCGGTGTTTGTCTTAGTCGGAGCTCAGCCGCATACTCTCACGTTGCGTGGGGCGACCCAGTACCGGTGTCCATTCGTCCAGACCCAGTGACCACTGACGTGACGCCAGTGGCAATGCACACCCCGCCCGACGGCGCGGCCCGGCGGTGAGGCCATCGATGGGGCTGCGGAAAGGATTGTGCCGAGCGCCAGGATTACGATCAGAAAAAAATACTTCGGACCCTTCCTGAATGTCATCTCTACTCCCTCCGGTGCCGCGCCGCCATTTACTTTGGAAGAAATTCCGTGGACTGCGAGTCAGGGATACCCCGGGTACGGCTGTGTCAATCTCTCCGGCGGTGCCTTGAGGAATCACCGATGTCGCCGAGAGACTAAAATCTGTTGGCTTAGCACCACGCGATTGTCGAGGTCCATGCGGGACGGGTGCGCGGTGCGGGCGCGAGCTATAATTTGCCGGGATGGTCCCGGAGTATGTGATGGTCGCACGATGACGAGTTTGGCGGGGGTTCGATGGGGAAGTCCGACTACATCTTTCTGATGGTGCTCATGACCGCGGACATGCTTGCCCAGGATCTGCTGGTGAGGCTTGTGCGCTCCCGGCGTGGTGAGGGCGCCGGGACCATGGCGCTCGATGGCGCGCGTGGCGCCTATGGTCTGATCTTAACCGTATGGGTGTCGGTCACCTGGGGTTTTCTCTGGCGGGGGGCCGTGATCGGCGCGGTAATGCTTCTGGCCGTAGTGGGAACGCGGCTGTACCGGCGCCGCGCCGCCATGAGGTTCCTGGTGGCCGCCGGGCAACAGGTTGCGCCCGACCCGTATGAGCCGGCGTAGCACCCCCACTTGAACACAGTACCTCGGGGCGCAATCATGTGACTTGTCGGCTACCGTGCTGTTTTGAGGCGAGTCGCGCTGGCCAAGAGCGAACGGGCCGAGCCGCCCGTCGCGGCAGCTCGCCAGGCATTCACTCTATCGATCCGCCACAACTACGCACATCTCCGAATCTTCTCTATCTCAATAGAGGGGCAACGTCAGGAAAATGTCGAGTTCCGGGGCGGAGTCCACCGGCTGCCCGGCCGTGTCTTCTTGGCGCTCCCGACCCCGGCGTGCGGGACAACCTTCGCTTTCCATATGATATGGCCGATAGGGGGTCCGGCCGCCTCTTCATCGGAAGGCGTCGCCCGTCGGGGTATGCCGGAGCGGTCCGGCGGTCTTGGGGGAGGCATCGTGGGGGGAAAGGCGGCACCGTCCGCGCCGGACGCGCATTACCATCACCTGGACGCGTTACGCGGCATCTTCATGCTGGGTGGAGTCTTCGTACACGCCTCGACGCTCGGTGACGATCCGATCTTCAACGGGATCGCCTACGCCTCCGGCCTCTTCCGGATGGCGGACTTCTTCCTGATCTCCGGATTCCTCTCCGCGATGCTCGTCGGGAAGTACGGACCCGCGCGCACCGTGCGCCGCAGGCTCGCCAGCGTGGGAATTCCCTTCGTGTGCACCCTGGTCCTGTTCAACCCCACCGCCCTGTGGCTGAGTTACAACTTCCACAACCCGGACGTCTCGTTCCTGGATTTCCTACGCGGAAATACCGTTCCCGAGCCGGTGGGCGAGCTGCGCTGGTTTCTGCAGCTGTGGTTTCTCGTGGCGCTGCTCGTCTACGCGCTGTGCACCCCGGCGGCCGTGACCCTCCTATCCCGTCTCGTGTCCAACTCCGTCTACCAGCGGGCCACCAACGGTCGACCGCGCATCATGGCCACGATCATCGCGTTTGCCATGGCGAGCACCGTCCTCATCCGCGGGGGATACCGGGCCGCCGTCGTTCCCGCCATTGGTTCCGATCCCCTCGACTTCCCGGTCGAGGAGACGCTGGACTTCCTGCCGTTCTTCCTCCTCGGCGTGCTTCTCTACCTGGATCGGCGGCGACTCCTGCCGGCCTTCCAACGGCTCGCGCCGATACTGCTCTGCGTGGCCGGCGTCCTGCTGCTGGCGGCCACCCGAGGCTGGGTGAGCGGGCTGGCCTCGTCCACCGGAGTGGTACTCAGCCGGACCCTGTTCACCATCGCGATCACCGCCAATCTGTTCGCCGTGGCGAACCGGCTCGTTCCCGGCCCCCGGCCGGCCGTCCGCTACCTTTCCGACGCCTCCTACACCGTCTACCTCTTCCACTACTTCTGGATCTACGTCATCGCGACGCTTCTCTCGTTCGACCCGAGCCTGCACTGGCCGCGGATGCTCCTGGTCACTGCTCTCACCTTCGGCGTCACCCTCGTCCTCCACCATTTCGTCATCCTGCGGTCCCCTTTTCTCCGCAAGATCTTCAACGGGAAGTTCCCAGCCGCCGGCCGCCACGGCGCCGGCCAGTCTGCTGCGGCGACCGCGACCGCGATTCCGGCCGCGGCGGCCGCCGGGCCAGAGTCCGAGCTGACCCAGCCACTGCGCTGGCTTCCCCAGGCCGGCCAGCTGGACCCGGAACAGACCCAGCACCTCCGCTGGACCCTCTAGCCTCGGGCTTTCACCAGTGATCATTTGTGAGTGGATCGGGAAGAGGAAAGGTGCTCCTGGCCTGGGAGGATGAGGTCGTCGAGGCCTTGTCCGCCCGAAGTGGATCTGGCTCTGCTGTGCGCCGAGTTCGCAGGTCCACGGGCTGGTCGCTTCGGATCCGATGCTGCCTCCGAGGAACGCCGGGGCCAACACGGTGATCTCCGGTGAGCGCTGTGGCGGGTGAATAATCAAGTCGTGGCGGAGAATTCGGCAGTGCAGCGAGATGAGGTTCAGGATCGCTGGACCGTGCACCACTTCTCTCAAGCAAACCCCGTGGGGGCTCGGTCAGGACGACGTGGGTGCCCTACTGCGACGGGTCGCTGACTCGATCGATGCGTTGGGTGACGTCGAGGTTCAGGATTTGGTGATGCATGCCGAAGTTACGGCTGACGGCAGCTGGCACTCAATCAC
The DNA here is from genome assembly GCF_025403405.1 of Frankia tisae. Lineage (GTDB taxonomy): Bacteria > Actinomycetota > Actinomycetes > Frankiales > Frankiaceae > Frankia > Frankia tisai. The sequence continues at coordinate 9,111 of NZ_JANEZT010000104.1, forward strand.
TGTTTATTACCAGCGCGACGCTGGACCAAAGGGCTAGGAAATCGTGTGTGGTTCGCCCCCCACCTCTGACCGCCTTATGGCCGGGACTGCCGTGGACCGATCTTCATGCCTGTGCGTGATCGGTGAGGTGCGGGTTGTTCGGCCCGAGCTCGACTCCCGGTGATCATGGCGTTCGGCGGAAGCGCGCCGCGATGCCGGACGCAAGCCCGACGCCCATCGACGACTCCGACTTCCACGACCACGACATGCACCCACGTCGACGCCTCGACGGCCCGGATCGAGCGGCGCGGACACACCGTCCTGATCACAACCGCACCCGCTCCCGACGATCCCGATCCTCAGCGGTCAACCCGCCGCCCGTCGCGTACCTCATACCCGTGGGCTACCCAACCCCCACCATCCACCCCCAGCGATCACCACCGGATCAATCCGACCTGGCATATTAAAGATCGATAACTCCCGGAGATCGTTAGAGGGCTGGCGAGGAGCGATGCGTTCGCGGGGCGCGGCCTGGGTCCGCCCCGACCCGACCCGGGGCTGGCTGATATGTAGCGCCCCGAGCTCATGGCGCCAGCGGCATACGCATCCATGCAGCGTCGTCACCGCAGCGTTGTCCGCTGGTCGATCGAAAAGGTCGGGAATAGCGGGCCCGCGGTGGGCGTCTCAGTACAGGATTGAGGCTGTGAGCGCGGTGGCGGTCCGCGCGGACGACGACGGGAGCGGGTGCGATGGTGCGGTCCGCGCGATCGGCGCGGTGCCCCGTCACCGAGGTCCTGGCCTCGTTGCAGGCCTGCCGGGCGCTGTATGTCGATCTGCAGCGGGTCAGCGCCGCGTTGTGTTCGCGCTGAGTGCGCCCGTCTTCCGTATCTGACAGCGCCGCCGAATCCGCGTCGTGGCGATCTGATGGGCGGCGAGGCCCCTCGTCGAGCACAGCCGACCCGGGACCACCCGCAACGGCAGGGCGGCGATCCAGCACCCAGAGCCTCACTCGGCACACGTCGACACCGGCCCGCGGTGTCGACATCGAATTGATGACCAAGGAGTCCGGGATGAGCGTGAAGATCTATTTCGAGGAGTACGGCAACCCGACGGCGCTGGTGCAGGCCGAGGAGACGGTGGGGGAGCCGGGTGCGGGGGAGGTCCGGATCGTGAACCGGGCGATCTCGGTCAACCCGGTCGACTGGAAGGTCGTCGCCGGCTACCTGAAGGACTTTGTGCCACTGCAGTTGCCCGCCGTGCCGGGTAATGAGACGGCTGGCGTGGTCGACGCGGTCGGCTCGGGCGTGGACGGGTTCGCCGTCGGCGACGAGGTCATCTGGTCAGGTTTCACCGGTGGTTACCGCGCGCAGGCCAACGTGCCCGCGAGCTCGCTGATCGCGAAGCCGGCCGCCGTCGACTTCGAGCAGGCGGCGTCACTGCCCGTCGCGGCCGGGACCGCGTACTCCGCGGTGCACCAGATCGGTGTCCGGGAGGGCGACACCGTGCTCGTCCACGCCGCGGCCGGGGGAGTGGGGACGGCGACGGTCCAGATCGCCAAGGCGCTCGGCGCCCGCGTGATCGGTACGGCCTCCCCGGCCAACCACGACTACCTCCGCTCGATCGGCGCGGAGCCCGTCACCTACGGGGATGGTCTGGTGGATGCCGTGAAGGCCCTCGGAACGATCAGCGCCTCGATCGACAATGTCGGCGGTGCGGCGTCGGTCGCGGCGACGGTGGCGCTTCTTCCCGACCTGTCCCGCGCGGTCACGGCCGTAGCCGACGAGCATGCCGCCGCCGCCGGGATTGCGGTGGTCGTCGCGTCCGAGGACAGGCTGACCGCGGTCGCGAAGCTGGCCGAACAGGGCGTGATTCGTTTCGAGATCCAGGACCGCTTCCCCCTCGCCGAGGCCGTGAAGGCGTTCGAGCTCAGCCTCACCGGCCACGTCCGCGGGAAGATCATCCTTGTCCCCTGACCCGAAGCCCTGACCTGGGCGGATCGCCGGAACCATGAGACACGGAGGCCGAGGGCCGGACATAGCCCTCGGCCTCCTGGCGATCCGGCCACCCGATGACCTCGGCAGTGGCGAGGTGTCGATGATCGATGCGATACAGCGGGTACCGGAGCCACCGTCGAGCTTTGGCCTCTGGCCCAAAGGCGAGATTGGCGGCCGACCCGACGGATTCATCGACGCCGTGCTCGCTGAGGGCCCGTCGACGAGTACATCGAGACACACAGCCGAGCGGAGCTGCTGGATCAGGTGCTGGACGAGGAGCTTCCGCGGTACGCCGAGGCACTCCGACGGCTCGGCGAATGATCTATCTGAATCTTCGTGAATTGCTGTACATCGCCGAACGGGCTCTTGGTGCCGAGCCGGTGGTGAAGGATCACGGGCCGCTCGAATCCGCTCTTCCCCGCCTGCGGGTGACGGTTTTCGGGCGTGACGCCTATCACACGCTTGACGGCAAGGCTGCCGCGCTCCTGCGTTCGCTCGCCTGCGACGATGCCCTCATCGACGGGCGCAAGCGACTTGCTCTCGCCGGCCTGATCGCCTTCTGCGGCCTTAACGGCCGCCGTCTGACGCTGACCAACGACGACGCCTACGACCTCGTCATGAGCATCCCCTCCGGTGCTCGCGACGCCGTCGAGGACATCACCAAGATCCTTGAAGGGGCGACCTGCGCCAGTCGGTAGCGATCGCCATAGTCGCGCTAGCCAGTACTAACGCGGACCCGAACCTGAGTTCCTCCCAGCGACTTTCGTGGCAAATCGCTATTTTGGTAGATGACGGTCATTTGTAGTGAATAGCTAGTTTAGCTAACAGTGGCGACCGGTTTGAGGCATTTCACGACCGACCGCAGATTGCGATTCTACTATTCTGACAGACAGGTCACCGGAATTCTTGGCCGGACCCTTCGAGAAACCGCTGACGGCAGGAATTCGGCTTCCTGGACCGCCGTACTATTTTCTTTTCGTCGGGCTGCTGGCGGGCCGCGACTCCAACAGGGCGAGGTTTCGATGAATGACCGAGTGCTCGCGAAGCAGTTCGTCGAAGACGCTGGCACCGCGTTTGTGGCGGTCATCAGGCAGCACGGCCGTCCCGTCCGGCTCCAGGAGATAAGAGACACTCTCGTCGACGTCGGTATCCGGGTCGAGGACGTCAACCGGCAGTGGGAGCGTCTGCGCGGCCTTCTCAGGGCGCACCCGAACATCGCGAAGCCGAAGCCCACCATCTACGAGTGGTCGCCGATGGCGCGCCGGTCACGCGATTCGCTGAAGGAACTGGCGACGCGGGCTCGTGTGCGGGCACCCGGCTGGTTCGTACAGGCCCACGTGGACAACATCGCGGACAGCCTGGCGCGCGCCGAGACCACTGGCCCGCGCGCCCAGATCGGCTGGACGGAGCAACGCGAGCAGGAGAAGGCCGCACTGCTGGCTGACCTCGTTGGCGGGGCCGAACTGGTCGTTGCAGAGGACCGTTCGGCGACGGACGTTGTGGACTGGCTGCTGGTGGAGGCTGCCCGCCGGCAGCTGCGGCCGGCGGGTCGGCTCGGCGAGCGGGTCCCGTTCGATCGGGCGCTCCACGAGGCTGTCGGTACGCCCCACCCGCGTCCCGGTCAGGAGGTCCGGGTGGTGCGGTCCGGGTTCTCCTGGTCCGGCAACGGCGACGACGTGGTGCTGGTCCGGGCACTCGTCAGCTGACTGCGGCCGGTGACCGCATCTCGCGACGGGGTCGGACCACATGAAGGAGAGATTGTGCGCAGGGAGCGCAACGCGAAACCGATCGTCGAGGCGAGAAGCATCCTGCTGAAGGATTTCTTCGATGGGCGGGCGTATCACATTGATGCATTCCAGCGCAGTTACGCCTGGGGGCTGTCGGAGGTCGCGCAGCTCGTAAATGATCTCGCTGCAACATTCCTATCACAGTGGAAAGACACCGATCATCATTCGGACGTCCAGTATTACGACCCGTATTTTCTGGGCCCCATCATCGTCTACCGGGAGAACGGGAGGATCTACCTGGCCGACGGTCAGCAGCGTGTCACCACCCTGCTGCTGCTCCTGATTCAGCTATACCGGCTCGCATCCCGGCGGGACGACATCGATGATCTGAAGAATCAGTTGGGTGTCCTGATCAAGGGCGAGGACGCCTTCAGGCGCTCCTTCGCGGTGAGCGCCGAGCGCCTTGAGCCGCTCCTGGACGATCTGCGTGCCGACCGCCTGATCGGCCTCGACGCGGCGCCTCCCGACATCGCGCGGGTGGGGGAGGCAGCCGAGCACATCCTCGCCTGCTTCCCGGTGGAAATCAGAACGGACGCCCTGCCCTTCTTCGGCCTCTGGCTGTTGCACCGGGTCTCTCTCGTGGAGATGGACGCGGGGGACGGTATGCGGGGCCGCGACCTGTTCGACAAGATGAACGACCGCGGTCTCCGGCTCGCCCCGCTTGACCTTCTCAAGAACTATCTTCTCCGTGACGCCCGCGAGGACCCGGATAAACTGGACCGGAAATGGCGCTCGATGATCACTGCTCTGGAGATGAAGGACAGGAACGTCCCGATCGATTTCGTCCGCGCGGTGCTGCACGCGCAGTACTTCGACGCCGACGTGGTCGAGGAACACCCTGGCCCACGGGATAGTCCTCCCCACGAGTGGCTGGCCAGGAACGAGAAGAAGATCGAGCTGACCGGTGGAAAGGGTGCGCGGGTCGCCCTGCTCACCGAGCAACTTGAACCGCTGCACGGACGGTACCTGGAGCTGATGCAGGCTGCCGGTGAGTACCACAGCGAGCTTGAGACGATCTGGTTCAACGCGCACAACGGACTGACCCGGCAGTTTGACCTCACGCTGGCGGCCGTCCGTCGGGACGACAGCGACCCGGTCTTCCGGGCGAAGGCCCGACTGGTGGCCAACTTCGTCGACCTGTTCGTCGTCACCCGCGGGCTTGACGGGGTGCCCTACGGGCCGTCTGATCTGGCGAAAGTGGTGGACCCGCTGCTGTCCCACGCGCGCAACGCCCATACCACGGAGGCGCTTGGCCGGGTACTCGGAAAGGCCGCGGCCGGCTGGTACCAGTATTTCGACGAGGTTCCGTCGCTGAGATACCGGTCCAGTGGAGGTCGGTCCTTCCTCCGCTACTTCCTCGCTCGGCTCACCGCCTGGCTGGACCGGGAGACGGGACGGCACGAGAGCGTCGAGCGGATGCTAACTCGCCGGGACGGGAGGTGGCTGTACGAGATCGAGCACCTCTTCACCGCGAAGCCTGGCGTTCACGACACCCAGACGCCGTCCGAGGCGGAGTACGGAAAGCTCCGGAACAGGGTGGGCGGACTGGTGCTGCTCAGCGGCGACGAGAACGCCAGCCTCGGCGGTGCTTCGCTGACGGAGAAGGCGAACAGCTACGTGCGGTTCAACTGGCTCGCCGCCTCGGTCCATCCAAGCAGCTATCGATCCCCGGGAAATGTCGCGTTCCGCAAGTTCGTCGTCGCCGCCGCCTGGACGGACAAGTTCCTCCCCTACCAGGCAGGAGACTCCGTCGAGAAGTACATCGACACGCGAGCCGACCTCTACCGGGCGATCGCTACGAGAATCTGGTCGCCCTCCGGGCTCGGACTGACCGTCCCTTCGTCCGAGGATGCTTCGGTGGTCGCTCCCCGACCCGGCTTGATCAGAGCCGAGGGTAGCGGAAGAGTTAGCATCGCCGATCTGCTGGGAGGCGGCCTCCTCGCCTCTGGCGACCGCCTCGTCGGATACAAGAAGGGCGGTGAGTATTGGGCAACCGTCCTCTCCGACGGGCGAATCCGAACCGCGTCCGGCGCCGCGTTCAAGGCCCCGACGAGCGCCGAGGCGGACGCCAGAGGCGCCAGCAGCAATGGCTGGCACTTCTGGGAGCACGAGCGCACCCGCCAGAAGCTCGACGCGCTGCGCCGACGTTTCGCCAATCCTGCCTGACTCCGGCGTCCCGACTCGGGGCTGACAGCTGGCTCGCGAGCTGCCTCGCGGTGACGTGCGCGGCACTTACCCGGACCACGCCCGCAACACAAACGCCGGACGGTCGCAGGCGGCTGGGTGATGTGTTGCGTCGCAAGGAAGGTGCAGGGAGCAATCAGACTCCGCAGGAAGCCCCGAGGTGACGACTGAGGTGCAGCGGCGATGGATGGATTCAGTTCCTCGGCTGTGACGAAGCCGCACCATACGTGAGGCGCGTGTGCCGGACCGGGGCGCGTCCGAATCGACCGAGGATGGTCAAGCTGCGGCGGTTCCGCCCGGCGGCCTAGTGGTCATGCCTCGCGGACTGCCTCGACGATCACGATACGGTCGGGGCCGCGCGTATGTCCATCGAGCATCAGGTCGACCGCATCGGGCGTTGCTACACCCGGAGGGTCTCGGGGGGCTTTGCCCCCCGGCAGACATGACGAGGGGATCGAAAAGGCGCAGAATCTGGGCCCGATCCCCGAGTGCGCCCGGCAGGGATCGAACCTGCGACCTGGTGCTTAGAAGGCACTCGCTCTATCCACTGAGCTACGGGCGCGTTGGAGCAGGATGGGCCTACCGGGAAGCTCCATCCAGGGTAGACCCAGGGTAGCAAGCCCTGACCAGGCGCCGGACACGTGGGGACACGTCGCCGGCCGGTCCGTCGGGGCGACGAGGTGGGGATGGGGGCGGGGTGTCCGCGCCCCGGTTCGCTGGTCCGATCGGGCCATGCCGGGGACGAGGAAATCGGGGCGCGGGACCTCGGGCGCGCGAGCTGAGAGCCAGAGAGCCAGAGAGCCAGGGGGCCAGAGAGTCAGGAGGCCAGGCGGGACAGGTCGGTGAACTCGTCGTCGGTGAGCTCGACGCCGGCCGCGCCGATGTTCTCCTCCAGATGGGCCACGGACGACGTGCCCGGAATCGGCAGTGCCACGGGGGAGCGGCGCAGCAGCCAGGCGAGGGCGAGCTGGGCGGGGCTGGCGCTGTGGTGCTTGGCGGCGGCGTCGAGGACGCTGCCGGGCAGGGCGAGCCGGCCGGTGTCGACCGGGTTCCACGGGATGAAGCCGATGCCCTCCCGGTCGGAGTAGTCGAGGACGTCCTCGGCGGTCCGGTGGGCGAGGTTGTAGCGGTTCTGCACGCTGACGATCGACACCAGGGTTCGGGCATGGGCCAGTTCGGCGACGCTGACCTCGGACAGGCCGATGTGGCGGATCTTCCCTTCCTCCTGCAGCGCGCGCAGCTCACCGAGGGAGTCCTCGACGGGGGTGTCGGGGTCGATGCGGTGGAGCTGGTAGAGGTCGATCCGCTCCAGCTTCAGCCGGCGCAGCGACATCTCCACCTGCTGGCGCAGGTAGGCGGGGCGGGCGACGGGAGTCCACCGGTTCGGGCCCTGCCGGGTCAGGCCCCCCTTGGTCGCGATGGCCAGTCCCTCGGGGTAGGGGTACAGCGCCTCGGCGATCAGCTCCTCGCTGACGTGCGGGCCGTAGGAGTCGGCGGTGTCGATGAAGTTCACCCCGAGCTCCACCGCCCGCCGCAGCACGGCACGGGCCTCGTCCGGATCGGCGGGGGGACCCCAGATGCCGCGGCCGGTGATGCGCATGGCGCCGAACCCGAGCCGGGTGATCGGCAGGTCGCCGCCGAGCAGGAAGGTGCCGCTGGCGGTGGCCGTGGTGGCGCCGTCCGGGCTGGTGGTCGAGCTGGTCGTGGTGGTCGACATCGCTGTCCTCCGGTTACGACGGTGCTGGTGAGCAACCACGTCGGCGGGACGTGATCGCCGGGCATCGGGTCGGGCGGGTGAACGCCGGTCCGGGTGCCGCATCGTCCGATCGGGCCATGGCCGGGCGTCTCGCCGACTCACGGATCGGCAACCGAGCGTCCGGGGACGGTGTTCCCACTCCGGTCGTCCGTATTGCTCGCCTGACCCGAACAGGGTCCGGCTGGGGTGGTCCGAAGCGGGGATGCGCAGGCTGTGGACGGACGCCGGTTATCCACAGCCCGACGGTCGGGGCTTCCGAGATCGCCTATTACGGCCCACAGTGGAACGACGCCGACGCACTGCCGCGCCGGCACCTTCCTCCCTGACCCGAGGAGCACGCCATGCTGGACACGACCATCACCCTCGTCGGCAATCTCGTCGACAACCCGGAGCACCGGACGACGACGAACGGCGCCTCGGTGTGCAGCTTCCGCCTGGCCTCCACCCCGCGCCGCTTCGACCGCTCCGAGAATCGGTGGGTCGATGGTGCGACCCTGTTTCTGCGGGTGTCCTGCTGGCGGCAGCTGGCCGACAACGTCGCCGCGAGCCTCGCGCGTGGGGACCGGGCGCTGGTCTACGGCCGGCTACGCCAGCGTTCGTTCGAGACCAGCGAGGGGGAGCGGCGCGTCAGCTACGAGATCGACGCCGACGCCATCGGCACGGAGCTGACCTGGCACGCGGCGCGTTCCCAGCGGCTGACCCGGGGGTCCGCCGCACCCGCCGCACCCGCCGCACCCGCCGTCGCCCCGGTCGCGGACAGCGGGCTCCGTCTGCCCGGCGGTGGGCCGCTGGTCGACCTGCGCGAGTCGGCCCTCGCCGAGCGGCCGGAGCCGGAGCCCATCGTGTCGATGGCGCTGCCCGGCGGCGGGGAGGAGCTGGTCCGTTCCGCGGCGTGGGACGGGCAGCAGATCGGAGTCGCCGCGATCGGGTCGCCCTCGGCCGGCCTGGTGCCGGGAGTTTCCGTGCCGCTGGCCACTGCGGTGGCGCGGGCCGGCGGGCTGGGCGCAGGGAGTGCAGGGGCCACGTCCTTCCCGCCCGGGGCGGGTGCGGCCGGGTCGCCGTGGCGGTCGTTCCCCACCGCCGCTGAGCAGCGCTGATCACCTCATATCCCAAGGTGACCGCATTGCGCAAGGGCGGGGTGGCCCTGCCGCGGGTCCTGCCGCCGGCGCTGGGTAGCGTGCCTGGGGTGAGTAGCCGGCACGAGAACAGGCAGCGCATACCCGCGCGCGCCGGGCCGGATTCCGGTTCGGTGATGCCGGCCGTCCCGGCGCAGCGGGTAGTCC
>NZ_JANEZT010000105.1 GCF_025403405.1 Frankia tisae
GACCCGCCGTTCCCCGACCCGCCGTCCGCGGCCCGCCGACGCGCCACGAGGGCGGCCAGCCGGGTCTGCGCCGCCAGCAGCAGGCATGACACCAGGACGAGATACGGGACCAGGGCCCGGAAGCTGTCCGACGGGGTGGCCAGCAGCACGACCGCGCCGACGATCCCGCCGAGCATCGCGGGCGGTCCGAGCGCCCGCAGCCGGTCAAGCTGGTCGGCGAGCTCACGGCGGTAGCCCAACGCGCCGCCGGCATAGCCGGTGAGCAGGCCCACCGAGGAGGTGATGTTCGCGGTCAGCGCGGGCATCCCGGTGGTGAGCAGAGCCGGGAAGGCGATCAGGGTGCCCCCGCCGGCGATGGCGTTGACCGCTCCCGCCAGCAGGCCCGCCCCGGCTGTCAGCAGGGCATCAGCTGGAGTCAGAGATCGAACTCCTCGGGGCTGATGCCGACGGCGAAGCAGGCCTCGCGCACGACGGCCTGCTCGCTCTTGTCGAACGTGCCGTCGGCCCCGCCGATGACGATCCCGATCTGGATGACGGCGCGTGCCTCGGCCGGCTTCTTCTTCGTCTTGCCGATGTCCTGCAGGACGGACACCTTGCCGAACTCGAAGTCCGCCTGCAGCTTGCCGACGTAGTCGTTGAAGCGACGCTGGAGATCGTCGGCCGGGAAGTTGTTGAGCACGTCATTGGAGATGATCAACGACGCGACCCGCTGGCGCTCCGCCGGGTCGACCGTCCCGTCCGCCGCCGCCACCAGCGCGCAGATCGCCATGCTGGCGTCGCGAAAGGCACCGCTCTTCAGGTCGTTCTTCTTCGCGGCCAGCTGGCCCTGCATCGTCTGGGCGGACTGCCGCAGCTGGTTCCAGATGGGCACCTGAGCTCCCTTGCGCGGGTATGGGTGGAACGGACCGTCATCTCGCGAGTTGCAACGCACGATGGCCGGCTCATGCTCCCACGGGCCTGCGCCGCGTCAGCCTCCGGCGGCGGTGGCGGGCGAAGCGGAAAGGCGGTTGAGCCGGTCCACCGCGGGCTGCGCCGTGCCGATGGTGGAAAAGTCGACCGCGACGAACGTCGGCGCCCGCCCCTGCTCCGCGCGGCAGCGTTCAGCCCGCCCGACGATGGTGTCGGTGGCGTTGGAGGTCAGCGCGGCCCGCCGGCTGGGCGCGGCGTCGGTGAGCCAGTGGTTCATCAGCAGCAGCCCGGCTCCGGCCGCGCCCCGGTTGCGTACGCAGCCGCGCAGGTCCTCGGGCCGCTTCGCGTCGAAGGGCGTGTCGGCGGCATACCGGTAGAAGCTGCGCAGGAACGTGCCCGGCAGGTCCTGGCGCTCGGTGAAGACCACCAGCCGCCGGCCCGAATCAATCATGGTTCGCAGCGTCGGCCAGCGCCCGTGCGGGTCGTCCGGCGGAGTCGCCACCATCCCCGCGAGCCCGGCCGACGCCACCCCGCCCGCGATCTCGCTGGCGGGGACGTCGTCATCCTGGATGATCAGGCTCACCACCTCGGTGGGGTTGCGGGTCATCCAGTCCCGCACCCGGCCGAGTTCCGCGACGAAGTCAAGCGAGCCGAGCTGGCACAGGTTGTGGCACAGCCAGACTCCGGGCCGCGTCGAGACGGCGCCCTGGGCCAGCGGCGCCAGCGCCGCGCGGGTCGCCGGCGCCAAGGTGGCCAGGTACGCCTCGACCTGCGCCGGCGGCGTCCAGTGATGGACGTCGATCAGCAGCGTCCGGACCCCGAGGTCGAGCTGGTGGACGATCGTGGGGTCCTGGGACGGGCCGAGGAACCGGTCCTCGCTGTTCGCCATCGCGTTGTGGGTCGCGAGATAGGTCACCTGGTCGTATCGCCGGTCGCACAGCGACGGGCTGCTCTCGCACAGCTCGCGGGGTTCGGCGGCGGCGCCGGGGAAGGCGGTCCAGGTCACGGTCACCATCACCGGCACGGCCAGGACGAACGCGGTGGCGACCCGGCGGCGGCGACCAGTCCGACTCCACCGTGCCGACGCCGCGACCAGCAGCGACAGTCCGGCTGCGACGAGGCCGACGAGGAGCGTCCAGGCCACGACCCGCAGGTAGTCGCTCTCCACCGTCCCGTAGGCGTGCCGGGAGAAGTCGACGAGCACCCCGCTCGCCCCCGGGGGCAGCGGCGAGCGCGGCCCGGCGAGCGAGGCCAACGGATTGGGCAGGGCGAGGCGCAACACCGCGCCGAGCCCGGCCGCGCCGAGCCCGGCCGCGATCACCGCCCCGGCTGCCGCACGCACCCGCGACACCCCTCGCCGCCCGGCCAGGACGACGATGCCGGCCAGCGCCCCTGCCATGACCACACTGAGCAGAACGGTCGCCCAGGTCAGGGCGGCGGCGACGTCGTGCAGGCGGTCGATCGCGCTGATCGCCGGGGTGTCGCGCAGGTCCGACAGGCGGAGCCCGAGATCGAGGGTGGAGCCGTGCAGCGACGCCTGGAGGCGGGCGGTGGCCCGCTCGTCGCCCTGGAACACCTGCGGGCCGATGAGGGCCAGCGCCGCGGCGACGTCGCCGGAGCGCAGCATCGCCCGCAGCTCGGGTCCGACGCGGTCTCGGGTCGCCGGGTCCACCCGGTCGAGCACGAGGGGCAGGATCCGGTCGGTGTCCTGCGGGGTCAGCTCGATCGTGGGCAGCGACGCCGGGGGACGACCCGCCGCGATGTCGTCGAGCGCGGTCAGCACGCCCTGGGTGAAATCCTGCACGGAGGTGACCCGGTACCTGGTGCCGGCGCCGAGCTCACCGGCGATGTAGCGATTGGCCAGGCCGGAGATGTTGCCGAAGATCGGGCGCAGGTCGACGGCGAGCTCGACGTCGCCGGTGCGGGCCCGCAGGTAGTCGACGATCCGGGTGATCTGCTCGTCGGTCATCTCCTGCACCGTCGCCGGCGGCAGCACCGTCCGCAGGTTCGAGGTGACCAGTGAGCTGTCGATCGGCAGCCCGGCGAGCAGGGTGTCGACCGCGGGGTCGGGCAGAACCTCGGTGTAGATGCGGTCGTAGGCATGCGCCCGGGTCAGCGACTGGGAGTAGAAGGCCGGGTGCAGCACGGTCCGCGACGCGGTGAGGATGACCACCAGCGGCAGCCAGCAGACCACGACGAGGGCGACGAGACCGGCGTGCGCGGCGCGGCGGCGAGCCGTGTTCGGCGGCCCGGCGGCCGGAGCGACGCCCGCGGCCCCCGCCGACGACTTCCGTTCCTCTGCACCCTGGCTCACCGCCGTCAAGATATCGCGCCCGGCGCGGGGCACCGCGGGCGGCGGCGACCGGCGACTCCTCGGAGCTCCCCCGCCGGGGTGAACTCCGAACCCGTCAACAGGCCGGGCGCTGCCGTCAGCCGAGCAGGGGCAGCTCGGGGTGGGCGGTGTCCGCCAGCACTCGCTCGATGCGAGCCGCCACCTCGTCGGGGGTGCCCGCGCCGTCCACGGTGCGCAGCAGGCCGCTGTGGCCGTAGTAGCGGCGCAGCGGCGCGGTCTCCTCGGCGAAGACCTTCAGGCGGCGGCGTGCGGTGTCCTCCGCGTCGTCGACGCGGTCCTCGGTGCGTGCGCGGCGCCGGATGCGGTCGAGCACCTCGTCGATGTCGACGTCGAGGTCGACGACCGCGTCGAGGGGCCCGCAGCTCGCGGCGAGCATCCGGTCCAGCGCCTCCGCCTGCGGGTAGGTGCGGGGAAAGCCGTCGAGCAGGAAACCGACCTCGCAGTCGACGTCGCCGGCGAGCCGTTCGGCGACCATGTCCAGGACGATCTCGTCGGGAACGAGCTCGCCGGCGCGGACGTAGCGCTCGGCCCGCCGGCCCAGCTCCGTGCCCGCGGCGATCTGCCGGTCGAACAGCTGTCCGGTGGAGATCGCGGGGATGCCATGCCGGGCGCCGATCCGCGCACCCTGCGTTCCCTTGCCGGAGCCCGGGGGGCCGAGCAGCACGAGCCTCATATGACAGGACGGTACCGCCACCAGCGCCGACGCCCATCGCGGTTCTCGGTCAATCGGGACATATCCGGCAGGGAGCAAGGCACATCACAGCTAAATGTCACCGTCAGCGACGGGTTGGAGTGATCGGATCGGGCAGGTCGGTGCGGCCCATCAGGTAGCGGTCGACCGCGGCGGCCGCCGAGCGCCCCTCCGAGATCGCCCAGACGACCAACGACTGGCCGCGGCCCATGTCCCCGGCGACGAACACGCCGGGCACCGACGACGACCAGCCGGCGTCGCGGGCGACGTTGCCCCGGGCGTCGAGCTCGACGCCGAGATCGGCGAGCAGACCGGGCCGCTGCGGGCCGGTGAAGCCCATGGCCAGCAGCACCAGCTCGCAGGGCAGCTCGATGTCGGTGCCCTCGACCTTGACGAACTTCCCGTCGGCGAAACGGACCTCGTGCATGCGCAGCGCCCGCACGTTGCCCTCGTCGTCGCCGAGGAACCGCTCGGTGTTGACGGCGAACACCCGTTCGCCGCCCTCCTCGTGCGCGCTGGAGACCCGGTAGACGATCGGGTACGACGGCCACGGGTTGGCCGGCGCCCGCAGCTCCGGCGGCCGCGGCATGATCTCGAGCTGGTGCACCGACGCCGCGCCCTGCCGGTGCGAGGTGCCCAGGCAGTCCGCGCCGGTGTCGCCGCCGCCGATGATGACGACCCGCTTGCCCCGCGCCGAGATCGGCGAGGTCGCCAGGTCACCCTGGGCGACCTGGTTCGCCGGGACGAGGAACTCCATGGCCAGATGGATGCCGCCGAACTCCCGGCCGGGGACCGGCAGGTCACGGCCGACTGTCGAGCCGCCCGCGAGGACGACCGCGTCGTAGGAGGACCGCAGCTCGTCAGCGGTGATGTCGACCCCGACATTGCAGGAGGTGACGAACGAGGTACCTTCGGCCTCCATCTGGGCAAGTCGCTGGTCGATGACCTTCTTTTCCATCTTGAACTCGGGAATGCCGTAGCGCAGCAGCCCGCCGATCCGGTCCGCACGCTCGTACACGGCGACGTCGTGCCCGGCTCGGGTGAGCTGCTGGGCGGCGGCGAGCCCGGCCGGCCCGGACCCGACGACCGCGACCCGCCGGCCGGTGCGCACGCTCGGCGGCACCGGGACGACGGTTCCGTCCGCCCAGGCGCGGTCGATGATGCTGACCTCGACCTGCTTGATGGTCACCGGGTCGTCCCCGATGCCCAGCACGCAGGCCGCCTCGCAGGGCGCGGGGCACAGCCGGCCGGTGAACTCCGGGAAGTTGTTCGTCGCGTGCAGCCGCTCGATCGCGTCGGTCCAGTCCCCGCGCCGGGACAGGTCGTTCCACTCGGGGATGAGGTTGCCCAGCGGACAGCCGTTGTGGCAGAACGGGATGCCGCAGTCCATGCACCGGCCGGCCTGCTCACGCAGGTGCTCCTCGGGGAAGGGCTGGTAGACCTCCTGCCAGTCCTGGAGGCGGAGGTCGACCGGCCGGCGCTTCGGCAGCTCCCGGCGGTGCTTGAGGAAGCCTGTCGGGTCAGCCATGACACTCCTGTCGGATCCGTCCGGGCCGCCCGGCCCGCTGTGCGATCAGCTTCTGGGCGATCAGCCGCCGGGCGACCGGCCGGCCGCCGCGCGTGACGCGCCGGTCAGGCACGGCTCGCCTCCATGATCACGTCTTCGGCGACGAGGCCCTGCTCTTCGGCCTGGCGGATCGCGGTGAGCACCCGCTTGTAGTCACGCGGCATGACCTTGCGGAACGCGCCGCGCACGTTCTCCCAGTCGGCATGCAGGCGCGCGGCCACCGTCGAACCGGTTTCCCGGCGGTGCCGGACGAGCAGGTCGCGCACGACCGCCTCGTCGGCGGGGTCCAGGCCCTCGACGTCGACCATCTCGGTGTTGATCCGGGCCTCGACCGGGTCGTGGAGGTAGGCCACGCCGCCGCTCATGCCCGCGGCGAAGTTACGCCCGATCGCGCCGAGGACCAGCACCGTGCCGCCGGTCATGTACTCGCAGCCGTGGTCGCCGACGCCCTCGACGACCGCGGTCGCCCCGGAGTTGCGCACGCAGAACCGCTCGCCGACGATCCCGCGGAAGAACGCCTCGCCCGCCGTCGCCCCGTAGAGCAGGACGTTGCCGGCGACGATGTTGTCCTCGGCGCGCAGCGGCGACTCCTTCGGCGGGAACACGAAGATCTTGCCGCCGGACAGACCCTTGCCGGTGTAGTCGTTCACGTCGCCTTCGAGGGTCAGCGTCATGCCCCGGGGGGCGAAGGCGCCGAAGCTCTGCCCGGCGGACCCGGTGAAGCGCAGCTGGATCGTGTCGTCGGGCAGCCCGGCCGCGCCGTACCGCTTCGTCACCTCGTAGCCGAGCATGGTGCCGACGGTGCGGTTGACGTTACGGATCGGCATCTCCAGCCACACCGGCCGGCCCTCGTCGAGCGCGCCCTCGCAGAGCTGGATCAGCGAGTTGTCCAGCGCCTTGTCCAGCCCGTGGTCCTGGCTGGAGGTGCAGTTCAGCGAGCCGCCGAACGGCCGCTCGGGGCTGTGCAGCAGCGGGGTGATGTCGAGCCCGGAGGCCTTCCAGTGCTCGACCGCCGCGCGGGCGTCGAGCAGGTCGACCCGGCCGACGGCCTCCTTCAGCGTGCGGAAGCCCAGCGCCGCGAGATAGGCGCGGACCTCCTCGGCGATGAAGAGGAAGAACGCCTCGACGAACTCCGGCTTGCCGGTGAACCGTTCCCGCAGCGCCGGGTTCTGGGTGGCCACGCCGACGGGGCAGGTGTCGAGGTGGCAGACGCGCATCATCACGCAGCCGGCGACGACCAGCGGCGCGGTGGCGAAACCGAACTCCTCGGCGCCGAGCAGCGCGCCGACGATGACGTCACGGCCGGTCTTGAGCTGGCCGTCGACCTGCACGACGATCCGGTCGCGCAGCCCGTTGAGCAGCAGCGTCTGCTGGGTCTCGGCCAGGCCCAGCTCCCACGGGGCGCCGGCGTGCTTGAGCGAGGTCAGCGGGGACGCGCCGGTGCCGCCGTCGTGCCCGGAGATCAGCACCACGTCGGCGTGCGCCTTGGAGACGCCGGCGGCGACCGTGCCGACGCCGACCTCGGCGACCAGCTTGACGTGCACCCGCGCCTTCGGGTTGGCGTTCTTCAGGTCGTGGATGAGCTGGGCGAGGTCCTCGATCGAGTAGATGTCGTGGTGCGGCGGCGGGGAGATGAGCCCGACGCCCGGCGTCGAGTGCCGGGTCCTGGCGATCCACGGATAGACCTTGTGCGCCGGTAGCTGGCCGCCCTCGCCGGGCTTCGCCCCCTGCGCCATCTTGATCTGGATGTCGTCGGCGTTGGCCAGGTACTCGCTGGTCACGCCGAACCGGCCGCTGGCGACCTGCTTGACCGCCGAGCGGCGCAGATCGCCGTTGGCGTCGGGGACGAAGCGCTCGGCGTCCTCGCCGCCCTCGCCGGTGTTCGACTTGCCGCCGAGCCGGTTCATGGCGATGGCCAGCGTCTCGTGGGCCTCGGCGCTGATCGATCCGTAGGACATGGCGCCGGTCGCGAACCGCTTGACGATCTCCGAGACCGGTTCGACCTCGTCGATCGGCACCGGCGGGCGTACCCCGGTGCGCAGCTCGAACAGCCCGCGCAGGGTCGAGTTCTCCCGGGACAGGCCGTCGACCTTGCCGGTGTACTCCTGGAAGACCTCGTACCGGCGGGTGCGGGTGGCGTGCTGGAGCAGGAAGACGGTCTCCGGGTTGAACAGGTGGATCTCGCCCTCGCGCCGCCACTGGTACTCGCCGCCGATTTCCAGCCCGCGGTGCGCCAGCTCGGAGGGGACCCGCGGGTGCGCGCGGCGGTGCCGCGCGGCGACCTCGTCGGCGATCACGCCGAGGCCGACGCCGTCGAGGCGCGACGGGGTGCCGACGAAGTAGGTGTCGACCAGCTCCTGGGACAGCCCGATCGCCTCGAAGACCTGCGCGCCGGTGTAGCTGGCCACGGTGGAGATGCCCATCTTGGACATCACCTTCAGCACGCCCTTGCCCAGCGCCTTGATCAGGTTCTTCTCGGCCTGCTCCCGGGACACGCCGACGATCTCGCCTTCGGCGATGAGCGCGTCGATCGACTCGAACGCCAGGTACGGGTTGACCGCCGCGGCGCCGTAGCCGGTGAGCAGGGCGATGTGGTGGACCTCGCGGGCGTCGCCGCACTCGACGATGAGGCCGACCTTCGTCCGGGTCCGCTCCCGGATCAGATGATGGTGCACGGCCGCGGTGAGCAGCAGCGACGGGATCGGTGCCTTGCGCCCGTCGGAGTCGCGGTCGGAGAGCACGACGACGCGCGCCCCGTCGGCGATGGCCTCGCTGACTCCGGCGCAGATCTCGTCCAGGCGGGCCGCGAGCGCCGCCCCGCCGCCGTCGACGTCGTAGAGGCCGCGCACCGTCACCGAGGCGAAGCCGGGCATGTCGCCGTCGTCGTTGATACCGATGATCTTCGAGAGCTGGCCGCTGGAGATCACCGGGTAGGGCAGGTGCACCATCCGGCACGACGCCGGCGACGGCGCGAGCAGGTTGCCCTCCGGGCCCAGGGTGCGCCCGAGGCTGGTGACCAGCTCCTCCCGGATCGCGTCCAGCGGCGGGTTGGTGACCTGCGCGAACAACTGGGTGAAGTAGTCGAACAGCAGCCGGGGGCGGCTGGAAAGCACGGCGACGGGCGTGTCGGTACCCATCGAGCCGATCGGCTCGGCGCCGGCCCGCGCCATCGGCGCGACCAGAACGCGCAGTTCCTCCTCGGTGTAGCCGAACACCTGCTGGCGGCGCAGCACGGAGGAGTGGCCGTAGATGATCTGCTCGCGGTCGGGCAGGTCATCCAGCGAGATCAGCCCGGCGTGCAGCCACTCGGCGTAGGGGGCGGCGGTCGACAGCTCCGACTTGATCTCATCGTCGCTGACGATGCGCTGCTGTGCGGTGTCGACGAGGAACATCCGGCCCGGCTGCAACCGCCCCTTCCGGACGACCTTGTGCGGCGGGATGTCGAGCACGCCGACCTCGGAGGCCATCACGACCAGCCCGTCGTCGGTCACCCAGTACCGCGACGGGCGCAGGCCGTTGCGGTCCAGCACCGCGCCGATGACCGTGCCGTCGGTGAACGCGATCGACGCCGGGCCGTCCCAGGGCTCCATCAGGGCGGAGTGGAACTCGTAGAAGGCCCGCAGCGCCGGGTCCATCTCGGCGTGGTTCTCCCACGCCTCGGGGATCATCATCAGCACCGAGTGCGGCAGGCTGCGCCCGCCCAGGTGCAGCAGCTCCAGCACCTCGTCGAAGCTCGCCGAGTCGCTCGCGCCGTCCGCGCAGATGGGGAACAACCGAGCCAGGTCGCCGGGAATGAGGTCGCTGGCCAGCAGCGCCTCGCGGGCCCGCATCCAGTTCCGGTTGCCGCGAACGGTGTTGATCTCACCGTTGTGCGCGACAAACCGGTAGGGGTGCGCCAGCGGCCAGCTCGGGAACGTGTTCGTCGAGAAGCGGCTGTGCACGAGCGCGATGGCGCTGGCGAACCGCGGGTCATCGAGGTCCGGGAAGTACGCCGAGAGCTGATGGGTGGTCAGCATCCCCTTGTAGACCAGCGTCCGCGACGACAGTGACGCCAGGTAGACGCCGGTCTCCCGGCGGATCCGCTTGCGCACGCAGAACGCCCGACGCTCCAGCTCACCCGCGTCGAAGCCGTCGTCGGCACCGCCCTCGGCCGCCCCCCGCGCGATCGCCGCGCCCTGCGCTCCCGAGGCGGGCAGGCTGCCTGCAGGCGCGAGGAAGAGCTGACGCATCCGCGGCTCCACCTCCCGGGCGGCGTGCCCGACGATGTGGCTGACCGTCGGCACCTCACGCCAGCCGAGGACCCGCAGCCCCTCCTGGCGGACGATGCGGCTGATCGTGCGCACCGCATCGTCGCGCTCCCCCGCGACCTGCGGCAGGAAGGCGATGCCGACCGCATACCGCCCGGGCTCGGGCAGGGCGAAGTCGACCACGTCGCGCAGGAACAGATCGGGGACCTGGACCAGGATGCCGGCTCCGTCGCCGGTGTCCGGATCGCTGCCCGACGCGCCTCGGTGATCGAGGTTGCGCAGCACAGTCAGGCCCTGGTCGACCAGTTCGTGGCTGCGACGGCCGTGCACGTCGACGACGAAGCCGACACCACAGGCATCGTGTTCGAAGGTGGGGTCGTAAAGACCTTGCGCACTCGGCATCCGGCGAAGTCCTGTCCATCTTCAGGGGCTGAAGGAGGTGCGGACGACGCTGTCCGAGGTGGAACGGGGGCACGACGGCGCTGGCCCAGCGTCGGCTGCCCTCCCGTCGAGTGTGCCACGCGCCGCGTCGAGACGCCGTGATCATATATGTCCAGGAGATCACGGCCGTATAACGTCACATTTCCAAGCACCACCGCGGTCGGCCCGAGTAAGGCGGCCGGACTGCGCCGCGGGCCAATGGGCGCCGCCCGGGAAAACAGCGCGAAACCCTGCTCAGGGAGCGGGCGGCCCCTCGGCCTGAGCCCGCCCGGACGGCACCGCTCCCGCACCGGTTTCGGCCCCGGTGACCGGCTGCTCGCCAGCCGCGGCACGGGTGTCTTCGGCACGGGTGTCTTCGGCACGGGTGGCTTCGGCACGGGTGGCTTCGGCACGGGTGGCTTCGGCACGGGTGGCTTCGGCACGGGTGGCTTCGGCACGGGTGGCTTTGTCGATGTCGTCGGCGGTGGTCCGGGCTGCGGCATCGGGCTCGACGCCGACGTCCGCGGGCCGGCGCCGGGACCGCTCCTGGACGAGGCCCAGCGCCCGCTGCTCCTCCGGGGACACGTCCGGATCCACCGGCCGGCGCACGACCAGCAGCGCCACCACGGCGCCGATGCAGACGATCGCGGAGGTCCAGATGTTCACGCGCAGGCCGAGGATCTCGTCCGCGGTGTCGATGCGCAGCATCTCGATCCACAGGCGGCCGAACGTGTAAAGCGCGACGTACAGGGCGAACAGCCGGCCCCGGCCGAGCCGGTGGCGCCGGTCGACGAACAGCAGGATGCCGGCCACGACGAGGTTCCACAGGAACTCGTAGAGGAATGTCGGCTGGTACGTCGCCACCCCCGGGTCGGCCCGGTGCGCCGGGTCGATGCGCACCGCCCAGGGAAGCGTGGTGGGCTTGCCGTACAACTCCTGGTTGAACCAGTTACCCCAGCGCCCGATGGCCTGCGCGAGGATGATCCCGGGCGCGGCGGCGTCGGCGAACAGGGAAAGGCTGATCCCGAGGCGGCGGGCGGCGAACCAGGCGCCGAGCGCGCCGCCGGCGATGGCCCCCCAGATCCCCAGCCCACCGTTCCAGATCTTCACCACGTCGGCGACGTGCCCGTTGTCGCCGAAGTAGGCGTCCGGGGTGCTGAGGACGTGGTAGATCCGGGCGCCGACGATCCCGAAGGGGACGGCCCAGTAGGCGATCTCCCCGGCGATCGCCGGATCCATGCCTCGGGCACGCAACCTGCGCCCGGTGACGACGACGGCGACCACGATGCCGATGATGATCATCAGGGCGTAGGCGCGCAGAGGCACCGGCCCGAGATGCACCACACCACGGGAGGGGCTGGGGATGGCGGCGAGTACCACGTTCGTCAGGCTATCCCGCGGGCTGCGGCGGCCCGGTGGGGGGCGGTGGCGCCACTCCGGCGGAGGTACCCGCCGACACGGGTGCCGGCGGGACCGGAATGCTCAGGCCGAGGCCGGGACGGGGGTGCGGACCCCGGCGGCGAGCTCGGCGGCGAGCCTGCCGATACCGTCGAGGGCGGCGGCGTCGCCCGCGCCGGAGCGCTGCGCGTCGACCAGGACCTTGACCAACGCCGAGCCGACGATGACCCCGTCGGCGAAGCCGGCGACCTCGGCGGCCTGCGCGCCGGTGCTGACCCCGAGGCCGACCGCCACCGGCAGCTCGGTGGCGGTCCGCACCCGGGCGACCAGATCGGCGGCCTGCGTGCCGACCGCGGCCCGGGTGCCGGTCACGCCCATCAGGGAGGCGGCGTAGACGAAACCACGGGAGATCCCGGCGACCAGCCGGATCCGGGCGTCCGAGGAGCTGGGCGCGACGAGGAACACCGGGTCGAGGCCGTGCTCCGCGCTCGCCGCGAGCCACGGGGCCGCCTCCTCGGGCGGCAGGTCCGGGGTGATCGCCCCCGCCCCGCCGGCCGCGGCGAGGTCGGCGGCGAACCGCGCCGGGCCGTAGCGGTCGATCGGGTTCCAGTAGGTCATGACCAGGACCGGTGCGCCGGTGGCGGCCACCGCCTCGACGGTGCGCAGCACGTCCGTGGTCGTCACCCCGCCGCGCAGCGCCGCGTCGGCGGCGTCCTGGATCACCGGGCCGTCCAGCGTCGGGTCGGAGTAGGGCAGGCCGACCTCGACGACGTCGACGCCCGCCGCGACCATGGCCCGCATCGCCGCAATCCCGCCGCCCACCGTCGGGTAGCCGGCCGGCAGGTAGCCGACCAGCAGGGATCGGCCCTCCTCGCGGGCGGCCGTGAAACGCTCGTCCAACCGACTCTGCACCGTGCTGCGTCCGTTCCGTCGAGCCCGAGGGCTGGCTGTGCGCCGGCGTCAGCCGCGCGGGTCCGCGCCGGCGGCGGCGCCGGCGGCGGCGCCGCCCGCGTCGTCGAGCAGGCCGAACCAGCGGGCCGCCGTGTCGACGTCCTTGTCGCCGCGACCGGAGCAGTTGACCAGGACGGTCGCGTCCGGGCCGAGCTCGCGGGCGACGTCGAAGGCCCCGGCGAAGGCGTGGGCGCTCTCGATCGCGACAAGGATGCCCTCGGTGCGGGCGACGAGCGCGAGCGCGGCCATCGCCGCGGCGTCGTCGACGACGCGATAGCTCGCCCGGCCGGTCTCGTGTAGCAGCGCGTGCTCGGGGCCGATGCCGGGGTAGTCCAGCCCGGCGGAGATCGAATGGGACACCTGCGTCTGACCGAACTCGTCCTGCAGCAGGAAGGTCCGCATGCCGTGCAGCACGCCCGCGGACCCACCGGCGATCGCCGCGGCGTGCCGGCCGGTGGCGACGCCGTCCCCGCCGGCCTCGCAGCCGATCAGGGCGACGGCGGTGTCGGGGATGAACGGGTGGAAGATGCCCATCGCATTGGAACCGCCGCCGACGCAGGCGACGACCGCGTCGGGCAGCCGGCCGGTGCGCTCGAGCACCTGGGCCCGGGCCTCCACGCCGATGATGCGCTGGAAGTCGCGAACCATCATCGGGAAGGGGTGCGGGCCCATCACCGAGCCGATGCAGTAGTGGGTGTGCTCGACGGTGGCGACCCAGTCGCGCATCGCCTCGTTGATGGCGTCCTTGAGGGTGCGGCTGCCGGAGGCGACCGGGACGACCTCGGCGCCGAGCAGACGCATCCGGGCGACGTTGAGCGCCTGCCGACGGGTGTCCTCCTCGCCCATGTAGACGACGCAGTCCAGGCCGAGCAGAGCGCTGGCGGTGGCGGTGGCCACACCATGCTGGCCGGCGCCGGTCTCGGCGATGACCCGGGTCTTGCCCATCCGCCTGGCCAGCAGGCACTGGCCGAGCACATTGTTGATCTTATGTGAGCCGGTGTGGGCCAGGTCCTCGCGCTTGAGCAGGATGCGGGCGCCGCCGACCTGCTCGGTGAGCCGGTGGGCGTCGGTGAGCGGCGTGGGCCGGCCGGCATAGGTGGCGAGCAGGCGGTCGAGCTCGGCGACGAAGCCCTCGTCCGCCCTGGCCTGGTCGTAGGCCTCGGTCAGCTCGTCGAGGGCCGCCATGAGTGCCTCGGGCACGAACCGCCCGCCGAACCGCCCGAAGTGC
Organism: Frankia tisae; assembly: GCF_025403405.1. Taxonomy (GTDB): domain Bacteria; phylum Actinomycetota; class Actinomycetes; order Frankiales; family Frankiaceae; genus Frankia; species Frankia tisai. The sequence goes on from NZ_JANEZT010000105.1 coordinate 13,765, forward strand.
CCCGCGGGGTCGGGGAACGCCTGCCAGTTCTCCGCCTGCTCCCGGACGGCGCCGACGGACGGCGTCGCGGTCGCGGTCTCGGCGGGAGCTGGCTGGGCAGCGGTTCGGGTAGCCACAGTGCGACTGTATCGGTCCGCACCGACAGGCCGGGCGAACCCGGCCGGCCCCTGCCTCTAGCGGCCGACCCTGGCAGCCGGATGCGCCCCCGCGGCCACGAGGTCGGCGATGGTCTGGCGGGGATCGCCGGTCACCGCCGCCTCGCCGACCAGCACCGCGTCGGCCCCGGCGGCGGCGTAGGCCAGCAGGTCGTGCGGGCCGCGCACGCCGGACTCGGCCACCGTGAGCACTCCGGCGGGCACCATCGGTGCGAGCCGGCCGAACGTGGCCCGGTCGACCTCCAACGTGCGCAGGTCGCGAGCGTTGACGCCGATCAGCCGGGCGTCGGCGTCCACCGCGCGGCCGAGCTCCGCCTCGTCATGCACCTCGACGAGCGCGGTCATGCCCAGCGACTCGATCCGTTCGCGCAGGCCGACCAGCCGCGGCTGGTCCAGCGCGGCAACGATGAGCAGCACGATGTCCGCCCCGTGCGCGCGCGCCTCGAAGACCTGGTAGGGCGAGACGATGAAGTCCTTGCGCAGCAGCGGGACGTCCACCGCGCGGCGCACGGCGTCGAGGTCGGCGAGCGACCCGCCGAAGCGGCGCCCTTCGGTGAGCACGCTGATGGCGGCAGCGCCGCCGGCCTCGTAGTCGAGGGCGAGGGCCGCGGGATCGGCGATGGCCGCCAGCTTCCCCTTCGACGGGGAACTGCGTTTGACCTCGGCGATCACCGAAACCGGGGAGTTACGGAACACGGCGAGCGCGTCCCTGGGGTCGGGGACGCGCTCCACGCGCTGCTTGAGGTCGGCGAGGGGGGTCTGCTGCTCGCGGGTGGCCAGGTCGGCCCTGACCCCGTCGAGGATCTCGGCGAGGACGCTCATCGACCCGCGCTCGCGGCTGTCGCGGTCATGCCGCCGATGGTAGGCCAGGCCCGGCGGCCCGGCCCGGGGCCCCCACAACTTGCTACGACCCACAACTCTAAGTAATCAACAGTCGAGCAACACCGGCCCACCTCACACTCGGCGATCACACCCCGCCGCGCCACGCCGTCGGCGCGGCAGGGTGGCGGCACATGCCTTCGATCCTCTATAGTCGAACATGCGTTCGACATCGAGGGAGTTCCCATGGACACTCGCCGCACCTCCTTTCCACTGATCTTCGGTATTTCCCCGGTCTCCGGTATGCCGCCGGTCTCCAGTTCGGCCCCGCCGCCACGGGCGTTCCCCGCTGGGCCAGCATCGGCCCCCGCCTGGGTGGAGGACCATGACTCGGCCGGCGAGGCGGCCACACCCGCCTGGGAGGAGCAGCTCGACGCGCTCGCCCGCTGCCTGTCGCGGATGGACGCACTCATGGCCATGCTGGAGGCCGACCTCGAACGCCACACGCGGATGCTCGCGGCGCTGACCGACCCGCTCCCGCAGCTCGAGCCCATCGCCCTCGCGCCCTTGCCCCCGTATCCCGACCTGCCCATGGGTGCCGACCTGCCCACGGGTGCCGGCGGATCCGGCCCCGGCGGGCAGCGATGATCAGGTCGGGTCGCGGCCCCGCTCGATCGCGTCCCAGGCGTCGACCGGTCTGGCTTCGCGGGCCTGGTAGCGGCCGGACATCCCCGGCCAGGAGCGGCCTCGTAGGACAGCGAGGCCGCCGGCGGCGGTGAGCAGCACGCCGCCCAGCATTGCCAGCCACGGCGCGACGGTGCGGTGCACGCCGCTGATCTCGGCCCGCCCGCCGGGGGCGAACTGGCGGACCTGGTCGGTGTCGCGCAGGGCGGCCAGCGGATCGGAGCCGACGTGCACCGCCACGTAGGCGATGCCGATCCCGGCGGCGACTGCCAGCAGGCCGACGATCGGGCGGCCGATCCGCCGGGTTGCGATGATCGCGACTGCGGCGGCAAGGCCGACCAGGGCGAGCGCGGTCGCCGCCGAGGCGATGTCGCCGCCGGTCCAGTGCACGGCGAGCGGCGCGGCCACGGCGGTGGCGTCCAGCCCGCCACGGGGGGTGCCCACCCGGGCGGAGATCCAGGTCGCCCCGCTGCACACCAGGACAAGGCCCGCGCCGAGCAGGCAGCCGACCACCGCGAGCACCCGTTCCCTGCGGCCGCGGCGAGCCGCCCGCATGGCGCGGAGATCGTCGGCGGCGGCCGCCGGGGCGTCCGCGGGCAGGCCGTCGCTCTCGGCCGAGGGGGAGCCCTCGGCCGGGCGGGCAGGCGGGCCGGCGCTCATGCCGGGGGCCGCAGCGACTCGGCGACCTCGATCGCGCGCAGGACCGCCGCCGCCTTCGTGCGGCTCTCCAGGTCCTCGGCGTCGGGATCGGAATCGGCGACGATGCCGGCGCCGGCCTGGACGTAGGCCACGCCGCCGCGCAGCACCGTGGTGCGGATCGCGATGGCGGTGTCCAGGTCGCCGCCGAAGTCCAGATAGCCGACCACGCCCCCGTAGAGGCCCCGGCGCGTGGGCTCCAACTCGTCGATGACCTCCATCGCGCGCACCTTCGGCGCCCCGGAGAGCGTGCCCGCCGGGAATGTCGCGGTGAGCACGTCGACGGCGCTGCGCTCAGGCGCCACCTCACCGATCACCGTGGAGACGATATGCATGATGTGCGAGAACCGTTCGACGGCGGCGAACTCGACGACCCGCACCGAACCGGGCACGCAGACCCGGCCCAGATCGTTGCGGACCAGGTCGACGAGCATCACATGCTCCGAGCGCTCCTTCGGGTCGGCGAGCAACTGCGCCGCGAGCTGCGCGTCGCGTTCCGGCGTCGCGCCCCGAGGCCGGCTGCCCGCGATGGGATGCAGCAACGCCCGCCGCCCGGTGACCTTGACGTGCGCCTCCGGCGAGGAGCCGACGACGTCGTGGTCACCGAACCGCAGCAGGTACATGTACGGACTCGGGTTGGTCGTGCGCAGCACCCGGTAGATGTCGAGGGGATCGGCGGCGGTCGCTCGCTCGAAACGCTGGGAGACCACGATCTGGAAGCACTCCCCAGCGCGGATCTCCTCGATGGCCCGCTCGACCGAGGCCTGGAAGGCGCCGGGCGGGGTGGCGGAGACGAAGTCCCCGACCCCGCTGGCCGCACCGCTGGTCGTCGCCACCGTCGGCTCGCTCCACTTGGCCAGGTCGCTGGTCATCGCGTCCAGCCTCGCCACCGCGTCGTCGTAGAGGGCGTCGAGGTCGGGGCGGGTGGCGTCGGCCGGATCCGGGCCCGACTCGGCCGATGCCTCGGTGAAGACGTTGGCGACCAGCAGGCAGGAGCCGTCCGCATGGTCGAGGACGGCGAGGTCCGTGGTGAGCAGCATCCGCAGCTCGGGCAGGCCGAGATCGTCGACGGCATGCGAGGGCAGCCGCTCGATGCGGCGCACGAGGTCGTAGCCGAGGTAGCCGACGAGGCCGCCCATCAGCGGCGGGGAGCCGGGATCGTTGTCGGCATGCAGGGAGCGTTCCACCGCGCGCAGGATGTCCAGCGGGTCGCCCTCGGTCGGCACCCCGCGCGGTGGCGTGCCGACCCAGACCGCCTGGCCGTCGCGTTCGGTCAGCGTCGCCGCCGCCCGCACCCCGACGAACGAGTACCGGGACCACACCCCGCCGTGCTCGGCGGACTCGAGCAGGAAGGTGCCCGGGCCGCCGGCGAGCTTGCGGTAGATCCCGACCGGGGTCTCCCCGTCGGCGAGCAGCCGGCGGGTGACGGCGACGACCGGCCGGGTGGCGGCGGCGGCGTGGAACGCGGCCCGGTCGGGGACGATCCGCCCGGTGGTCATCGGGCCGGCCCGGCGTCGGCCGCGACGCCGGGGTTACCCGCGCGCGCGGGCAGCGGATCGGCGTCGAAGCAGGTCCGGGTGCCGGTGTGGCAGGCCGGGCCGATCTGGTGCACCCGGACGAGGACGGCGTCGCCGTCGCAGTCGAGGGCGACCGAGCGGACCCACTGCTGGTGGCCGGAGGTGTCGCCCTTGACCCAGTACTCCCCGCGGCTGCGGCTCCAGTACGTGGCCCGCCCGGTGGTCAGCGTGCGGTGCAGCGCCTCGTCGTCCATCCAGCCGAGCATCAGCACCTCGCCGGTGTCGTGCTGTTGGGCGATGGCCGGGAACAGACCGGCGTCGTTGCGACGCAGGCGGCTGGCGATGGCGGGATCCAGAGCGGATGGACGTACGGTCACGGCTCCATTCTGCTCGTTCACGTCGGCGGGGCGGGGCGGGTGTCCGCCGTCGAGACCGGCGTCGCC
>NZ_JANEZT010000106.1 GCF_025403405.1 Frankia tisae
CCCATGGGCGGTAGCGCCGGGAGCGGTCCGTCGGCTGCCGCCGACGGGGCCGCCGCCCGGAGCCGTGCGCCCCGCGGTCCGTTCCTGGTCGACCCGGCCAGCCAGGCGGCGCAGCAGGCGCAGGCCCACCCGGCCGACGCCGCGGCCATCGCCCCGCTCGTGCAGACCCCGACCGCCTTCCCGGTCGGCGACTGGATCACCGACGTGGTCGGTGAGGTCCACAACCGGGCCGCGGCGGCGTCGGCGACCGGAGGGACCGCCGTGTTCATGGTCTACGGCATCCCGCACCGGGACGTGGGTGCCGGTTTCTCCCTCGGCGGGCTGCCCGACGCCGCCTCCTACCGCCAGTTCACCCGCCAGATCGCCGCGGGCATCGGCGGCGCGGCGGCGGTCATCGTGCTCGAACCCGACGCGCTCGGGCAGATCGACCAGCTCGACGCGGCCCAGGCCGCCGAGCGCTACACGCTGCTGCGCGACGCGGTCGACGTGTACGGCGCGCTGCCGGCGACCAGCGTCTACCTCGACGGCGCGAACTGCGGCTGGATCGCCCCGGCGATCATGGCCCGGCGGCTGGCCGAGGCCGGGGTCGCGCACGCCCGCGGCTTCGCCGTCAACGTGGCGAACTTCTACCGCACCGAGGACGAGGTGGCCCGCGCCGAGATCCTCTCCGGGTTCGTCGGGGGTGCCCACTACGTCGTCGACACCTCCCGCAACGGCCGCGGCCCGGCGGTCGGGCTGACGAACGGGTGGTGCAATCCGCCTGGTCGCGGCCTCGGCGAGAAGCCGACGACCAGCACGGGATATCCGCACGCCGACGCCTTCCTCTGGGTGAAGACCCCCGGCGCGAGCGACGGGGAATGCGGCCGGGGCGATCCGGAGGCGGGCAAGTGGTGGCAGGAACAGGCCGCGGAGCTGGTGCGCAACGCCGCGGGCTGAACATCTGTCATTGACGCGCACCTGCTGGATGACGCGCACCTGCTGGATGACGCGCACCCCCGGGCGGGGGAGGAAGTCTCCCGGGGCTGGAGATTTCCGATACCCACCGGTTGGTCGCCATTGTCGCGGCCGATATGCTCTTTCCGATATCGGGGCACTGCGCGTCAAGCGCGCGCGGTCGCGTGCATTCGGAGGTCGTGTGTCGGACGCCTCGAGTCACCGCCGTCATCGTCTTCCGGCCCCGTCGGCGGCTCGGGCCTCGGCAGTTCCGGGCGCCTCACGGGGCCACCCCCGCCGGTTCTCCGCGCTGCTCTGGCCGTTGGCGGCGCTCATGGTGTTCGCCGGCTTCGGGCTGGAGCAGCTCGTCATCGAGCCGGCCTACGGGACTTCGGGCGGATCGAGCACGGTCGCCGCGCAGCCGGGCGTCTTCACCCTCACACCCGCCCCGGCGCCGCCGGGTCCGACGCCAGGCTCGCCGGGCACCGTCGCACCTGCGAAGGTCGGCGTGGCGCTTACGCCGGTACCCTCCCCCCGTCCGGCGGCGTCGGCCAGCTCGGCGGCCACGGCGGGCGGCCTCGCCGCCCCGGGGGCCGCCGCGTCCGCCGGTGCCGTGGCGTCGACCGGTGCCGCTGCGTTGACCGCGGTCGTCACCGCGACGGCGGGTGACCCGTTCGCGGCCGCGGCCCTCTACGTCGATCCCGCCGGGGATGCGGCCCAGGCGGTGCGCACGCTGCGCCAGAGCGATCCCGCCGGGGCGCAGACGCTCTCCCGGCTGGCCGACCGCTCCCACGCGGACTGGTTCGGCGATCCGGATCCCGCCACGGTGCGCACCCGCGTCGCCGACCGGATTCGGGTGGTGCGGGCGGCCGGCGCGCTGCCGGTGCTCGTCGCCTACGCGATCCCGCAGCGCGACTGCGGTGGCGGCCAGTCGGCGGGCGGCGTCGCCGACGAGTCCGCCTACCGGGCGTGGATCGCCGCCTTCGCGGCCGGCATCGGCACTGGCCCCGCCGCGGTCATCCTGGAACCCGACGCCCTGGCCCAGGCCGACTGCCTGGCACCGGCCGCCGCCACCGCCCGGTACGCCATGCTCGGCTACGCCGTCGACCAGCTCGCCGGGGTCGGGGCCGACGTCTACCTCGACGCCGGCAACGCATCCTGGCATTCCGCCGCGGACACCGCCGCCCGGCTGCGGCAGGCCGGCGTCGCCCGGGCCCGGGGCTTCGCCCTCAACGTGTCGAACTTCGACGAGACCGCCGACGAGACGGCCTACGGCGACGCGGTCGTCGCGGCCCTCGGCGGAGCCTCCCACTACGTCGTCGACACCTCCCGCAACGGTCGTGGCCCGGCCGCCGGCAACGCCTGGTGCAACCCGCCCGGTCGCGGCCTGGGCGTGGCACCCACCGGCCGAACCGGCAATCCTCGGGCGGATGCCTATCTGTGGATCAAGGTGCCCGGGGAATCGGACGGCGCGTGCAACGGCGGCCCGGCCGCCGGCCGGTGGTGGCTCGACTACGCCATGGGCCTCGCGAGCAGGGCCGGGTGACGATTCGCGGCGGCAGGTCACCAGGGCGTGGCCGCATGGCCGCCCTGGTCGGCTGCCTCGCCGCGCTGCTCTGCCTGCTCGCCGCCTGCGGGCCCGCAGGCGGCTCGCAGGCGGCGGTCGCGGGGCCGGTGCACCTCGACGACGTCGGTGAGGCCGCCGGTGTGCGAGGCGTGCGCCTCGACCCCCCGGTGCGCCTTTCCGGCAGCACGCTCACCGACACCACCGGCCGGCCGTGGACCCTGCCCGCGGTCGCCGACGGCCGACTCACCCTGCTGTTCTTCGGCTACACCTCCTGCCCGGACATCTGCCCCACGACGGTCGCCGACCTCGCCGCCGCGGTCGGGCTGCTCACGCCCGAGCAGCGGGCCCGGGTTCGGGTGGTCGTCGCGACGACCGACCCGACCCGCGACACGGGCCCGGTCCTGCGCCACTGGCTCGACCAGTTCGACCGCTCGTTCGTCGGCCTGACCGGGCCGGCCACGGCCGTGACCCGCCTCGCCGACACGGCGGGCGTCACCTTCAGCACGCCGACGCCCGCCGCGGATGGCACCATCGTCGTGCCGCACGGCAGCCAGGTCACGGCGATCGGCCCGGACGGCGTCGCCCGCGTCGGCTACCTCGCCGGCACCGCCGTCGCCGACTACGCCCACGACATCCCGCTGCTGCTCGCGGGAGAGAGCTGAGCGCAGGGCCCGACCACCCGGCGCCAGGCAACTGTGGCGAGGGGAGCGGCCCGGATGCCGGACAGCGCGCTGTGTCGTCTCCGAGGGGCGCTCCTGGCCTTGGTTCTGGTTCTGGTGCCGGCGCTCGCCGGCTGCGGGTCGGGCGATCGGGCGTGGGGCGGTGGTCCGCCGGCCGATGCCGGCGGGCCCGCCTCGCCCGCCCATGCCAGGCCGGTGGCCGCCCCGGCGGGGGAGGCGTTCTACCGCCCGCCGGCGCCGCTGCCCGCCGGCCGGCCGGGGGACGTTCTGTGGTGGCGTCCCGTGCCGGCGGCGGGGCAGTTCGCCGCGCTCGGCGCCCGGGTGTTCCAGGTGCTGTACCTGTCCAGCGGGGCGTTGGGCAGGCCGACCGCGGTCAGCGGGACCGTGCTCGTCCCCGCCCGCCCCACCGACGACGCGCCGATTCTCGGCTACGCGCCCGGCACCCAGGGGCTCGGCGATGACTGCGCGGCGTCGAAGGGCCTCGCCGTGGGGGTCAACCTCGCCGTCGGGGCGCTGAGCGAGGCGCTGCGCCGGGGCTGGATCGTCGCCGTACCCGACTACGAGGGCCTCGGCACCCCGGGCGAGCACACCTACGTCGTCGGCCCCGCCGAGGGGCACGCCCTGCTCGACATCGTGCGGGCCACCCCGCGGGTCGCGGGGCTCACCGGCCCGGCGCATCGGCGGGTGGGACTGACCGGCTACTCGCAGGGCGGGGGCGCCGCGGTATGGGCGGCGCAGCTCGCCCCCGCCTACGCGCCGGACCTGGACGTGCGCGGGGTCGCCGCCGGTGGCGTGCCGGCCGACCTGGAGGCCGTCGAACGGGGCCTGGACGGGAAGGGGGCCGCCGGGCTGGAGCTGGCAGCCGCGGTCGGCCTCGACGCGGCCTACCCGGAGCTGCGGCTGGATGCGCTACTGACCACGCCTGGCCGCAGCGTGTTCGCCGCCGTCCGCACCGCCTGCGCGCTCGCCCTGGTCACCGGGTACGCCGGCGAGCGGATAGCCGATCTGACGACGACCGACCCGATGACGCTGCCGCGCTGGCGGGCGCGGCTGGCCGAGAACACGCTGGGGCGGGTCGCGCCTCGCGTCCCGCTCTACCTGTACCACGCCACGTCGGACAGCCTGGTCGCGTTCGGCCAGGCGGCGGGGCTGCGGGCGGCGTACTGCGCCCGCCGGGTCGCGGTGACCTGGGCGCCCTTCCCCGGCGATCATATCGACGGGGTGGGGCGCACGACGGGCGCGTTGCAGTTCCTCGCCGATCGCTTCGCCGGCATCCCGACCCGCGGAAACTGCTGACCCCGGGCTGCGCTGACCGGACTGCGCTGACTCGCGCGGCGCCGGTGTTCTGGCTGTCACCGGATGCCATTCCCGACCATTTCTTCGAATAAGGATGCGATGCAAGTAGGAAGTGGTCGCCGCTGTTCCCGGGATTCTTGATCTGCTGACCGTCCATCGTCGCAGCGGTTATCCACAGCTTTCATGTTGCCTCTGGCCGGAGGGCCGATTCTGTTGGATTCTCGGTTCATGACCTTTTCCCCTTCGGCCTCGTCCCCGCCGACCCGACCCGTCATCCGTCGCTACCCCGGTCTCGACTCCGCCGTCGCGTTGGCGCGTCGGCAGGGTGGGGTGATCACCTTCCAGCAGGCGATGTCCGCCGGCCTGACCCGTGGTCAGCTGCGCCAGCTCGTCCAGTCCGATCAGTGGAGTCACCCTGTCCGCGGCGCCTTCGTCGTCCCGGTCGGCCCCCTGACCGGGGACGTCGGCAGGAACGTAGTCGCACCTGGGGACGGGCGATGGGGATCGGGAGGGGCACGGGAGCCGGCGCGGCTGGGCGGCGAGGTCCACGCGGTTGCCGACGACGGGTGGCGCGGCGGTCACCTCGTGGCGCAGGGCGGTCCATTCCTGCCGGTGCTCCCCAGCGGCGGCGCCTGCCCGGGGGTATTCGCGCGGCCTCCCTTTCCCCTGTCGGCGCGCGTGCGGGCGGCGCTTGTCGGCCGCCCCCATGCGGTGGTCTGCGGCATCACCGCCGCCCGGCTGCTCGGTTTCCCCGGTGGGGAGCCGGAGAATCCGGCCGAGCCCGTGCACCTTCTGCTGCCGCCTCGGCTCACCCGTGCGCAACCGCGCGGAATCCGGCTGCACTTCACCGAGCTGGGCCCCGACGAGCAGGTCGACCTGGCCGGGATCCCCGTGACCTCGCCGGCGCGTACTCTCGCCGATCTCGTGCTCGCGGCGCCCCATCGGGAGGCCGCCGTCGCCGAGATGGACGCCGCCCTGCGCAGCGGGGCCGTGCCGAACCTGCGTGCGGCCCGCGAGGCGGCGGCCGGTCGGCGGGGCTTCCGGCCGACGCGGGACTGGTGGCCGCTGGCCGACGGGCGGGCCGAGTCGGGGCTCGAGACCCGGCTGCGGCTGATGCTCGTCGACGCGGGGCTCACGCCACCCCAGCTGCAGTGGCCGGTCCGGGACGCCAGCGGCCAGTCGATCGCGCGGCTCGACCTGGCCTGGCCGGAGCACCGGCTCGACGTCGAGGCCGACACCTACACCACGACGAGCTCCGCCGAGGCCTTCCACCTGGAGCGGCTGCGTGGCAACCTGCTCGCTGCCCTGCGATGGACGGTGCTGCGGTTCAGCGCGCTCGACGTCGCCTGGTACCCGGAGCGGATCGTCGCAGCCGTCGAGCGGGTCCTCGCCGGCCCGGCCGTGCGGGATCAGGAGGAACTGCAGGCCTCGTGAACATTGCCACCATCCGCGCAAAGGCGGGCAAGGACTTGTGACAGGAAGTACATTCCGAGCCGCCTGGGCGTCCCACGCCTACGATCCGGAACATGAGCGTTCCAACGGCCGGGCTGTCGCTGGCCGCAGACTTTCCGGAGGCCACCCGCGCCGAGTGGCAGAAGCTCGTCCTGGGCGTCCTGCGCAAGTCCGGCGTGGCGACCGAGGCGACCGCCGCCGGCGAAGTCGAGGAGCTGCTGGCGACGCGGACCTATGACGGCCCGCTGATCCGACCGCTCTACACGGCGGACGACCTGCCGGCCGGCGGCGTGGGACTGCCGGGCCTCGCCCCGTTCGTGCGGGGCGCCCGGCCCCAGGGCGCGGGCGCCACCGGTTGGGACGTCCGCGCCCTGCACGCCGGTCCCGACGCGAAGCTCGCCGCCGACGCCGTTCTCACCGACCTGGAGAACGGCGCCACCTCGCTGTGGCTGCGTCTCGGTCCCGGTGGGCTGCCGATCGACGCCCTGTCCACGGTGCTCGGCGAGGTCTACCTCGACCTGGCCCCCGTGGTCGTCGATGCGGGTGCGCAGACCCGGTCCGCGGCCGAGGAGCTCTTCCGCCTCGCCGCCGCCCGCGGCGTGCCCGGCTCTCAGCTCGCGGGCAGTCTCGGCGCCGATCCGATCGGCCTGGCGGCCCGGTCGGGCCTGCCGGCGGACGGCCCGACCGGGCTCGTCGAGGCGGCGGCCCTGGCGGCGCGCTGCGTCGCCGAGTTTCCCGGCGTGCGCGCGTTCGTCGTCGACGCCCAGCCCTACCATCGCGCCGGCGGCAGCGACGCCGAGGAACTCGGCGCGTCGCTGGCCACCGGGGTCGCCTACCTGCGTGCGCTCACCGACGCCGGGCTGAGCCTGCCCGAGGCCCTCGGGCAGGTGGAGTTCCGCTACGCCGTCACCGCCGACCAGTTCTCCTCCATCGCGAAGCTGCGGGCCGCGCGCCGGCTGTGGTCGCGGGTCGCGCAGGTGTGCGGGGCCGAGCCGGCCGAGCGCGCCCAGCGCCAGCACGCGGTCACCTCGGCGCCGATGATGACGCGGCGCGACCCCTGGGTGAACATGCTGCGCACCACCCTGGCCTGCTTCGGTGCCGGCGTCGGCGGCGCGGACGCGGTGACGGTCCTGCCGTTCGACACCCGCCTCGGCCTGCCCGACGACTTCTCCCGGCGGATCGCCCGCAACACCCAGACCCTCCTGCAGGAGGAGTCGAGCCTGATCCGGGTGATCGACCCGGCCGGCGGTTCCTGGTTCGTCGAGTCGGCCACCGCCGAGCTCGCCGAGGCCGCCTGGGCCTGGTTCACCGAGATCGAGCGGGCCGGCGGCATCGTCGCGGCCCTGCGCTCCGGTCTCGTCGCCGAGCGGATCGCGGCCACCTGGGCGACGCGCGCCGAGGCGATCGCCCATCGCCGCGATCCCCTCACCGGCGTCAGCGAGTTCCCAAACCTGGCCGAGGCCCTCCCCAGGCGGGCCCCGGTCCCGGCCGAGCCGCTCGCGGCCCCCACGGGCGGCACCCCCGGCCTGCCCGAGATCCACTACGACGCCGACTTCGAGGCGCTGCGGTCACGGGCCGACGCCCACGCCGCGGAGGCGGCGCGCCCGGTGGTGTTCCTGGCCACCCTCGGCAGCGCGGCGGCGTCGACCGCCCGCGCCTCGTTCGCCGCGAACCTGTTCCAGGCGGGCGGGTTCGAGACCCCGACGTCCGGCCCGGGCACCGACCCGGCCGCGATCGCGGCGGCCTTCGCCGCCTCCGGCGCCGCGGTGGCCTGCCTGTGCTCGGGTGACAAGGTGTACGCCGAGCACGCCGCCCCGGTCGCCCGGGCGCTGCGCGGCGCGGGCGCCCGTCAGGTGTGGCTCGCCGGCCAGCCCGGCTCGCGCGCCCAGGCCGACACCGAGGCGGGAATCGACGGGTACGTCTTCACAGGATGCAATGCGGTCGCCGTGCTCCAGGCGACGCAGGCCGAGGCGGGAGTGCGCTGATGTCCGTCGACAGCTCGAACCGGCGGTCCGCCGCCATTCCGGACTTCTCCCAGGTGGAGCTTGGGAGCCCGCCGGCCGGTGCGGACACGCCCGAGGCCGAGTGGCGCACCGCGCTGGAGGCGGCGACCGGCAAGGACGTCGACGCCCTGACCTGGGACACCCCCGAGGGCATCGCGGTCAAGCCGCTCTACACCGCCACCGACACCGCCGAGCTCGACTTCCTGCGCACCTACCCGGGAGTCGCGCCGTTCCTGCGCGGCCCGTATCCGGCGATGTACGTCACCCAGCCGTGGACGATCCGCCAGTACGCCGGGTTCTCCACCGCGGCGGCGTCGAACGCGTTCTACCGGCGTAACCTCGCGGCCGGCCAGAAGGGCCTGTCGGTCGCCTTCGACCTGCCGACCCACCGCGGCTACGACTCGGATCACCCGCGGGTCACCGGCGACGTCGGGATGGCCGGTGTCGCCATCGACTCCATCCTCGACATGCGCCAGCTGTTCGACGGCATCCCGCTGGACCGGATGAGCGTGTCGATGACCATGAACGGCGCGGTGCTGCCGGTGCTCGCGCTCTACATCGTGGCGGCGGAGGAGCAGGGGGTGGCCCCGGAGCAGCTCGCCGGGACCATCCAGAACGACATCCTCAAGGAGTTCATGGTCCGCAACACCTACATCTACCCGCCGCAGCCGTCGATGCAGATCATCTCGGACATCTTCTCGTACACCTCGCAGAAGATGCCGAAGTTCAACTCGATCTCCATCTCCGGCTACCACATGCAGGAGGCCGGCGCGACGGCCGACCTGGAGCTCGCCTACACCCTCGCCGACGGCGTCGAGTACATCCGCGCCGGCCTGGGCGCGGGGTTGGCGATCGACGCGTTCGCCCCGCGGCTGTCGTTCTTCTGGGCGATCGGCATGAACTTCTTCATGGAGGTCGCCAAGCTGCGGGCGGCCCGGCTGCTGTGGGCGCGGCTGGTCAACCAGTTCTCCCCGACGAGCTCGAAGTCGCTGTCGCTGCGCACCCACTCGCAGACGTCGGGCTGGTCGCTGACCGCCCAGGACGTGTTCAACAACGTGGTGCGCACCTGCGTCGAGGCGATGGCCGCCACCCAGGGCCACACCCAGTCGCTGCACACCAACGCCCTCGACGAGGCGCTGGCGCTGCCCACCGACTTCTCCGCCCGCATCGCCCGCAACACCCAGCTGCTGCTGCAGCAGGAGTCCGGCACCACCCGGGTGATCGACCCGTGGGGCGGCAGCCACTACGTCGAGCGGCTCACCTACGACCTGGCCCGCAAGGCGTGGGGGCACATCAGCGAGGTCGAGGCGTCCGGCGGCATGGCGCAGGCGATCGACGCCGGCATCCCCAAGATGCGCATCGAGGAGGCCGCCGCGCGCACCCAGGCGCGCATCGACGCCGGCCGCCAGCCGCTCATCGGCGTGAACAAGTACCGGGTGGACGCCGACGAGGCGATCGAGGTCCTCAAGGTCGACAACTCGGCGGTGCGCACCGAACAGATCGACAAGCTGCGCCGGCTGCGTGCCGAGCGCGACCCGGCGGCGGTCGAGGCGGCGCTGCACGCGCTGACCGCCGCCGCCGACGCCGCCCGCGACGGCCGCCGCGGCCCCGGCCTGGAGCAGAACCTGTTGGCGCTGGCCGTCGACGCGGCCCGCGCCCAGGCGACCGTCGGCGAGATCTCCGATGCGTTGGAGAAGGTCTACGGGCGCCATTCCGGCCAGATCCGTACCATCTCCGGGGTGTACCGGGATGAGGCAGGGCCCGCCGGGAATGTCGCCGCCGCCCGCGAGGCCGCCGCCGAGTTCGAGCGCGCGGAGGGCCGCCGGCCGCGCATCCTCGTCGCGAAGATGGGCCAGGACGGCCACGACCGCGGCCAGAAGGTCATCGCCAGCGCCTTCGCCGACATCGGCTTCGACGTCGACGTCGGCCCGCTGTTCCAGACGCCCGCCGAGGTCGCCCGCCAGGCGATCGAGGCGGACGTGCAGATCGTCGGCGTGTCGTCGTTGGCCGCGGGGCACCTCACCCTGGTGCCCGCGCTGCGCGAGGAGCTCGCCGCGCTGGACCGCTCCGACATCCTCATCGTGGTCGGCGGCGTCATCCCCCCGGGCGACTTCGACGAGCTGCGGGCCGCCGGGGCGGCGGCGATCTTCCCCCCGGGGACGGTCATCGCCGACGCGGCGCTGGAACTGCTCGCCACCCTGTCGGCGCAGCTCGGCCACTCCGCCGCCTGAGCGGGCCGAGCTGTGGCATCTCTGGCAACGGCACCGCCGGTCTCGGCATGGCTGGCGCCGGCGCCGCTGGCTATGGCATCGCCGGCGTCGTGACCCGGCACATCGATCTGACCGAGTACGCGGATGGCGTGCTGGCCTCGTCGCGGACCTGGATCGCGCGGGCCATCACGCTGGTCGAGTCCAGCCGGCCGGACCACCGGGAGCTCGCCCAGCAGTTGCTGGTGACCCTGCTCCCGCACGCCGGCAAGGCGCGCCGCGTCGGGATCACCGGGGTTCCGGGCGTGGGCAAGTCGACGTTCATCGACGCGCTGGGCACCACGCTGACCGGGCGGGGCCACCAGGTGGCGGTGCTCGCCGTCGACCCGTCCTCGACGCGGACCGGCGGCAGCATCCTCGGCGACAAGACCCGGATGGCCGCGCTGTCGGTGGACCCGGCGGCGTTCATCCGGCCCTCGCCGACCGCGGGCACCCTCGGCGGGGTCGCGAAGGCCACCCGGGAGGCGATGGTCGTCATGGAGGCGGCCGGCTACGACGTCGTCATGGTCGAGACGGTCGGCGTCGGCCAGTCGGAGACGACGGTGGCCGACATGGTCGACACCTTCCTGTTCCTGACCCTGGCCCGCACCGGCGACCAGCTTCAGGGGATCAAGAAGGGCGTCCTGGAGCTCGCCGACGTCATCGCGGTGAACAAGGCCGACGGCCCGCACGAGCTCGATGCCCGCCGCGCGGCCCGCGAACTCGCCGGGGCGCTGCGCATGCTGCAGGGTTCCTCGGGCCCGCGCGACTGGAACACCCCCGTACTCACCTGCAGCGCCGCCGAGCGCACCGGCCTCGACACCGTCTGGGCGCAGGTGATCAAGCATCAGGACACCCTCGACGCCTCCGGCGAGCTCGCCGCCCGCCGCCGGCGTCAGCAGGTGGACTGGACCTGGGCGATGGTCCACGATCGTCTGCTCGCCGAGCTGCGGGCGCACCCGCGCGTCCGGGAGCTCACCCCCGACCTCGAACGCCGTGTCCGCGACGGCACGCTCACCCCCGCCCTCGCCGCCGACGCGATCCTCACCGCCTTCGACGAACCCACGCCATCTTCCGACACCGGGCGATAGCTGCTTCCGCTGTCCCGCGACTGACTTCGGTTCCGGTTATTTCCTGTCTTGCACCGGACATGAAGATTGCCTGGTCAAGCGTCTACGATGATCGCAGCATACGGAGGGGCAAGGTCTCCGGCGATCTGGGGCAGTCCAGGTGCCCCGGGGCGCTTCGGTGATCAGGCGGGGTCGGGAGTCGCGGTGGGTTATCAGCTCGGTATCGATATCGGATCCGCGAACACGATTGTCGCGGTCGCGGACGGCGGCTGGCCTCGCGTGCTCGAACTCGGCGGGCAGCGCCGGCTGCCGTCGGTGGTCTACGCGCCATCGGGTGGCGGCCTGCAGTTCGCCCGCGCGGCAGCCCGGCGTGCCCAGACCGACCCGGACCGGGCCGGGACCGACCTGCTGCGCCAGCTCGGCGAGGGCGGCCCGGTCCTGCTCGGCGGCGCCGCCTACAGCCGCGAGGGCCTGCTCGCCCGCCTGGTCGCGCATCTCGTCGCGCTGGCCGCCGATCAGCTCGGCGGGCTGCCGGACCAGGTGGTGGTGACCTTCCCGACGTTCTGGTCCCCGGGCCGGCGGGAGACCTTCGCCGACGCGATCACCCAGCTCTCCGGGCTGGAGCTGCCGGTCGTCGCCCTCCCCGCGGCCGACGCGATGGGGACGCTGCTCGCCCGCGCTTCGGTGACGCAGACGGTCGACCTCGTCGGCTGGTACGACCTCGGCGCCGGATTCCTCGACACCGCGATCCTGTCCTTCTCGCCGTTCGGGTTCCAGCTCGTCGGCGCCCCGGCGGGGCTGCGCCACGGCGCCGGCCTCGACCTCGACGGGCTGCTGGTGGACCGGGTGCTGGCCGCGGCCGACGTCGAGCCCGCTCGGCTCGACCGGGCCGACGCCGCCACCCGCACCGCGCTCGCCCGGCTGCGCCGCGAGGTCGCCCAGGCCAAGGAGATCCTCGCCGAGGAGGACGAGGTCGATGTGGCGGTGGAGCTGCCCGGTGTCGACGCCTCGGTCACGTTGACCCGCGGCGAGCTGGAGACGCTCGCCGGCCCGATCATCGACGACACCGTCGAGACCTTCCGGCGGGCCTTGCGTTCGGTGCCGGCAGATCCCGCGGATCTGTCCCGTATCCTGCTGTCCGGTGGGGTCGCGCACCTGCCGCTGGTGGCGCGCCGGCTGCGGGCGGCCTTCCCGGAGATCGGCCGGCTCGAGCGCCGCCCGGATGCGGACGTGGCAATGGGCGCGGCGCTGGTCGCCGCCGACTTCGCAGATCGTTCCGTCCGGGCCGGTGGGACGGTGTTCGGCGCCGTGGGAGCGGCGGGTGCCGTGGCCGTCGAGGAGCCGTACGACGTCACCGCGGTCATCCGCCCGCCGGACGCCGCCAGTCTCACCTCGCTGCCCCCGTTCCTGTCCGGGGGCGGGACGCCGCCGCCGGGAGCCGGCGCCGGCGGCGCGGCCGAGCAGAGTGCGGTGACGGTCGCCGCCGGCCCACCGGGTGGGGGCGGCGGTGGCGAGCTCGGCCAGCCGGTCGCGGCCCCCGGTGCCTATGCCGCGGCCGCGAGCGCCGACGAGACCGGACTACTCCCCGCGGACGCGGCGGGTCCGCCCGTGGGCGCCGCCGCGGACGCCGGGGGGTCGCATCGCGCCGCGCAGGAAGGCGGTGGCGGGATCTTCGGGTCCCGTCGGGCCCTGGTGGCCGCGGCGATCATCGCCGTTCTGTTCGTCGCCGTCGGGACGACCGCCGGGGTCGTGCTCACGGGACGCGACTCGGGTTCGGGCTCGGATTCCGTGGCCGCCGCCACTGCCTTCCCGACCACCGATCCGATCCCGGCGTCGTCCAGCCCGACCGCCGAGCCGGCGCCTGCGGCGAACCTCGTCCGGGTCGCGGGCTCCTCCGAGGTCGCCCCCATCACCGAGACCGCCTACAACGAGTTCCGCCAGACCCAGCGCAACGTCACCGTCAGCATCGAGGCGACCAGTACCGAGGACGGTTTCGCGGCCCTGTGCAGCGGCAAGGCCGAACTCGCCGACGCCTCTTTCGAGCTCACCCCGGGAATCGTCAAGGATCCCGGCTGCGCGAAGAAGGTCGTCGGGTTCGAGGTCGCGCACCACACCCTGCCGATCGTGGTCAATCCGCAGAACACCTGGCTGCGCTGCCTCAGCCTCAAGCAGGTCAAGCAGGTCTGGGGCGCCGACTCGTCGGTGACCCGCTGGAGCCAGATCGACAGCTCGTTCCCGGACGAACCGATCGCGTTCGTCGGCCCGCCCCACGACTCGGTGCAGGCAGAGGTCTTCAACGCGACCATCAGTGACGCCAGCGACCGCTCCCGCGCCTACCGGCAGGTGGACCTGAGCGGGGTCGCCAACGACGTGGCCGGCGACCGGTCGGCCATCGGTTTTCTGGATTACCCCACCTACGAGACGTTCGGCGCCAGGCTGCGCGGAGTGGAGATCAACAACGGCGAG
Source organism: Frankia tisae (assembly GCF_025403405.1). Lineage (GTDB taxonomy): Bacteria > Actinomycetota > Actinomycetes > Frankiales > Frankiaceae > Frankia > Frankia tisai. Next base: position 13,714 of record NZ_JANEZT010000106.1, read on the forward strand.
GGGTGCGTCGCGCCGACCGCGGTGGCCGTCGGCACCGGGCTTTACCTGCCGCTGTGCAAGCCGCTGTTCGTCTACGCCCGCACCGACGCGCTGCGTCGGCCGGCGACCGCCGCCTTCCTGCGTTACTTCCTGGAGAACGGTCGCAAGATTGCCTTCGACGCGCACTACGTGCCGCGCAGCGACGACACGGTCGGGGAGAACGTCGCCAGGCTGGAGAAGCTGACGACGGGGGTGGGACCGGTACCCGCCTGACCGGGCACCGGCCCGCAGAGTGCGCGGGCCGGTTGATCTGCGTGGCAGGGCGGGGGACGCCGGCCGGGCGGTCGCATGGTGCGGCGAGCCTGCCGGCTCTCAGGCCACGGAGTGGGTGACGGTGCAGGTGTAGGTGCCGACGATCACGTTCGTGGGAACGGCAACGGTGAGTGTCGGTTCCCACGAGACGGTGCTCGTGTCGAGATCCGTCGTGGTGGCGGAGAAGGCGGTGCGGGAGGCAGCCAGCGTCATGGCACTCGCCGCGGTGGGCTGGCCGGGGCTGACCAGGGATGGCAGGCCGGTCGTAGCGGTGGCGGGGCCGGACCAGTAGGTCAGCGACGCCCGGGGGATCGTCTCGTCGGGCACGCCGGCCCCGGTCGTGCAGTTCGTCGAGGTCACGGTGGCCGTCCAGGCGCCGACCAGAGCGGTGCTGGTGACGGTCGTCGTCGCCAGTTGGACGCTGAGCGGGTCGCCGCCGAGCGCGTGCGAACCGAGGTTCGCCGTGGCGGGGGCGGTGATGGCCAGCGCCGCCCGGGCCGGGCTGCCGGACCAGGTGACCAGCAGGATCACGAGGACTGTGAATGCCGGAAGCCCGCCTGTCGTCCGCCCGAGGCCGGGGAGGTTGTACCGCATCTCGACGACTCCTGACCGCATCCGCAGCACGATGCTGGCCTTGCTACCACGACGCACGAGGGTGGGCCTGGACCTCAGCCCCGGACGAGACGAGTCCGGCGGGGGCGAGCGGTGACCGGGGAAGGCCGTCGAGACACGCGGCTGTTGCTGTGTGTGTTCAATTAGCTACTCAGGGTGATAGCTTTCGCTGCGTGCCCGGCGGATCACATCTCTCGATACCGCAGCAGGGGCGCTCCGGCCTCACGTAGGGGAGTAGTTGCATTGCGTAAGTCATCGCTGTTTCTTCTGAGCGCAGCCGCCGCGGCGGCCGCCCTTCTCGGCTCGGCGCTACCGGCCAATGCCGCGACCGCCGACACTGTGGTGACCCTGACCCTCACCGGAGGGGCCGTGAACATCACGGCTCCGGCCACCGCCACCCTGACCGGCGCGATCGGGACGACGCCCGTGTCGGGTCCCCTCGGGCTCGTCACCGTCACCGACACACAGGGCATCGAAGCGCCCTCCTGGGTGGCCAGCGTGTCCACCACCAACTTCAACGCGCCGGTGGGATCCGGCATCGCCGCTATCCCCATCACGAACATCCACTACTCGCCGGGGACGGTCACCCGCGTGAACAACACGGGAACCGCGACCGACGTCAACTTCACCGGCGAATTCGTCACGGTCCCGACGGTGACGGCCACCGCCGGCCCCGGCATCAACTCGGCGTCGTGGAACCCGACGCTGACGGTGGACATCCCGCCCACCGCCGTCGCCGGTACCAACTACACCGCCACGATCACCCACTCCACGGTGCCGTGATCGGGGCTACGGGATGAACAGAGGCACCCTCCTCGGTGCCCTCGCGGTGGTGGCCGGGATGCTCATCCCGGCCACCACCGTTCCTGCCGTGTCGGCCGCGCCCCGCAACGGGACCGTCAACTCCGATGGAACGTTCGGGATCAGGCTGGTCGAGGTCACCGCGTCGCTGTGGAAGGATCCCCGGGCCAGGCAGTACATCGTCGATCACCTCAACCCGGGCACCACGATGCGCCGCCAGGTGGAGGCCGTGAACAACACCGACGCCCCGATGCGGATCGAGCTGTACCCGGGGGCCGCGAGCCTCGGTGACAGCTCGTTCCACTTCGCCGAGGGCCGCAAGCCCAACGAGCTGACCACCTGGGTCAGCCTGGACCGGAGCGCGATCGAGGTCGGCGCGCACTCCCGGGAGAAGGCCGTGGTGACTGTCGCCGTACCCCGGGACGCCTCGCCGGGCGAACACTACGGCGTGCTCTGGGCGCAGGCGGGCAGCGCGGCGCCGAAGGGCAGCGGCTTCCAGATGGTCAACCGGGTCGGGATCCGGATGTACCTGGACATCGGCCCCGGCGGGCCGCCCGCCGCCGGCTTCACCATCGCCGCACTCACCGCGAGCCGTCTGCTCGACGGGCGACTGGCGGTCGGTACCGAGATCCACAACACCGGTGGCCGGGCATTGGACATGTCCGGCGAGCTGACGTTGACCAAGGGTCCGGGCGGCCTGCAGGCCGGACCGTTCCGGGCGAACCTCGGGACGACGATCGCCCCTGGGGAGGTCAGCCCGGTCTCGTTCGCACTCGACGGGCAGATACCGGCGGGCCCGTGGACTGCGACGGTGAAGCTGCACAGCGGGCTGGTCGAGCGGACCGCCACGGCGGTGATCCGCTTCCCTGACCGTCGCGGCGCCTCCGAACGGGTCCGCGTGCATGGCGCCTCCACCCGCCGGGTCGCGGTCACGTCCGCGATCGCCACCGGCGGGTCGCTGGTCGGCGTCGGGATGCTGGTCATGCTCGCGCGCCGGTGGCGCCGACGCCGGTCGGCCTCCTGATCCGCGGTCGGCAGGTGATCAGCTTGCGCAGGCGTCGGACCAGGGGATGCCGGGCACGAGTTGGCTCCACTCCGCCCGGCTCAGCGCTGCCCCCGGCTTCGCGCAGGTGCTCTGCCGCAACCGCTGCGGGTCCAGCGTCCCGAGCAGGATCGTGCCCCTGTCGGTGGTCAGCGCGATGCTCCCCGCGGCGGTCGCGCTCATCGCCCGCACCGGCGAGTCCACGGCGCCCATCGGGATGAGCGCGGGCGCGGGAACGGAGAGATTCGAGTAGGCGACGCTGCCTGCGCTGTCCGCGCTCAGCAACTGGTCGCCGGAGGCGAAGGCGACGGTGGTCACGGGCGCGGCGTGGCCGGGCAGGCGCTTCGCGACGCGCGGATGGTTCGGGTCGGCGACGTCGGACACCTGCAGGTTCTGGTCGTCGCCCCCGGTGGCCAGCAGCGTGCCGTCCGGGCTGAACGCCACCGTGTTGACGGCGCCGGTGTGGCCCGGCACCGAGCCCATCTGCGTGGGGTGGCGCGGGTCGCGCACGTTCCAGAGCTGGACGGTGCCGCCCACCCCGGCGATGGCGAGCACGGCCCCGTCGGGGCGCAGCGCCACCCCGGTCACCGGTCCGGACCGCCCGATCAGCAGTTGCAGGGAGGTGGGCCGGGCGGGGTCGGCGATGTCCCACAGCCCGACCGACCAGTCGACGCCGGCTGTGGCGAGCAGATGAGCCTTGGTGGACAGGGCCAGGCGGTGCACCGGCGTCGACTGGGTGCCGAGCGCGCCGAGCGGGCGCGGCCTCGCCGGGTCGCTGACATCCCACAGCCGGCCGGCGTCGGTGGCCCCGCCGGTCGCCAGCGTCCGGCCGTCGCTGTCGAAGATCACCCCACTGGCGTGGTCGTCGGCCGAGCCCTGCGCGGCGACGGTCGGCCGGCCGGCGGCGTCGAGGCGCCACAGGTGTAGCCGGCCGGCGTCGTCGGTGCCGGCGAGTGTCGTGCCGTCCGGGCTGAGCGCGAGGTCGGAGTATGCCGACGCGCCGGCGGGTACCTGTGTCGCGGTCGACTGCGCGAACGAGGCGATCAGCGCGTCCCGGGCCGCGGTGGTCGGGGCGATCGTGTAGGCCGCGAGGCTGAGCCGCGCGGCGAGCTGCGGATCCTGGGCGCGACGTGTGGCGGCGTCGGTGGCCAGCCGCGTCGACGCGGCCGCTCGCTCGGCCGGGCTCGCAGTGCCCGGCCCGCCACCGCCGCCCAGGACGATGACCGGAATCGCCACTGCGGCGGCGAGCAGGACCACCAGGGCGCCGGCGAGCACAAGCGCGCGGGGTCGGCGCCGGCGCCGGGTGGGCGGCGCGCTGTCCGGCGGGCCACTCGGCGTCGTGGCCGCGCTGCCCGGTCCCTGTGCCGGCGGTGGGACTGATCCGCCTGGCGGGACTGATTCGCCTGGTGGGACTGATCCGCCTGGCGGAATGGGCGGGGCCAAAG
>NZ_JANEZT010000107.1 GCF_025403405.1 Frankia tisae
AAGCGGACCAGGTGGGGGACGGCCTCCGGGGCAATGCCGGTGGGGTGGGACATGCTGCGCCGCAGCTGTGCGAGCGCGCTGTGGCTGGGCGCGACGAGTCGGCGACCAGCGGGCGGCGCGCCGGCGAGGTCATACAGGTAGTGCACGATTGCCGGGGTTCGCTCGGATGCCGGCGTCGGCGCGGGGACAGGGATCGTGGTCATCGGAAAGCTCCTGGCGGCGGACAATGTCACGGAAAGATCTTGTTGAGAGTCCGTTCGAGGTCGGCGCGGGCTCGGATGAGCGCAGGGGCGGACCGCGGGCTGAGGGCGATGGCTTGGGTGGCCTTCGCGAAGCAGTCGAGCGCGGCCGTGCGGACGGCGTCTGCCCAGACGTGGGTGACCGCGTCGAGATGGGTCCTGTTCGAGGGGTGGGCGGCGTACTGCGCCAGCAGGATCCGGAACGCGGGTTCCAGCGCCCACCAGTAGGCGGCGAGCGGGCGGACCGTCGGTCGATAATCCCGCTTGAGCTTCAGATCCTTGTTGCCGCGCTGGAACGCTGCGGTCAGCTGCTTCTGCAGAGCGGCGTCGACCCGGTCCGCCTCGCTGAGACGCCCGGTGAGTTCGGCCACCGCCGGGGACTCCGGCTCGAGGAACTCGGCGGGTAGCGGGAACCGGTCACGGATCCACATGGCCGGGGCGTCCTTCTGTCCGCCGCCCGGCGCTCCGTAGACGTTGACCGCAGCCATATGGCTGTGAAGAGGATCAAGGTACGGCAGGAGTCGCGCCGCGTTGGTGAGGATGTCGGCGCCGATGTTGCTGGTCTGGTCGGACTGGTAGAGCGCGGCGACGTCCCGCCAGGTCGCGCGTTCGGGCTGGACCAGCACCTTGCGCCGAGTGGTTCTCTTAGCCGGGTAGTAGGCGAACATCGGCTCCCGGTTGGGCTCCTCATCTGGCGGCGGCCGTCCGGTGCCGATGAGAACTCGGGTCACCCGCCGTCCGTTGTCGTGAGGGAACAACAGAATTCGCCGCGATGGCCAGGTGAGCCGGCCGAGCCACCCAGACGCCGGCCCCGCCCACACGGGTGAGCCGATGACGTTCGATGTGTGCAGGCTCAGGAGGAGGGTCTCAGCGAGGTTGCGACCTTCCGGCGCGACGACGAGCGCGCCGCTGAGCGGGCTGATCTTGGCCGAGCCGCCGATCTGTACCTTCCCCGCTCGCGCGAACGCCTGGTGGGCGAGCAGCAGTCGCGCAGCCTCACCGGCGTCGAGGTCGCGGTCCGCGCCGTGATGGGCGTGGCTGTGCAGGATCTTCTGCGCAGCCGCCATCTGCGGAAAGCCGAGATCGACGGCAGGGTTCGGCCGCATCCTGCTACTCGGTGTTGCCTTTTGGTTCCTCTCCTCGAGAGCGGTGAGGAGCGTCGGGTCCTGGAAGAAGGGGGCGGTCGGATGGAAGAGGTCGAAGCTGTGCCGGTGCTTCTCCAGGTAGCCGGCGACCTCGTCGGCCGGAAATCTCTTCTGAAACCGGTGCAGACGGTCGGTGTCACTGGTCGGGCCGTTCAACGCCGCCTGGATGATCGCCAGGAGTAGCCGCAGCGTCGCGATCTCCGCGAGGGGGTTGGAGTCGGCGAGGGCCGCAATGCCCTCCGGCTCGGTGACCGCGTCCGTCAGCGAGACGGTGTCGAACGCCCCGTCCTTGGCCCGGGTGACTGGCATCCACTTCTCGGTCAGCAGGTTGTAGGTGGTCACTGGTCGACCTCCGGAAGGAACGCTCCAAAGCGATCCGGGTAGAGAACGCCGAGCTGTCGGCTGTAGCGGAACAGCCCCCGCCCATACGTCCCGTCGGCGTCGAGCTCGACGAGGACGGCGTGCCGCAGCACCGGATCCGCCTGCCAGGCCGGGGGGCGGGTGGCTGTGCGGCGCAGTGCGCCGACGAGTTGCTTGCGGCTCAGTGCAACCGTCGAGCGGAGCAGAAGCGGAAACGAGGCCTTCGCCGCTGGATCGCAGCCCACCTCACCCGTGACTGGCACAAGTCCGTGCGGCCCTCGGTGGGCCAGAACGACGTTCAGCGACGGATCTCCCAGTCTTGTCATGGCGCGCAGCGGTCCCTCGTCGGACTCCAGATCGTCCACGTGCTCGCGGATGGTGAGGCGCAGCCAGGCATCCAGATCCCACGGCTCGGGCACGAGACGGTCACCCACCTGCGCCTTCGCATACGCGATCAGCTCCTCATGGCGGAGTCGCGCGGCCTCCCACAGGCGTCCCATAGCCGGGTCGTGAGGCCACGGCGGCGCGGTCGCGCCAGCGGCGTCGTAGACGCGGCTCACCAGCGCCGGCACCTCGTCAGGTAGGCACAGCTGCGTCCGGCCGCGCAGCTCTAGCCAGCTCCCCAGCAGCACCGTGGGCGCCGACCGGTCGTAGACGAACGCGACGCCCGCCAGATCCGGAACACCGTTGGCGTCACAGGACGGATCCACGAGCCAGGCCGTTGCCGGATCCGCCCAGCCCGGCCGCACCGTGTCGAGCCAGCGGTGCATGCGTCCCAGCCGCTGGATGAGCAGGTCCACCGCCGTGAACTCGGTGATCAGTAGATCGCAGTCGATGTCCAACGACTGCTCGACGATCTGCGTCGCCACCAGCAGCACGAGCCCATCTGCGCGCTTGGCCCGTTGCTCCTTGCCGAACAGACGCAGCACGTCGGCCTCGGCCGCGTCGCGGTCGGCCTGGGGGGCGCGGGCATGAAAGAGCAGCACCCGCACCCGCGCATCACCCGCGAAGTGGCGACGCAGCTCCCGATAGACCCGCTGGGCGTGGTCAACCGAGTTGCACACGACTCCGACTCGTCCCCACCGCTCGACGCCGGTCATCGCGTCAAGCTCCTGGGCCAGCCGCCGGCAGTCCCGCCCGGTGCTCTCGCCCAGGCGCAGGCCGAGCCGGCGCAGCGCAACATCCCGGCTCGGCCGAAAGCGGGGGAGCGGCGGCACGACGACCGAGGTCCCCGTCGCGCTGACGACCGTCAGCTGCGGATACCCCTCGGCCTGTGCCGTATCGGTATCCGGCGGGGTGTCCGTGCCGTGCAGACCCTGCCGGAATGCCTCGATCAAGGAGCGGCGGGTGACCGGCGGAAGCGTCGCGGACAGCAGCACCACCGAACATCCGATCTGCGCCAGCCACTGCAGCACCCGCTCCAGCAGGCCGTTCATGAAGGTGTCGTAGGCGTGCACCTCATCAAAGACCACCACCCGCCCCGCCAAGCCCGCCAGCCGCACGGGCCCGAACCGCACCGACTGCGCGGCCAGCAGCACCTGGTCCACCGTGCCGATACCCAACCGGATCAGCAGGCCCCGATGAGGCCCCCGCGACCAGCGCGACGGCTCACGCGCTTCCACCGGATCACGCTCAACATCCGTCTCAGACACGTCCGCCGTGCCAGCGGCCTCGGTCTCCGCCGCGTCGACCGCAAGGGAGGCATGCCCATGCAGCAAGATCGGCACGAAGTCGGCCAGCCCCGCCTGCTCCAGCCAGTCGCGCAGCCGCGAGTGACCCTGGTTCGATGTCGCCCGGGTCGGCATCGCCAGATAGATCCCCACGGCACCGTGCGCCATCTGTCGGTGCAGGAATCCGTAGACCGCCTCCGTCTTGCCCGCCCCGGGCTCGTCCTCGATCACCAGCAGGCGGCTGCCCGGCCCGGCCGCTGTGGCGGCGGCCACCTGCACCTTGGTGGGCTCGTCGACTCCCAGCACCTCAGCCAGCCCGCGACCGTCGCCTATCGGCGCATGCCAGCCGTGCAGCCGGGCCTGCTTGGTCGCAGCCGCAGCTTTCACCCGCGCGCCCCGCAGGTACTCGTCCGGCGTGAGGTCCGCGGCGGTGAAGGGAAAATGCGTGGAATCCGACGCAAGCCAGTCCGCCGCCTTCACGACCCCGGTCAGCACCGCGACCAACGGTGACAGGAGCGCCCAGACCGCCGTCACCCGTGGCCGCTCTCGCACTCCGAGACAGTTGATCAGAAGGCTGACCAGCTCCGCGCGCGCTGTTTCCCAAGCCACCGCGGCGCTACCCTCCTCCGCCTGCGCCGCCAGTCCACTCTGGCCCATCATCTTGACCGGATCCACATAGCAGCCACGCTGCAAGGACACCGCCGAGCCGATCACCCGCGCCGACACCGCCGGCACCCCGAAGTCGCGCTGCAGCAGCGACGCGACGTACACCGCCCCCACCAGCTCGTGCGACACCGGCGACTGCACGAACGGGAACTCGAAGCCCGCCGCCACCAGCCCCCGCCGCAGGGCCCGCACCCCTCCGGCGAACGCCGGACCAGCTTTGCCAAGATCGTGAAGGGAGGTCAGGAACGCGAACCACGCCCGTCCCTGGCCCTCGCTCCCCAGTCCGAGCCCCGCCACGAACTCGTCGCGAAACCTCGCGGGCACGAAGTCGTCCCACAGCCGCTCCGCCACCGCCGCTGCATCCAACGCGTGCCACGCCAGCGGATGAAACGGCGGCCCGCCCTTCGGCGCCCCCTTCTGCTTGCCCCACAGCAGAAGCAGCGTCGACCGAGCGTCCCCCGACAGACCCGTCTCGTCCATACGCCCCCGTATCCACCGACTCTCCGTATCTGCCGGCACACGCTAACCACCCCCACCGACAAGACCGCCTGCAGGTTGGTCGCGATCGCGCGACTTGCGCCGGCATGAGATGAAGATCACATGTGGCGGAGGTGGTCAGCTCCGAGGATCTGCGTGCCTGGGAGCGCGATTCACTGCGCGCTCCATTCGATTCACCCCCACGTGTGTGGGGAGCGCTCGGCCCACGAGTTCAAGACCGCCACCGAGGCCGGTTCACCCCCACGTACGTGGGGAGCGCGTCGCGGTCTCTGAGCTCCTGCTCAACGCCTCCGGTTCACCTCCACGCGAGTGGAGAATGCCCCGAGGACGACGAGCGTCTCCCGAGCAACGTCGGTCCACCCCCACGCACGTGAGGAGCACGAGGAATTCCCGGACGAGAAGGTTCAGGAGCTCGGTTCACCCCCACGCGCTTGGGGAGCACCAGAACTCGCGGCCCAGCTCGGCGATGCGCGGGGGTTCACCCCCACGCGCGTGGGGAGGACTAGACCTCACGGTCCTCATCCCACGTGGCGCCCGGTTCACCCCCACGCGCGTGGGGAGCACCGCGCCGCAGTACCGCGACCGGGTCTACATCGTGGGTTCACCCCCACGCGCGTGGGGAGCACGTGTTCGTGGACCCGGAGGCGATGACCTGCGTCGGTTCACCCCCACGCGCGTGGGGAGCACCCGGAAACGCTCTGCCAGCTAGGTCTGGGGTACGGTTCACCCCCACGCGCGTGGGGAGCACCCTTCATGACCTGCAACGATAGAAGCGGTGTCTCGCGTGGAGAAGCAGTCTGGTCGATCAATGACTGTCGGGGGCGCGGCGCTGGCCGGCCTCCCGTTGGGGTGCTGTGCGGGCGACGGTGCGGCCGCAACCTGGGCCGACTGGGAGACGTGGTCGCGAGCGCCTCCGCGTGGATTGCGTTATCTCGTTGCCCAGTCTGTACTGGCTGTGGTCATCAACCTCAACGACTTGCGCGATGTTCACGTGTCCGGGCGTCTCTTCTCGCGTCGGTGGGCGTATGCCTCAATGTCATCGGTGTTCCAGATCAGGCCGGCGGACAGTTCCGCGATCGGCCGGGGGAACGTGGGGTCGTCGTGTAGCAGCCGGAGGACGTGCTGGCGGGAGACGCCGAGACGATCGGCGACCTCGCGGGTTCCCATCACCGGCTGTACCACGGGGCGATCTTAGCGACGTGTCAGTTGACACATTGGCGTCGACGGGCGAACGTGTCAACTGACACGTGCGGGGTATGCGCTCATCCAAGACGCTCCCGTCGATCGCGACGGTCGGCGGCGGGCTCGGGCTATCGGGAGGCCGTAGATCATGATGCTTCCTCCGATCCCTGATCCGATCGGCGGCACGTCCCTCTCAACCAACGCGGTGAAGGTAACGCGCGTCGTGCACGCTCCGGTGATTGACCACGGGCTGACCGTCGACCCACACGCCACCGTGGCGCAGCTGTCCGCCGCGCTCGCCACGCTGCCACCGGACGCCTACGTCGCCGAGCACTTCGGCGACGTCGAGGTGACGCTCGTCTTCCGAGAGCCGCCCGAGAAGGCTGATTCGTGACGGCCGCCACGAGTCGACGGGCCAGCGTCGACGGGAGGCGCGAGGGTTCTCACCAGCAGCGACCCAAGCGGCGATGAGACCGAAGACGGACTGGTGGGGCAGGGACGTGCAGAGGCGCTGCTGGACCGACCCGGTCCGTGAGGGCATCCATCGGCTTCATGAGGGAGCTCGGGCAGAGTTGGGAGCTGGACGGGAGATCCAACCGATCTCGGCATATGGCGTATTGGTCAGCAGCGCGGGGAGGACGGCCGCGTCCCAGGCTGCCAGCGGTGCCGGTGGCTGTCCCGGCGCGCACCATTGCCGGGTCGGCGCCTCGGAGGCGCTGGTATGGGTGGGCGCGGGCTGGCCGACCCAGTGTCCGACACTGACGACGAGGCCGAGGCCGGCGAGACCGGTGACGGACCGGTGGGCGCTGACGTGGGCGAGGAGAAGGTCGCGCTCGGCCACCTCGATCCCGAGGGTCTGGCGGAGAAACGCGACGGTCTGCCGATAGGGCTGCATCTCGAAGGTCAGGATGGTCGACGGCAGCGCCCACATTCCCGTTTCGGTTCGGATGAGCAGCACCCGCCCTGACCAGTCGATCAGTAACGCGTGCGCGGTCATTCGCGGGCGTGGTCGAGGCGTGCTCATCGTGGTGGCACCGCCCTCCGCCATTCGGGCGAGGAGATCACCGGGAGACTGAGCCCCTCATGATCGTGTCGGGTATCGCGATAGCAGTGCGGTCTGATCGGCGGACCGCTGACGTGGACACGTTGCCGATCGGCGAATCTGCGCAGTCCCTCGACGACCCGTCCCAGCAGCACCGGATCGTCGATGAAGGTGACTGGAAACGGCGCCTCCGGAACAGCGGTCGGCGTGCGCCTCGGCAGTGATTCCGGCGGCCCGGTGTCGGCCTGCGCCGACTGCTTCTGAGGCGATGGGGAAGAGTCGATCCGCAGTTCGGCCCAGACGACCTTTCCACCGGTCAGGGGCCGGTACCAGGACCACCGCGCACTCAACGCGTCGACCAGGAACAGCCCTCGGCCGCCCTCGGCAGTGGGCGTCTGATCCTGCAACACCGGAGAGCGGACGTCACCGTCCCAGACCTCGATGAGGAGTCGTGGGCCCGTCCTGCTGATCCGCAGCGAGACGGACTTCGCGGTCCGCTCCTGTCCAGGCGCTTCTGGGGGGTCGAGCGGCTCGGTGACCGCCGACGCTCTGACCGCATTAGTGATCAACTCGGAGACGAGAAGTAGCGCATTGTCCGTGGTCTCGGGGTCGATGCGCCAGCTCTCCATCGTCTCTCGGGCCCGGTTGCGGGCGGCCCGTGCGGCCCTGTCGGTCACCGGAAGACGGAAAAGGTGGATGTGCGCCGACCCGGTCGTCGTCATGCGGCAGTCCGGCCGGGATCAGCAGCGGAACCCTCCTGGCCGTCCCACCCCACTCGGATGCGCGCGCAACGCCAGTGAATCCGCGGCGCCACGGTGGCCACAGGAGCTGGTGGCCGGGGGTGGCTGACCTCGCCGGCGCTCCAGGTGGTGGATGAGTTCGCGTTCAACGATCGTCACCCTGTCCCTTCCCGACCGGATGCCCCGGGGTGCCGCAGGCGACCCCGTGGGGCGATCGGCTCGCTACGATGCGGATGTTGCAGCAACTATGAAGGTTGCTGCAACGCGGTGCAAGGGTCGAAAGGGGTCGTGCGGGCCCGCCCGGTGTAGCGTCCGATCTGCCCGAGATCATGATTGGAAGAGGAGTGGCGATGCCGCGGCGACCACCGTCAGCGCGTGCCCGCGGCCTCGGCGCTGAGCTGCGGGAACTGCGGATCGGCGATGGACTCACCAGCCGCTCTGTCGCCGCGCAGCTCGGCTGGTCCCCGAGCACATTGAGTCGGTTGGAGAACGGCCTGCGGGGCATCAGCGCCGAGGATGTGGCCGCGCTTCTCGTCGTCTACAAGGTCACGGGCGCCGAGCGCGAGCGCCTGCTGTCCCTCGCCCACGAGGTCGACCGTCCCGGCTGGTGGGAGACCGGCCTGCCCGGGCTGCCGAGCCAGCTGCCCGCTCTGATCGGATTCGAGTCGCAGGCCAGGCGGATCGTGGACGTCTCGATGTTGCTGGTCCCGGGCCTGCTTCAGACGGCCGACTACGCCAGGGCGGTCATGGTCGACGGCGGGGTCGCTGCGCATGAGGTCGAAGCCCGAGTGGTCACCCGACTCGGCCGACAGACCGTGCTCAGCCGATCCGACCCACCTGAACTGCACGTGCTCCTCGACGAGGCGGTGATCCGCAGGCCCGTGGGCAGTGCCCGAGTTATGGCCAGCCAACTCCGCCAACTCATCGCCGCCGGCCGTCGCCCCACGATCACGGTTCAGGTCATCCCGTTCAGGGTCGGCGCGCACCTCGGTGTGCACGGCTCGTATGTCGCCTTCGGCTTCGACAAGGCGCCGAGCATCGTCCACCTCGAGCACCTGCGATCCAGCCTCTTTGTGGACGAACCCGACGACGTCCGGCCCTTCCTCCAAGCCGCCGATACGCTGGCAGGACAAGCGCTCGACCCTGTCAGGTCCGCGGAATTCCTGGCATCCGTGGCCGACGGTTACGAACGGAGGTGAGCCGCGGTGAACCTCTCCGGAGCCGAGTGGCGTAAGTCGAGTCACAGCGCCACCCAGACCAACTGCGTGGAGATCGCTCGTGTCGGGGACGTCGTGGCCGTCCGTGACTCGAAGGACCCCGACGGCCCGGTACTCGTCTTCACCCCGAGTGAGTGGGCCGCCTTCCTCGCCGGTGCCCGCGATGGCGAGTTCAACCTGTAGCGGGCTGCCTGCCGCGGCAAGAGCGCGCCACCATGGTAAGGACGAAAGGCGACCTCCTCCGCTGTCGGCGTCCATCCCGTCGGCTCGCCGTGGTCAGCGCGGCGACGTTGCTCTGCTCCAAGTCGCGGTGCCTGTTGGCTGGCTGGTTCAGCCTCTCGCCGAGGTAGATCGATCGGCTGCGGACTCACTCCGGCCGAGCGCAGTGTACATCTGGAGCGCTTGGCATATTCATGTTTGCCGTGCATGATTCTGAAGTCGGCCCTGGCTTCCAAAGGAGATTCTGTGAAGATCGACCGTGTCCGCGGCACCTGCAACGACGTCAAGACCTGCCCCACCCTGTACCGGACCGATCGCGGGACCGTGATCGTCCAGGGTTGGAACGTCACCGACGAGGAGGCCCTGGGGCAGCTCGGTGCGCTTCCCTCGGGCGAGTCGGTGGTGGAGATCCCGGCCGAGCTGGTAGCCGAGGTGCTCGGGCGTGTTGAGTGAGGCCGAGCTCGACCCGCTGTTCAACGACGCGCGGTCGGAGTGGTTCCGGATGGAGGGCCACCACACGTACAGCACGACGGTCGAGCAGCCACGGCTACGCGCCTACCTGGCCGGTGAACCCTACGACCAGGCCAGCGAGCCGACGGCGTGGCTGGCGGAGATCCACGGCCGGGTCGCCGGCGGGTTGACCTTCCGCAAGGTGCGGGTGCTGCAGGGTCCGCTGAGCGCCTACGAGCGCTGGGAATGCGAATGGTCCTACCCGGCGACCGAGCGGGCCGGACAACGCACCTTCGTGCTCGACCTGGCGGAGACCCCCGACCCGCCGGCCCTCCCTGACTACGACTGGTGGATGTTCGACGAGCGGCTCGTCCTGCGGATGCACTACGACGAGGCCGGCAGCTTCGTCGGCGGTGAGCTCCTCGACGATCCGATCGCCGTGGCCTCCCACGTCTCGTTCCGGGATGCGGCCCTGACAGCGGCGGTCCCCTTCCCCGCCTACTGGGCTGGGCATCCGCAGTACTGGCGGCGGAACTGGCAGGATTGGCCTGCGTGACGGTCACAGATCCGAGGAACCGCGGCTGAATGGACCCGGAACGCTACGTCGCCGACCGCGAGACCCTCGCTGCCCGCCTGCGTGAGCTCCGTCGGGCGACCGGGCTGACGGGCGTGCAGGCGGCGGCGAGCACCGGCATGTCCCAGCCCAAGATCTCGAAGTTGGAGAACGGCCGGCTGCTGCCGTCCGAACACGACGTCGAGATCCTGCTCGACCTCTACCGGGCCGGCAGGGAGGAACGCTCCGCGCTGCTCGCCCTGGCCGCCCGCCTGCACGCCACGCTGGAAAGCAACCGGACGATTCTGCATCGCGGCGCCGCCCGCAAGCAGGCCGAGATCGGCGAGGTCGAGGCGGACGCGACCGTCCTGCGGTACTTCACCCCGGGCGGGATCTCCGGCCTGCTGCAGACCGCCGAGTACATGCGCCGGGTGTTCACGCTTCAGCTGACCGGCGCGGAACTGGCTCGGACGGTCGCCGCCCGCCAACAGCGTCAGCAGGCGCTGCACGCGCCAGGCAAGCAGTTCACCTTCATCCTGACCGAGGGGGCTCTGCGCTGGCGGTTCTGCCCGGACGACGTCATGGCCGCCCAGGCCGCTCACATCGCGTCGCTGTCGACCCTGAGCAACGTCCGGATCGGCGTGATCCCACTGACCGCCCGTCCCGGCGACATCCCGCTTCACGGGTACGAGATCTTCGATGAACGCCTGGTCACCATCGGCCTGGAGCACGCCACCGTCGCGGTCACCGACCCACGCGACATCGCCACCTACCTGAAGCTGTTCGAGGTGATGGCGAACGCCGCCGAGTTCGGCGAGGCGGCGCGGGCCCGGCTCGGCACCATCGCCCGCGACTTCCAGCCCTAACCTCCTTTCCCGGGCTGCCGGGCTGTGGCATGCTGCCAGATATTCACTCCAATATTGAATAGTCGCTGCCCCTGGCGACGGAGGCAGGCGATCCGCACCACGACTGGCCGATCCTCACCACCGACTGGCAGAGAGCAGCTGGATGACTCAGATGGTTGACACGTCCACCGGTCGCGACCGGGCGACGGAGATCCGTAATGCCCTGACGGACAAGCTTCGCGCGGACGGCGTGATTACCTCGCCCGTCGTCGAGCGGGCCTTCCGCACGGTGCCGCGGCACCTGTTCGTCCCCGAGGGCACGCCGCTGGAGGTCGCCTACAACGCTGACGACTCGGTGGCGGTCAAACGCGACCAGGACGGCGTGATCATCTCCTCGGTCAGCGCTCCGTTCATCCAGGCCCAGATGATCGAGCAGGCCGGGCTCGGGCCCGGCATGAGCGTGGTGGAGATCGGCAGCGGTGGCTTCAATGCCGCTCTCCTGGCCGAGGTCGTCGGTCCGAGTGGCCGCGTTGTCAGCGTGGACATCGACCCGGAGGTGACCGACCGGGCCAGCGCTCTGCTGGAGGCGACCGGGTACGGCGGCCGGGTCACGGTCGTGCAGGCCGACGCCGAGGACGGCGTGCCCGACCTCGGCGAGAGGGTCGACGCGATTGTCGTGACGGTCGGAGCGTGGGACATCTCAGCGGCCTTGCTTGCGCAGTTGTCCGAGGACGGCAGGATCGTCGTTCCGCTGCGAATGAACGGAATCACTCGCTCCATCGGCTTCCGCCGCGAGGGTGACCATCTGGTGAGCACCTCGGCGCAGGTGTGCGGGTTCGTCCCGATGCAGGGATCGGGCGCCCACGACGAGCGGGTCTTCCTGCTTCCCGACGCGCACGGCCGCAACGTCAAGCTGCGATTCGACGGCGACGTGCCGCAGGACATGAGTCCGCTGGACGGAGTCCTGGCGACCGAGCGCACCGAGAGGTGGTCCGGGGTCACGATCAGGCATGGCGTCTCGTTCGCCGACCTGCACCTGTGGTTCGCCAGCTTCCTGCTCGGCTTCTGCAAGCTGGCGGTGGACAAGGGAACTGATCTGGCCGCGGAACGCCGGAGCTGGTTTCCCTTCGGGGTCGTGCGCGGCGACTCCTTCGCCTACCTGGCGGTGCGCCCGGCCCTGGAAGGCGCCGGAGTCGAGTTCGGAGCGCGCGCCTATGGAACACGCGGCGAGACCGCCGCCACCGCCATGGTCGAACAGATCCAGGCCTGGAACCGCCGGGCCCGAAGCGGCCCGGCACCCACCTTCGCCTACTGGCCGACCGGCGCCGACCGTCCCCCGATCGGCGAGGGCACGGCGACGCTGGAGAAGACCCACGGCCTGGTCACGATCTCCTGGCCGACCGCCCGCTGACCATCACCGCAGGCCAGGACGCACCACCCCAACCCCAGCAACGTGAGGAGTCACCCCAATGTCGCCAGTGCTTGCGGTCGACCGGCCGGAGTCCACGGACTCCGCGATCGACGACGCGGAGTTCGAGCTCGACATGCGCGTGGTGGAGTCCACCACGCGACTCGTGATCATGATGTGTGACACGAGCGATGGCTGCGGCAGCAGCTGCAGCACCAGCGCCTGCAGCACCGCTTCCAACGACCCGTCCTGACGCGGCGCGCCGCCGCCGGCGCCTGAGTCGCTGGGCGCCGGCGGCGGCTGCGGTCCGGTGCGACGAGATGGGATCGCCATGACCGTGTCCCTGCGTTTCCAGCACACCGGCGCCGTCCTGGTTCGTGCCACCACGGACCCCGGCGACCTCGAGCTGCCGACCCGGCTGAACCTGTCCGACCCTGCCGCGGTCGAGCAGGAAGGCCGGGCATGGTTGGCGAAGATCTGGGTGCGCCCGGAGGTACGTGAGGCGCTCCAGCTGGCCAGCACCGCTCTCGCTACGCGCCTCGACCAGCTCTTCGACGAGGGCGCCAGGCCCCACGCGGTGAAGGATGTGCGTCGCGCTGTCGTCTCGGTCGCGTCCTATCTGATGCGGTGGCAGCGGCGCGCGACCCCGTTCGGCCTGTTCGCCGGAGTCGGCGCCGCCGCCATCGGCCCCGCGATGGCCGAGGTGGGGGCGGCGCACCGGGCGGTGGTGCGGGCGGACGCGGAATGGGTCACGACGCTGATCGACCAGCTCGAAGGACACCCGGAGCTGCGCCCCCGGCTGACGGTGGTGGCCGACAACACCCGGATCGTGCGGGATGGCCGGGTCATCGTGCACAGCCGGGCCGAGGTGGGCGCGTCGTCTCCGGGGCCGCTGCGGGAGTCGTCGGTACGGCTCGCCCGGCCCGTGCAGTTCGCGCTGGCTGCGGCCGGCTCGCCGATCCGGCTCGACGCCCTCGCCGCCCGGATGACCACCAGGTTCCCGTCCGCCTCCCCAGGCAAGATCCGCATGGTGCTGGACGGTCTGGTCGACGGGGGCTTCCTGATCACGAGCCTGCGGCCACCGATGACGGCCGTCGACGCCTTGGCCTATCTGATCTGCGCGTTACGTTCGGCCGGGGGAGAGGACCTGGCCGACCTCGGCGGGCTGCTGCGCGAACTCGGCGACATCAGCGCGCAGCTGGCCCGCCACAACAGCACCTTCAACCTGGAGCGGGCGGCGGAGATCCGGAACGCGGTCATCGGGCAGATGACCGCATTTGTCCCCGGCGCCGGTCACGCGCTGGCCGCCGACGTGCGGCTCGACGCGCGGATCGCTGTCCCCGAGCGGGTGCTGACCGAGGCCGTGCTCGCGGCCAGCGTGCTGCTGCGGGTGACCACGCAGCCGTTCGGCTCGGCGGCCTGGCTGGACTACCACGCCCGGTTCCGCGCCCGTTACGGTCCCGGCGCGCTGGTGCCGGTCCGGGAGATGGTCGCCGACTCCGGGCTCGGATATCCCACCGGCTATCTCGGTGCGCCCCGGGCCAGGCCCGCCTGGCGGATGCTGACCGAGCGCGACGCCGCCCTGTTGGCGTTGATCCAGCAGGCCACCGTGGACGGGGCCGAGGAGATCGAGCTGACCGACGCCGACATCGAGGCGTTGACCGTCGGGGAGCACGCCGACATCGTCCCGCCACAGCGGATCGAACTCGGGGTCGAGGTGCACGCCGTCTCGACCGAGGCGATCGACCGCGGCGATTTCCAGCTGCGCGTCACCGCCGCGCCGCGCGCCCCCACCAGCATGGCCGGACGGTTCGCCCACCTGCTCGACGACGCAGACCGCGCCCGGCTGGCCGCCACGTTCACCGCGGAACCCGAGGCGGGAGCGCCGGACGGGGCGGTGGCGGTGCAGATGTCCTTCCCGCCACGTCGGCCGCACAACGAGAACGTGGTGCGCGTCGCGCCGCTGCTCCCGGACATCGTCTCGCTGTCGGAGCATCCTGATTCCACCCACCCTGATGTCAGGGTGATCGAGGTCGACGACCTGGCTGTAACGGCCGATGCCGACCAGATGTACCTGGTTCAGCGCTCCACCGGTCGGCGGGTGATCCCGCGGGTTCCCCATGCTCTGGACACGGTTGTGCAGAGCCCACCG
Organism: Frankia tisae; assembly: GCF_025403405.1. Taxonomy (GTDB): domain Bacteria; phylum Actinomycetota; class Actinomycetes; order Frankiales; family Frankiaceae; genus Frankia; species Frankia tisai. The sequence goes on from NZ_JANEZT010000107.1 coordinate 14,387, forward strand.
CTGGCCCGGTTCCTCGCCGAGGTCGCCGATGCGCGCAGCGCGCGGTTCGGAGGGTTCGACCTTGGCGCGGCCCGCGTCCTGCCCTACGTGCCGCGTATCCGGTATCGGCGTGCGGTGCTGGCCGCCGCCCGCTGGATTCTCACCGCCGCGGACCTGCCCGGCCCTCCGGCCGGCGACGGTGCGCATGATTCTCTGGGCTCCTGGCGACAGCGGTGGCGGGTGCCGGCCCGGATCGTGCTGTGCCACGGTGAGCTGCGCCTACCCCTCAACCTCGATCAGGAGCTGGACCGGGCCCTGCTACGGGCTCGGGTGCAGCGAGCCGGGCGAGTCGAGCTACAGGAAGCCGGTCCGTCCGACTGCGAGGGTTGGATCGGGCGCCCGGCGGAGCTGCTGATCCCGTTGACCGCGATCACCCCGCCCGCCCGGCCGCTACCAGCGACCGCAGCGCCCGGCGCCGTCCTTCGACCGGGTGACTCCGCCGTGCTGCATGCGCAGGTGGTGGGCAACCCCGCGCGGTTCGACGAGATCCTCACCGCTCACCTGCCCAGGTTCCTCGACGACCTCGATGGTCTGGTCCGGTTCTGGTGGGTGCGGCGGCACCGCGACCTGATCCTTCCCGAGTCCGATCAGCATCTCGCTGTGTTCCTGCGCCTGGGCAGCCCCGAACAGTACGGACCGGCCGCCGCGAAGGTGGCCGCCTTCGCGTCCGAGCTGGAAGCGCGCGGGCTCCCCTGCCAACTCACTCTCGCCTCCCACCCACAGCATCCCGCCCGCTACGGCGACGGCCCGGCGCTCGCTGCGGCCGAGCGCGTGTTCGCCACCGACACCGCAGCCGCCATCGCGCAGATCGCGACGGCGCGGGCCTCCGGGGTTCCCACGCAGGCGCTGGCCGCGGCGTCGATGGCGCACCTGGCCGCTGCCTTCGCCCCCGACCCGGAATCCGGATGTCGGGCGCTCATCGCCTGCCTGCGTCAGGAACACGGGCCGCTGGACCAGACGCTGCGCGACCACGCGCTTGGCTTGGCCGAGGCCGACGGACGATATCGAGCTGTTCGCATTCTGCCGGGCGGGGATGCGGTCGCGGCGGCCTGGGCCGCCAGGGACACCGCGCTGACCTCCTACCATCGCGCCCTCGCCGAGCAGCGCGATCCGGGAGCCGTGCTTCGCACCCTGCTGCACGAACACCACGTACGCGCCGTCGGCGTCGATCCGACGCACGAGAGGGAGACCGGCCGACTCGCCCGCGCCGCCGCGCTGCGCCGCCTTGCCCGTGCTGGTGCCCGGTGAATTCTACCGAGGGCACCGGCCTGGTGACGCTCACCGCTGCCGAGGCGGCCAGGCAATCCCTGGCTCGGGGCGCGGCGGGGACAGCGCTGCTGCAGGTCGAGCGGGCCCTGGCCGGCTCCGGAGACTGGGAAACCGCTCGGACGACGATCCGGCGGGCGGTGGCCGGGTCGGTCGATGCCGCTGAGCACACCGGCCTGTACTACGGGGCGCCCGCCCTCGCCTTCCTCCTGCACACCGTCTCCGATCAACATCCGCCATACCACACGGCCTCCGAGGCGCTGATCGAGCACGTGCTACGGCTGGCCCGGCGGCGTCTGGCAACCGCGGCCGGCAGGATCGAGCGCGGTGAGATCACCACGTTCGCCGAATTCGACGTCTTCTATGGGCTGACGGGGATCGGTGCGCTGCTGTTGCGGTGCCGTCCCGGTAGTGACGTCCTCGCTGAGATCCTGCGGTACGTGGTCAGCCTGACCAGGCCACACCGCCAGGACGGCATCGAGCTGCCGGGATGGTGGGTCGCGCACGACCCGGACGAGATCTTGCCGACCCCCGGTGGCCACGCGAACTTCGGGATGGCGCACGGCGCGGCCGGGCTGCTCGCCTTCCTCGCTCTCGCCGCCGCTCGCGGCTGCCAGGTCGACGGCCATCACGAGGCGATCGCCGTCCTGACCGGCTGGTTCGACCGGTGGCGCCAGGACGGCGCGGACGGACCGTGGTGGCCACAGTGGATCACCCGGGAGGAGTTGCGGACCGGCCGTCCCGCCCAGCCCCGTCCCGGCCGAGGATCGTGGTGCTACGGGACGGCCGGCATCGCCCGCGCCCTGCAGCTCGCCGCGATCGCCACCGGCGACCCCCGACGCGTCGAAGCGGCAGAGGATGCCCTGGCCGCGAGCCTGACCGACACCCAGCTCGATCGGATCACCGAGCCGGGCCTGTGCCACGGCATGGCCGGGATCTACCAGACCGCCTACCGGGCCGCCCGCGACGCGCGGAACCCCGCCATCGGCCGCCGGCTTCCCGCGCTGGCCGCCCGGCTGGCCCAGCACGCAGGCTCGCTCGGGGACCAGTGCGACGAGGTTGGGCTGCTGACCGGAAGCGCAGGGGTGGCCCTGGCGCTGGAAACCACCCGGCGCACCGGGCCGCCACGTACGGGATGGGACGCATGCCTGCTGATCACCTGATCGTCACGTCCCCGTACGGCCTCGCCGCCGGTGTCCTCGCGGTGCTCGCGGGCGCCGATCTGGAGGTCACCGCGGCCAACAGCGCTCTGGACCCGATTGACCTTGACGAAGCCGTCGAGGTCTTCCAGGCCGCCGGGCTCGCAGCGCTGGAACGATCCGCCGAGCACGCCTGCTACCAGGTGCGTGTCCAGTTCCCGGACTGGTCGGCCGCCGAGGCGGTCGGTGCTACCGGGCTCGGGCCGCGGCTGGACCGACTCCAGGCCAGCGGCGAGATCGAGGGATGGTGGTTCCTGCGCAAGTATCCCTGTTGGCGACTGCGCCTGCCCGGTGCGGACCGCGGCGCCGTCGATCGGGTGCTCGACGAGCTGACCGACACCGGGGTCGTCGCACGCTGGTGGCCGACGGTGTACGAGCCTGAGACCGCCGCTTTCGGCGGGGCGGCCGGGATGGACGTCGCCCACGACCTGTTCTGCGCCGATACCCGCGGCGTGCTCGACTACGTGCGCCACGATGCTCCCGGCCTCGGCCGCCGCGAACTGTCGATCCTGCTGCTCGGCGGCCTTCTCCGCGCCGCCGGGCTCGACGTGTTCGAGTGCGGCGACGTCTTCGACCGGGTTGCCCGGCTGCGACCTACACCAGCCGAGGCCGACGCCGCCCGGATCGAACGCCTGGCGCAGAACGTGCGCGCTCTCCTGTCGATCCCCGACCTGCCCACCAGTGAACTGTTCACCTCCGGTGGGCCGGTCGAGCACGCCGCGCCCTGGCTTGCCGCGTTCCAGACCGCCGGCCGCCGGCTCGGCGACGCCGCCGCGCGAGGTGGCCTGGACCGTGGGGTCCGGGCGATCATGACCCATGTGCTGATCTTTCACTGGAACCGGTTCGGCCTGTCCGCCGCCAGCCAGGGCATCCTCGCCCGCGCCGCGACCACCGCCCTCCTGCCCCGGAGCTGACCATGAATCCCGCGACGCTGGCCGCCTCCCGCGGCTTCCCCC
>NZ_JANEZT010000108.1 GCF_025403405.1 Frankia tisae
GTTCGGGGCGGGCTCGGCAGCGAGGCCGTGGGCGGCACGGCGGGAGATGCGGTGGCGGGGCTGACCCCGCAGCGGGCGTGGGCCGACTTCGCGGCGGCCATGGACGACGATCTCGCGGTCGGTCGCGCGCTGGCGGCCATCTTCGGCGCGGTGGGTCAGGGCAATCAGGTGCTGTCGAAGGCGCACAGCCGCCAGCTGGCAGGCTGGGTCAACGTCACCCGCCGGATGCTCGGCGTCCTCGGGCTCGACCCGCACGAGCAGTGGCCCTCCGCCGGCGCCGAGCTTCGGCCCGCGCTCGATGGGGTCATGCAGATCGCGCTGGATCTGCGCTCGGCGGCGCGAGCCCGGCGGGACTACGCGGAGGCGGACTCGATCCGTTCGCGGCTCGCGGCCGTCGGCCTCATCGTCGAGGACACCCCCGAAGGGCAGCGCTGGCACCTGGCCTGAGCCCGCTCGGCGGCGGCCCCGCAAGCGCGGGGCTGCCGCCCGCGGCCGGGTGCCCGGTTTATGGCGGCGCGCAAAGATCGCCTGCCGGTCGTGTACCAGGCAGGCGATCTCGTAGGACGTTCGGCGCCGGCCTGAGCCACGGGCCGGCGCCTGCCGATCAGCGTGCGCGCAACGTGATGCGCGTCCAGGCACCCAGGTAGACGCGGTCGCCGTCCCGGAGCGGGACGGGCTGGCCGGGTTCGATCGGGTCCGGCTCGTCGTTGAGCCGGGTGCCGTTCGTCGAGCCGGGGTCGCGCACGGCGTAGCCGCCGTCGGGGAGCTGCTCGAACAGTGCGTGGCTGCGCGAGATCCCCGGATCCTCCGGCGCGCCGGACAGATCGATGTCCGGATGGATGCCACGCGACTCGCTGCGCCGCCCGACGAGCATCTGCTCGCCGGCAAGCGCGAAGACGCGGCGCGGGTAAAAGGTCGGGAACGGTACCCGGTGGTCGTCGCCGCTGTCGTAGTACTCGCGCTCCGCCTCGACGATGGCCTCCCAGACGGTGGCCCCGGCCGGGGGACGGTCACGGTCCCACCCGCCGGCGCCACGAGGGTCGTCGGCGATCGGATCGCGCCGACCACCCCGCCCGGGATCGTGGCGTGGGTCGCCGAGGTCCGGACCGCTCAGCCGCGGGTCGTCGAACCGCGGATCGGCCCCGGGCCGGGCGTGACGGGGGTCGGTGGTGTGCCGAGAATCCACGCTGCGGCCCGGCAGGCTCCGGTCGGGCGCGGCGCCCGGGTCGAGGCCCAGCGGATCGGCCTCGTAGCCGTACCCCTCGTCGCGCCGGCTGCGGCGATGGGTGTCGGACTCGCGGTCCAGGTCCTCGCCGTACCCGCCGGCGCCGCGGCCCTCCCGGGCCGGCGGGTAGCCGCCGCGGTCGGCGTCGGGGTATCCGGCGGGGGCGCGGTCGTCGCGGCCGTAGGGGTCGCGTCCGCGGTCGGCCCGTTCGTCGGTGCCCGGCCGGTCGTCGCGCCGCCGAGCGTAGGCGTCACGGTCGAAGCCGCCCGGGTCGTCGTACGGGTCCGCCGGGTAGCCGCGACCGCCACGGGGCTGGTCGGCGTAGCCGTCACGGCCGTACCCGCCGTACGGGTCGCCGCCGCGTGGCGGATCCCCCGCGCCGGACTGGTCGGCCGGCGAGCGCCGGATGCCCAGCTGGTCGTAGCCCCCCGCGCCGCCGGCGTCCGGGCCGTCCGGCTGCGACGGGCCGCGCCGACGCTGGCCGCCGGGCTCGTCCGTCCCGTAGGGAGACCGACCACCGTCGTCGGGACGATATTCGTACCTCTCCTGACCACTCATGATCCCAATTCCGCACCGATCGCAGTAGTCGGGTCGTGAGACAGGTGCCCCGCAGGGCAACGTGCCCTCACCTGATCACCGGTTCACCCGGAGGGTCCTCGTCGACCGTGTGTCAAGGACCATCTCATCGATCTTCTTGACGTTCTTCTTCAACCGAACCGTACCTGTTGTGGCATTGTCGATGTGCACCACCTTCTGTAGGAGGCGGTAGGTGTCTTCGTTGCCGGAGGCGAGCGCCAGCTGGGCCCCGCGTCCGAGCAACAGTGTTGCAGTGGCCTCGTCGCCGGATTGACGCGCCTCCAGGCCACGCAGCACCGAGGCCGTGAGCTCGGCCTGTCCGGTGTAGTGGGCAACGGCCGTGCTGACCCTGGTGGAGCGCGTCTCGTCGTCGGTCCACATCGCTCTCACCAGCGTCTGCGATGTTTCCCGGCCATCGATGACGAGGCTGACCCGCGCGGCCAACGCCTCGGTCCCGACCGGCCGGGCCGGCACCCGGATGTTCAGGTGGTAGTCGCGCGACTCCGTTCCCCACGCGCCGGTAAGGTAGTCGACGTTGTGATCATCGGACGTGTTCGCCTTGATTTTCAGGTCGCGCAGCGTGGGGGAGACTTCCCGGAGAAACCCCACCTTGGCGCCCCGCGGGGTCCACACCCGCAGCGCCACCCGGTCCGTGGCTCGGCTGGTGGCGGTCGCGATCACGCTGGTGAAGTCCGCGACGAGCTCGTCCGGGCTGCCGATCGCGTCGACCGTGCCCAGCAGGTCCGCCGCGATCAGCCGCAGCTCGTCGACACGCCAGTCGGCGCCGATGCCCCGGCAGTCGCATTGAAACCGCCCGCGGGACGCGGCGACGGCCGCTGCCAGGTCCGTCGCCAGCTCACCGTTCTGGCCGTCGGTGAGCAGCAGCGCGTGCGCGATGGCCCGCGGCCTGGTCCCCGTCAGCGCCCGCGCCAGGTCAAGCCAGCGGCCGATGGCGGTGCCGCCATGCGGCTCCATCTGGTTCACCGCGAGGCGGGCCTGCTCGCGGGTTGCGGGGGTGGCAGCCACCACGCGCGGACTGCCCGGGTAGATCATGCTGGCGGCGCCGGTGCCGCGCACGATCGCGAACCAGACGCCGTCGGGCAGGCAGTCGATGGCGGCGCACGTCGCCCGGCGCGCCTGGGCGATCTTCTCCGGCGGATTCGCCATCGAGCCCGAGCAGTCGAGCAGGAGGATCTCGACGAGTTCCGGGCGCCGTGATCCGTCCGGCGGTGGAGTGCCGTCCGGCGGTGGAGTGCCGTCCGACGGTGGGGTGCTGTGGGCGCTGGCGAGCCCGTGCGGGCTGTCGGGCCGGCCGGTCGACGTCACGGTGACCACGGCGTGCACGTCCGTCCCGCCGGGCGGGAGGTACTCGTTCTGGTAGACCTGCGCAGTGAACGCGCCCATCAGTGATCCACCCTGGCGGCCACCACGGTGATGTTGTCGTGGCCGCCGGCGTCGATGGCGAAGTCGACGAGGTGGCGGGCGACATCGATCGCCGTGCAGTGCGGTGGGAGCTGGTTGACCAGTGAGGCCATCACGTCCGGTCGGGAGGCGTAGTTCCACAACCCGTCGGAGCAGACCAACACCGTGGCCGGCATCTCGATCGGGAAGATCTCCGTGTGCGGGGCCACGTCCTCGACGTCGCCGCCGAGCCAGCGGGTCAGCGTGTGCGCCCGCCGATGCGTCTCGGCCTCGTTGGCGGGAATGAGACCCGCCCGAGCGGCCTCGGCGGCCCAGGTGTCATCCGAGGTCAGCCGCTCGCACCAGCGCGGCCCGAGCAGGTAGACCCGGCTGTCGCCGACCCAGCCGACGGTGACCATGCCGGGACCGTCGGGCGTCGGTGGGGTGATGATGGCGGCGGCGAAGGTGCAGGACGGTGCCATCCGCCCCTCTACTGCGCTGAGCTGGGCGATTGTGGCCTGCGCGGCGTCGACGGCGGCGTGCAGCGCGGCCTCCGCGTCCTCCGGGGAGAAGCCTCCGACGATCGCGCGCGGCGCCGTGCGCGGCTCGTCGTACCCCGAGTACGCCGGCTCCAGGATGTCCAGCATGTCGTCGGCCGCGCTACCGCCGCGAGGGGGGCGGGTGTCGAGGTGGACCGGATGGCCCGGTCCGTGGGCCCGCACGGCGTCCGCGAGGACCGCCATCGCGGTTGCGGCGGCGGCAGCCGATGCCTGACCGGAGCCGGGCGTGGTCGAGACCCCGTCGCACACCACCGCGATGAGCGTGCCGTAGACGACGGCGAGCCCCATCGCGTCCTCGTTGGTCGTATGGCGCACCCCCCGGTCGCACACGCCGGCCAGCTCGCCGAGGTCGACCTCGCTGTGGTCGGCGTCGCCGTGCGCCGGGTCCGGGCCCTCCAACGGATGGCCGCACAGCTCGCAGTAGTGGTCGTCGGAGTACACCGGCGCCGCACACACAGGGCAGCGGCCCAGGTCGTCATCGGGGTCGAAGGCCCCGCTCCCGGTGAGCTGGTAGGCCACCGTGGGTGCGTCGTCGTGCGCGTTGAGATCCACCGTCATGCCGCCGGGAGGGAACGTGCGCGTGCGGGCGGTGTGCGCAGAGCCATGTGCTGGGTGCCTCCTGCCCCTGCTGATCCGGTCATCGGAGCTCGCCGCCGTCGCTCCGCGACGCCGAAGGCGCACGGCCGGCGACCGGACGAACTGGTCACACGCGTCGAGCTGGTCACACGCGTCGAGCTGGTCATCCTGGATTCATGGGACGTATTCTCCCAGCTTCCCCTGCGGCCCGTCGACGACGGCGATCGCCCTGGGCGAGCCAGGTCCCGGCGCATCCTCCTTCGTCGGCGCGCAAACTCAACAGAGCGTAAGGGGCAGGTGTCGACGATGGTGGCGGCCATGCCACCGCCGGGGCATCGGCCGTGGCGGCCGACCCGGGCCCGCGCTCGTCGATCATCGGCTGGACCTCCGCTCGGGCCGAACCGGCTGGGACCACCCAGGTCACCGGCGTGGGACTGCCGCCTCAGGATAGGGCGCCGGACAGCCCCGAACGACCATGTCGCGGCAGGTGGTCGGGTTCGAGCCCGCCAGACCCCCGACCGGGGGCCCCTGTCGGGCTCGCCAACCGGGGCCGGGTCGGTGGTGTTCAGCGCCGACCGCGTCCCCGGCGTCGGCCGTATACCGTGGTCACATGGTCATTTCCGCGGCGCACGCCGGTCGGTGGCACTGATGGCCGGCGCCGCGCGCCGCGGTGGCGGCGGGATCGCCCGGGGCGGGCAGGGCGGCCGGGCCGGTAAGACGGGTTCGCATCGCAAGGGAGCCGGCGGCGGCAGCGGCGGCCAGGGCCGCAAGGCCCTGGAGGGCCGGAAGGCAACGCCGCCGGCCCACCTGCGTCCCGGCCATCCCGCCCAGCGCCGGGCGGCCGCCGCCCGGGCCGCGCAGACCGGAGAGCGGGGGCGGGACGCCGCCCAGGCCGGACAGGCCGGACAGGCAGGCCCGCGTTCGCGGCGGCCCGAGGCTGACGAGCTGGTCGTCGGCCGCAACGCGGTGGTCGAGGCGCTGCGCGCCGGGGTGCCGGCGTCGAGCCTCTATGTCGCCGGTGGCCTGGACTTCGATGAGCGGCTCGTCGACGCACGCCGCCTTGCCGCGCGGGCGGGGATCGCGGTGGTCGATGTCGGCCGCCCGGACCTCGACCGGATGTGTGGCACGGCGCCGCATCAGGGGCTCGCCCTGTCGGTCCCGCCGTTCCGCTACGCGCATCCCGACGACCTGCTCGCCCGCGTGCGCGCCGCGGCTCCCGGCCTGCTGGTCGCGCTCGACGGCGTCACCGATCCCCGCAATCTCGGTGCCGTGGTGCGATCCGCGGCGGCCTTCGGCGCCCATGGCGTCGTGGTGCCCGAGCGACGCGCCGCCGGGATAACCGCCGCCGCCTGGAAGACGTCGGCGGGTGCCGCCGCCCGGCTGCCGGTCGCCCGAGCCACCAATCTCGCGAGGACCCTGGTGTCCTTCGCCGAGTCCGGCCTGTTCGTCGTCGGGCTGGCCGCGGACGCCGACACGACCATCGACGAGCTGGAGATGGCGACCGATCCGGTCGTACTGGTGATCGGGTCCGAGGGGCGTGGGCTGTCCCGGCTGGTCGAGGAGCGCTGCGATGTGACAGTCCGCATTCCGATGGCCGGGGCGGTCGAGTCCCTCAACGCCGGAGTGGCCGCCGGCATCGCGCTGGCCGAGATCGCCCGCCGCCGCCGCGGCGCCTGACCGATTCCCGGTGCCCCGGAAGGTCACGCAGCCGAGTAACTCGCGGTGGAACGCGCAGACCGTCCCGGTGCCCTTGTAGCCTCATGCCCTACTTGGGCGTCGGGCCATCTCGGGGGAACGGACGACGGTGCGGGGCAGGCGGGAATCGTCGGCGCGGCTGTTCGTGCTGCCGCGTTTCCTCATGCCCGAACCGCGCCCGCAGCTGACCCTGCTACCCACCATCGCGCTGCGGCAGGTACTGGAGGCGGTCTTCGCGGCGCTACGCCTGTACGCGGCGCTCTTCCTCGTCGGCTGCGTGCTGCTGTGGCACGACTGGTATGCGGGCCACCCGTTCGCCCTGTTGATCGTGGCGCTGGCGGCTGCCTGGTCGCTGGCGTTCGCCCTGGTCGCGCTGCGTCGCGGTATCGGGCGGGCGCTGTCGGCCGGCAATGTGGCCGCGGCCCTGGCCCTGGCCTCGGGGGCACGCCTGTGGCTGCCGCCGGAGTCGGTCGGGGAGCCGGCCTCGTTCGTGCTGCTCGCGGCGACGCACGCGACGGCGGTGGCCGCCTGGGCCTTCCCCACCGGCCCGTTCCTGGCCGTGACGGTGCTGACGGCCGGCGCCTTCGCGGCCGGGGCGTCCGCTGGCGGGCCGCCGTCCCCGGCGCCGCCCATCATCATCATCTGCGTGGGCCTGCTCGTCCGGTACGTCGCGCCGCAGGTGCGCGCGCTCGCGGGCGGGGCGGAGGCGCAGCTGGCCGAGGTGGCCAGGCGGCGCGTCGGTGAGGACGGAGTGCTCACCCTGCTGCGGGCGCAGCGGGAACGTGAGCTGTCGATCCACAACGCGGTGCTCAACACCCTGACCGGCATCGCCTGGGGCGGTGGCGCCGACGGGCATCTCACCCGCCGCCGCTGCGCCGAAGGCGCGATGGCGCTGACGGGGCTGCTCGGCGAGCGCGACCCACCGCGGTGGGTCGGCCCGGTGCAGCGGCCGGCGGACGCCGAGATCCTGGTGGCGGCGCACGGGTCGAGGGCCGGCGAGCCCGAAGATCCGGACTCCTGGGCGCCGGTGGCGCCCGCGGCCGGCTCGCTGCGTGCCCTCTACACCATGCAGTTACGCCGCGCGACCAGTCGGTTCGCCGCGCTCTGGCTGATCCTGCTGGTCTTACCCGCCGGTCGCGCCCTGCCGCAGGTCCGTTCGGTCCCGCTGGCGCTCGCGATGCTGCTGGCGCCGCTCGCCGCGGTCGCTGTCGCCGGGCGGCGCTTCCGGACCGGGCCGTTGTCGCAGCCGGAGGCGGCGGCCGTGGTGCTGCTCTGCCTGGGGATCGCGCTGGGCGGCGGGTGGAACGCCGCCGACGCCGACGGGGCGCGGATGATGGCGTGGCCGATGGTCAGCCTGCCCCCATTGTTGATGTTGGTGACGGTGTCCCGCCCGATGCGGCGGTGGGTGCTCGCGTCCGTCGCCGCCGCCATGATCGCGGCTAGCCTGCTGTTCAACCCGTGGGACCCGCTGTCGCTGTCCTTTCTTCTCCTGCGGCTCTACTACCTGTGGGTCATGCAGATCTGCCTGGTCATGGTGGGCCCACTGCTGTGGAGCACGGCCGATGTCCGCGCCTGGGCGGGTCATTGCGAGTGGGAGCTGTGCCAGCTGGCGCAGAACCGGGACCAGCTGCGTGAGCGTCGCCGAGGCCTGCTGCGGGCCGTCGAGCGGGATGTGGCGCCGCTGCTGGCCGCCGTCGCGGCGGGCCGGCTCGACCCGCGGGCCGAGGTCGTGCGCTCGGAATGTGCCCGCCGTGCGGTCGCCGTGCGGCGGCTGCTGTTCGACGACGACGCCGTGCACAGCGCGATCGGAGAGGCCATCGACGCCGCCGAACGGCACGGCACGGTCGTGTCCAGCCAGATCTCCGGCGGCCTCGACCAGCTGCCCACGTCGGTGCGCAGCGAGTTCGTCGAGCAGCTCCACCACGCGCTGCGGGTGATGCCGAGCCGTCGGGTGCTGCTCACCGTCACCGCGCAGCCTTGTACCGCGAGCCTGTTCCTGTCCTGTCCATGGCCGGCGGGTCAGGTGCCGCCGGCGCCGTCGGGTCGAGCCATCGACATGATTGTCGACGTCGATGACGGGCAGCTCTGCATGGAGTTGCGCTGGCCGCCTGCGGGCACGCCGCCCGGGCTGGGAGTGTCGCCCGGGCTGGGAGCGCTGACCGGGCTGGGAGCGCTGACCGGCGGCCCGTCCGCGGAGATGACGGAGCCTCGCCCCCCGGACGGAGGGCGAGGCTCCTGACCCGCGCTGGGTCGCGTCGCCTCGCGCCGGCTGCGGCTCACGGTCCGTCGAGCACGATCCAATTGATCATGTGCGGATCAGAGCCGGCCGAGCGCGGATGTCGGCGCGGTGTATCGGGGCCTCAGATCCGGTGTCCCCAGCAGGGCTTCGACGCGTACCAGGGGCTGGTACCCGCCTGCGCGTACAGCTGCCGCGCGCGCTGCCACTGCTCCCCGACGCTGGCGTGCTGCGGCAGACCCCTGCCGCCCAGGCCGTGCCACGTACTGGGCAGGAACTGGAACAGGCCGCCGGCTCCGATGGAGTTGACCGCGTGCGGGTTCCCGCCGGATTCGCAGGGAATGACGGCGCGCAGGAAGTGATCTGCGTTGGGGGCCGCGCTGGCCGGCTGGGACAGCGCGAGACCACCGCCGACGGAGGCGGCGAGAGTGGTGGCGATGACTGCGGCCCGGGTGCCGAGCTTGATCCGGTTGAGGCCCCGACCGAGCGAACGAGCGTTGGACATTGAGTTACCCTTCCCCACGCCTACGAGGTGAGCTGTCGGGTTCGGGCTGGGAATGCCCGGCCGCGGTTCTCGGCTTCACCCCTAGGACGCCCGAACTCGGCGCCCGAAATTGGTTCCCCCATCCCTGCCAAAGGTTTGATCCTCGTCGGTTGGGAGCAGGGTTCGGCGTGCCACCCGACGTCTGCCATCAGTTGACGGCATGGCGACGAACATAGCTGAGCGTGACCCCGATAAATCAAGGGTACGTGAGGATCCGCACAGTGCGTTCTAATCTCTTTCAATGATCTCTGAATTGCGATTTCGTGCCCGCGTGCGCGCCCGATTTTAACGGCCTTCGGCGTACCTGGAAATACCTGGTATGCGGTTGACCTGCCACGCTCACCGTAAATCCTTTGCGGTGCGTGGCCGGTCTTTTCCTGGCCGTGGCGGGAGCGCCCGGTACCCGCGTTGCCGGCGAAGCTAACGGAGCCGAAGAAAAATTTCGCGGTCACCGTGGCGATAACGCCTCTTTTGTGCTTTTCCGAACTATACGGTACGTCGCCAGTAGCCCCGCTTATGCGGATGTGTCCACCGGCTGGGCCGCGCGCCTGTCGGTGACCGATGCCCGGCCGGGGCGAAGGGGCCTCAGGGGTGGTAGGTCCAGGCCGAACCGGTGCCGCGGTACTGCTCGACGGGGATGGGCGCGGCCCCGGGTCGCATCCGGTCGGTGTAGAGGTGCCCGTGCAGGTGGTCGATCTCGTGCGCGACCAGGCGGGCCAGGCCCTGGCGGTACACCGTGATGTGCCGGCGGCCGGAGATGTCGGTGTGCTCCACGTGCAGTTCCAGGGAGCGCGGCACGATCCCGCGGACGTCGAAGAAGCTCAGGCACCCCTCGTACTGCTCGTCGCTCTCGGGGGCGGACTCGATGACGCGCGGATTGAGCAGGGTGAGGATGTCGCCGTCCGCCGACCGCACGATCGCCGCGGCCCGGTTGATCCCGATCTGGGGCGCGGCGATGCCCATCCCCTTGCCGAAGGTGTGCAGCGCGGACACCCGTTCCATGGCCGACGACAGCTCGGCGACGACGCGGCGGGCATCCTCGGCCTCGGCGGGTAGTCCGAACGACCGGGCCGGCTGATGGAGCATGGGATCGCCCACCTGGACGATGCCCGTCGCGGCCATCTGCTCGCTGGGCCTGGGAACGGTCCGGTCGGCCGGGTTCCGGCTCGTCGCCCCGGCCCGGAAGTTCCATTCCAGGCGATACCGGGCATGCAGGGGCGGCTTGCTGGTGGACCAGGTGAACACCCGCCTGTCGGCGGCATCCGCGCGGGCGATCGCCGTACGGAACGGGAAGGCGTCCGCGGTCATCGACGTCTCCATGCCCCACACCACGGGATCGACCTCGGCGGGGAAGTCCAGCACGACCGACAGGAAGCTGGTCGGTACCCGGACGGCCCGCTGGAACCACGGGCCCCACTTCTCCTCGCCGACCCGGTAGCTGTATTCGATCCACGCCGATTCGCCCGGGTAGAGGGGGAATCGACCCTGATTGTTCTCGAAGAGGAGCCAGACCTCCTTCAGTGCGTCCCAGTCGGTCTTGACCTGCCAGGACATCTGCTCGTCGCCGCAATGTGCGCTGAGCTGCAGCTCCTCCCAGCGCAGCGGATTGCTGCGGTAGAGCCGGGCGGAGCGTTCCTGGTCCCCGGGAAAGCGGTCGACGGAGATCCGCATCAGGTAGCGCGTCACCGGTTCGATACCGGTGTTGAGCACCCGTCGGCGCTGGTGGGCGACGTACATGCCGTCCTCGTAGCGGAGCTCGGCGCGGTCCTCCTCCACGACGAGCCCACCGGAGTCGGGGCCGCCGCGGGCCGGCCGGGATGACTCGGCCGGCGCGGCCGCCGCCATGGGGGACGCCGAGCCCGCCGTCGGCGGGGGCACTTCGTCGCCGGGACCGGCCGGCCGGGCGCCCGCGCCCCCTGATCGGGGGACGCCGTCGCCAGGCTCGCTGGTCGCCTCCCAGGGGCGCGCAGCGAGGTGGAAGTAGGCGCCCGGGATGCGTAGCGCGTCGGCGATGCGCTCGATCAGGGAGAGCCGGGCGATGTGGTCCTCGCCCTGCATGATCCGGCTGACCCGGCTCTGGCTGAGGCCCTCGACCGGGGAGGCGATGCGGTTCTGGCTCGCGCCGTCGTACTTCTTCATCAACCGGAAGGCCATCCGGAAGTCCCGGGTCTCGCAGGCGGTCCGGAAGTCGGGCCGGGCGAGCAGGACGCGAGAGACCCGGTAGGGACCGGATTCGTAGGACATCGCCCGGCCTTCCGTCCAGCTCCGACATGTGTCGATCGCCGTGCCAGGACGGCGGAAAGCCCCCGGCGCCAGGCTCCGGCTGATGTATCGGGATGATGACGTTATGCCAAACCGGCATAGTTTGCCGGCGCTTGCCGGAACCGCGCGGTTGTCGCGGATCCGACATACGTCCGAACTGGACGGTCGGGCGGCATCGGTGCGGATCTGGTAGATGACCAGCGGCCCGCCTTCGTCCCACCCGGCCGGGCCATCCCTTCCCGTCCTGTTTGAGAGGAATCGAGGCTGCCCGTGCGGCGTCGGCGCGGGGCGCGCATCGGCGCCGCGGCAGCCATGGTCCGGTCCGGACCACAGCGGCCAATACGAGAAGAGCATGCCTGACTGGCGTTTCCCGGCCATCGCGACGCGGCGAACCTGGACGCAGGCCGGCCCCGCCCCGCGTCGAGCCGCGACCTCCGCCGGGCGGGGCCGGCGCACTCGACGGCCCGGTTGACCATCGTCAGCCCGGATGGGAGGGGCGCAGCGAGGGTCACCGATCTCGGTGGCCGCCATCAGCGTCGCTGGCGGCCACCGGTGTGGCCGGCCGGGCGGACGCTGAAGCGGGGCGGCAGGCGCGGAAGGGCGGTGACGATCATGACGGAGCCGAGGAGAGATCATGATCAACCTGCGGTCGTCTACGGCGTTGTCCGGTTCGCGCCCGGCAGCGATCGGCAGGTCGCCGACGTGATGATCACCTTTGTCTCCGCGTCGGCCGCGGACGTCTTCGCGGCCGAGCAGGGCTGGCCGGAGTACGAGGTGGCGCCCCTGCGCTTCTTCGTCCACGAGCGGCAGTCCGCTGTCGCCGGGCTGCCCCCGCCGATCCGACCATCTCTGTCCCCCACCACTGCCGCGCAGCCGCTGACCGGTGCCAGCCCGGGTGAGCCAGCCGCCCCCGCCGACCGGCTGCCGCGGACAGGTGACCCTGCCCTGCCCAAGCAGGGTCACCGCCCCGCCGCCGATCCGGCCGGACCCCCCGGATCGGCGGCGGCAGACCCGGAAGATCAGGCAGGGGTCACCGCGGCCGGCTCGCGGGACGCGAGCTCCGTCCTGCCGGCGGCGGATCGGCAGGACGACCCACGGGTCACCGTGACGCCCTGGGGACTGGACCGCTGGGCGGTCGCGCTGCGCGCGGGGTCCGATCCGGTGGAGGTGTTCCGGGCCGTCGCCCGGCTGCCGGCCAGCTTGGTCTTCACCGCGGCCTACGGCGACGTCGACGTGGTGCTGGTGTACGGGAAGGGGCCCGACGGTGATCCGCCGCCGGCCCGACCGCCGACCGTGGTGGAGACCGCGCTCGGCGTCGAACCGGCGGGACCGGTCCAGGCGCGCTGGATGACGGCGGGCGAGCGGGAGGCGTACCGGGCGGGGTACGCGGCCGCGGTGGACGGCATCCGGCGAGCTCTGTCGTAGCTTGTCGTGCGCTCAGTCGTCGTCGCGGAAGTGCAGCGTGACGCGATGGGCGTCCGACGGCCAGGCGGGCACCCGCAGCACGCCACGATGTGCCGCCTGCCCCCGTGGGGTCACCGCGACCTCGACCGAGCGGTCGCCCGCCGGGATGTGCAGATCCGTGCCGGTGATGAAGCCGATCCCGAAATGTGAGGGGGTCGGGGCCATGACGTCGGAGACGTCGTCGGCATTGCGATCGAACAGGTACACACCGAGGGCCAGCTTGGCGCGCGGGGCCACCGCTGGGCTCAGGACATTCGTCCCGTCGACGGTGAGGATGTCGCTGGCCCGCCCCTGATTGCCCCACCATTCCAGGGCACGGGTGACGACGAGATCGGTCTGTTTCGGGCCGGTCTGCATGCCACCGCCGATCTCCTGCCCCGGCCGGCTGGTCAGGAGGCGGACGAGCCGATCGCTTCGGCGGAAGGGCTGATAGTAGAAGTGGTGCACGGGCTCCCCGGACCGGACAACGGCGAACTCGTAGGAGGCGGTGCCGTCCGCGCGGAACGGACCCCAGGAGCCGTCGGCGGGCAGGGTGAAAAGGCCCCTGAGGCCCTTCGGGAGGCGCTTACCCGTCTTCGGGTCGAGCTGATAGACCTCCAGACGGGCCTTGCCGGCCCCGGCGTTCGCGGGATAGAGCAGCACCCGGCCGGAAATGTCGATCCGGCCCTTCTCGGCGATGATGTCGGTGGTGAACGGCTCGGTACCGGTGAGGAAACGGAACATCTCCCGGAACGTGCCCGTCGAGGTCAGCAACCCGCCGCGGTCCAGGCCGGGGAAGCGGACGTTGCCCGCTCCGGGGACCCGGTGGACGGGGTCCGCGGTGCTCCAGACGACGAGCAGCGGCACGCCCCCGGGGGGTTTGGTCGCCAGGGAACCGTCCACGCTGACCAGATGCGCGACTCGATCCGCCCGGCCGGCGGAGCTGGCCAGGTACCGTTCAGCGAGCCCGGCGCCCTCCGCCAGGCCCACCAGATCGACCTTCTTCACGCCGGTCGCCCTGAGCAGGTCCTGGATCTGCCTGTCGAGCTGCGGAAATACCTTGTTCGGAGAATCGTCGGTCAAGGATGACGCGTCGTAGTCGAAGGCGGCGATCCGGTCGGCCGGATAGCCGTTGCTGGTGAACCGCTGTGCCTGCGACTCGAACTGGTCCCCCGAACCGAGGGCGCCGTGAACGAACAGCAGCGGTAGGCGCGCGGTGTCCGGCGGGGCCATGGGCCCCGCCACCTCCCGGGCGAACGCCGTGGAGCGGGCCTGCGCGGAGGTGGAGCCCTCACCGGTGGAACACGCGCCCGCCGCCGCGGCGAGAACCACCGCGGCCGCCAGGCCGAACCAGCGTCCGCGAGGCATGCGACGCCCCTTCCCTGCGGGATGTTCGACGGCCGCAGCCGGCCGCCGTCAGTATTGCTCCGTCAATGACGCTACAGAAATGACGCTCAGTGGGGCATGAACCCGAGGCGGTCGGGCTGGATTCCTTGGTGGAACAGTAAAAGATATCGTCGTCTTCCTTCGCCCGCCAATCATCCGGGACGGGCGGATCACCCGTTGTGGCGATGGTGGGAACGGGTGGCGCCGGCTGATCCGTCCTACTCCGCTGCCGCTGCCGCTGCCGCTGCCGCCGCCGACCGGACCGGCCCGCGCGGCCCGCGACCGGCGCCGCGACGTGCGCCGCCCCGTTCGGGCCCCGCGCGGCCGCCGCCGATCCCCGGCTGCCACGGGTCCGGAACCGGAACCAGGCCGACCCGGCGGTCTTCCCCGCACCGGTCGGCAGCTCGTCCGCGCCCCACTGACGTCGCGCGGCCCGCCGTCGATCGTTGGCGGATCGCGGCCGAGGATCGGGACCGTGTCACCCGGAAAATGAGATGCGGAAACCACCCCGCGGCTGCCATGATTCCCGGATGGGCGCTGCGGGCGACGACATTCCCTGGCAACGGGGGCGACCCTCCGAGTCCGCCGGCGGCGATACCGGAGGTGCCGACGCCGGCGATCCGGGCCGGCACGCCGGGCTGCGTTCCTACCTGAGTTTCGCCGGTATCTTCAAGGGTTCCCTGGCGCTCGTGGTCGCCTGTTTCGTGGTGTCCAACGTGGCGCTCGCGGTCCTGCCCGTCTTCATCGGGAGATTCGTGCAGGCCCTGGCCGGCGCGGCGGATTCCACCGACGGTGTTTATCGGTATGCGGTGATCCTCATCGGCTGTAACATCCTCCACGATCTGACCTGGCGAGCCGCCGAGATATTGTATCTCCATCTGCTGAACGATCGGGGTTACGAGTACGAGAATATTCTCTTCCGCAGGGTCATCAATGAACGTTACCCGTACTTCGTCGGTAAGTTCACGGGTAAGATCAGCAGCTATATCGCGATGTTGGGTCGCGAGTTCCGGGAGATCCTGGAAACCACCTGCTTCACCTACGTGGAGCAGGCGATCAGGGTGCCGTCGATCATCATCATCATGTTCTCCGTCAACCTCTACTCGGGACTCACGTTCCTCTTGGCCGTGCTGCTGATGGTGGTGGTCGGCCGGCATACCGTGCGCGGTTCGTCCCGCGCGGAGAAGCGGCTCGCGGACGAGGTCTCCGAGATGGACGGCTACGTGATCGACGTCATCGCGAACTTCGTCAGCGTGAAGTCCTTCCGGCAGGAGGGGGCCGAGCACGAGCAGGTGGTCCGGCGCCGCCGCGCCGTCATCGGGGCCGCCCGCCACTCGTACTTCTGGACCATCGTGTTCTGGGCCTCGATGTCCCTTGTGGTGCGCTATCTGGTCTGGCCGGTCTCGATCCTGCTCAACCTGCACCTGTACCTGACGGGCCAGCTCAGCCTGGCGCAGTTCACGACGTTCCTGGCGGTGCTGGTGATGTTCTCGGACTTCATCTGGGGAACGGTCTGGGAGATCGCGCAGCTGAATCTCCGCCTGGCCCGGGTCGAGGAGGCCTACCGCTACCTTTTCGCCGGTCGACCCATCGCCATGGACCAGCTGAGTTTCCAGCCGGAGCCGACCCCTGCCCCCGCGCCGCGGGCACCGGGGCGGTTGGAGTTCCGCGGGCTGTCGTTCGCCTACCCGGAGAACGACGGCAGGCCGGTGCTCGCCGGCATCGATCTGGCAGTCGAACCGGGGGAGAAGGTCGGTATCGTAGGCCGCAGCGGGAGCGGCAAGACGACGTTCGTCAAGCTGCTGCTCGGCTATTATCCGCTGCCGGCGGAAACCGTGCGGGTGGACGGCCACCCGATCCCGAACTATGTGCTCGGCGCGGGAATCTCCTATGTTCCGCAGGACACCACGCTGTTCCACCGGTCCATCCGGGACAACATCACCTATGGAACGGCCGTCGCGGCGACGGAGGAACAGGTCGAGTCGGCGGCGCGCCGGGCCCACGCGCACGAGTTCATCACCCAGGCACCGGAAGGCTACGACACCGTCGTTGGTGAGCGCGGCATCAAGCTGTCGACCGGGCAGCGGCAGCGGATCGCCATCGCGCGGGCCTTCCTTGACGACAAGCCCATGCTCGTGCTGGACGAGGCGACGAGCGCGCTGGACAGCGAGAGCGAGGTGCTCGTCCAGCACGCGCTGGAGGAGCTCTGGCGCGGCAAGACGGTGATCGCCGTGGCGCACCGGCTGTCGACGCTGTTGCACATGGATCGCATCATCGTTCTGGCCGACGGCGGCATCGTGGAGCAGGGCTCGCACCGGGAGCTTCTCGAGCGCCGGGGCCGCTACCACGCGCTCTGGCAGCGGCAGAGCGGCGGCATGATCCCCGTCGACTGATGCACGGACGCTCGTCGGCACAGGAAGCCGGCATCCGGGAACTGCTGACCGGCCTCGGGACATCAGCCTTGTCCGCTGAGCCCCCCGACTGAGCCTCGGCGGGTCATCCGCCTCCGTCCAGCCGAGCAGAGCCGCTCACCGGCACCCCGGTGCGCGGCCGTGGGCAGGGGCGTCCGTTGTCGGGCCGGGACCGGGGCGACGACGTACCAGGCTCACTGCCGGTGCGCTGGTCCTCGCGGTCGGTGCCGGTCGCGTCGCACCTTCCGTCGCCACCGATCTATCGGCTCGGACTGCCACCCACCTTTTCGGAGAGACTTTCTTCGTGTCTTCTTCCCAACGCATTCGCAGTCTGTTCGCCGACCGTTAGCCGGATCGCGTCGCGTGCTCGGAACAACGTTTCTCAGAGCCGCCCGGCCGCATGGCAGGAAAACTCCGTGAACCCGTGGCCGGGTCCGCTGAATCGACCGCGGGTGCGATATATCGGGCCGGCGCCCGGGTGATGACGATCCCGGCCGATTCGGCGCTGCGATGTCACCTGCGGCCGGATCCGAGGTCCGCCGGCGAGTCGGATCAGTCGAGCTCGTCCCAGGATGCCTCGGAGCTGACGGCGGCGGCGATGAGTCGGGGGATGCCCTGGGCGAGCGCCGTCGACCACGGCGGCGGCTTGGTCGCGGCGGTGATGATCGCCGGGAGAACGGGCGCCGCCAGGCCGCCGCAGCCAGCCGCGAGCGGCGCCGGCCCCCAGGGCCCGCTGGGCAGGCAGGTGCTCGCCGAGCGGCCGGCGGCCGAACCGGCCGTGATGGTCGTGATGACGCGGCTGACGGGCGCCACGATGGCCGCGGCCGAGCCCGACGGCGTCGTGGCCGTCCCCGCGTCACTCGCGGACGCCGTGCCCGGCCCCGACTGCTGGGCCGACGTCGAGTAGTCGACCTCGCGGACGGTCGTCCCCGGCGGCGTTCCCGCGCCCTGCGCCGAGCCCCCCGAGCCCCCCGAGCCCGCTGAGCCCGCTGCGGGGTCCGCGCCGCCCGCCGAGCCTGCCAACGCCGTCGAGCCCGGCCCGGTGGCCGTCGAGGCGGTCCATCCTGTGGAGCCGACCGGCGCGCCGGCCGGCGCGTTCGGCTGGGTCGGCGCGGTCGGATAGGCCGCCGCCGAGCCGGACGGTGCGGTGTGAATCGTCCAGTCGGTCCGGTCGCCGTCCGGCAGCGGCCGTGCGGCAGTCCAGGGCACGGTCCATGATCGTGGACCGGCGGCTCCGACCAGGTTGCCCGCCGCCGGGTCGCCCGCCGCCAGATAGCCCGTTCCCGGGCCGCCGGCCCCCGGCTCGCTTGCCGTCGGGTCGTCGCCGGTCGCGTCGCCTGCGGTCGCATCGCCTGCGGTCGGATCATCAGCGGTCGGGTCGCCGGCGGTCCGGTCACCCGCGCCACCGGGGACGTTCGAGCCGCCGGCGAGGTCGGAGCTCCCTGCGCTGGACGGGGCGGGGACGGCGGGAT
>NZ_JANEZT010000109.1 GCF_025403405.1 Frankia tisae
GGGGGCGGGACCGAGTCGGTACGGTTTGAGGCCGGACCGTCCGGCCCGATCGGGCCACCCCGCGGCCGAAATGGAGAGGACTCGCGGATGAAGGTGCTCGTGACGGGCACGGAGGGGTACCTGGGGTGCCTGCTCGCGCCCGAGCTCATGCGCGACGGCCACGAGGTCGTCGGCGTGGACACCGGTTACTACAAGTACGGCTGGCTGTACCGCGGGACGGACCGGATCCCGTTGACCCTCGACAAGGACCTGCGCCACCTCACCGTCGAGGACCTGGCGGGCGTCGACGCCGTGGTGCACATGGCCGAGCTGTCCAACGACCCGCTCGGCGCGCTCGCGCCGGACGTCACGTACAAGGTCAACCACCTCGGCTCGGTGCGGCTGGCGAACCTGGCCAAGCAGGCCGGGGTCGAGCGGTTCGTCTACATGTCGTCGTGCAGCGTCTACGGCGTGGCGACGGGCGAGGACGTCACTGAGGCCTCGCCGGTCAACCCGCAGACCCCGTACGCCGAGTGCAAGGTCTACGTGGAGCGCGACGTCGCCCCGCTGGCCGACGACTCGTTCTCGCCGACGTTCCTGCGTAACGCCACCGCCTACGGCGCCTCGCCGCGGCAGCGGTTCGACATCGTGCTGAACAACCTCGCCGGTGTGGCCTGGACCACCGGCGAGATCGCGATGACCTCGGACGGCACCCCCTGGCGCCCGCTGGTCCACGGCCTGGACATCGCGAAGGCGATCCGTCTCGCCCTGGCCGCGCCGCGCGACGTCGTCCACAACCAGATCTTCAACGTGGGCGACAGCGAGCAGAACTACCAGGTCAAGGAGATCGCCGACGCGGTCGCCAGCGTCTTCACCGGCTGCAAGCTGAGTTTCGGCGACAACGGCGGCGACAACCGCAGCTACCGGGTGTCCTTCGACAAGATCGCGAACACCCTGCCCGGGTTCTCCTGCGACTGGAACGCGCTGCGCGGCGCCCAGCAGCTGCACGAGGTGTTCAGCCGCATCCAGCTCGACCCGGAGACCTTCACCGGCCGCGGGCACACCCGGCTCAAGCAGCTCCAGTACCTGATCGGTACCGGCCAGCTCGACGCCGACCTGTTCTGGGCGCATCCGTGATCGTCACCCCGACGGCGATCGCCGGGGTGTGGATCGTCGACGTCGAGGCGTTCACCGACGCCCGGGGCCTGTTCGCCCGGACGTTCTGCGCCGAGGAGTTCGCGGCCGCGGGGCTCGCCGTCGAGGTGGCCCAGTGCAGCGTCGCCTACAACGCCACGGCGGGCACGATCCGCGGCCTGCACTGGGCCGGGGAGCCCGTGCGCGAGACCAAGCTGGTTCGGTGCACCCGCGGCGCGCTGCTCGACGTCGTGGTCGATCCCCGGACCGACTCGCCGACGTACCTGCGTCACGTCGCGGTCGAGCTGTCCGCCGACAACCACCGGGCGCTGTTCATCGACGCGGGCCTCGCCCACGGCTACCAGACGCTGGCCGACGCCACCGAGGCCACGTACCAGATGAACGTCCCCTTCACCCCGGGACACGACCGCGGGCTGCGCTTCGACGACCCGCGCCTCGGCATCGCCTGGCCGCTGCCGGTGTCGGTGATCTCCGACAAGGACCGCGCCTGGCCGCTGCTCGCGGACGGGCCGGCCGTTCACGTTTCCGGCGCCACCGGCGCCCCGGTCTGAATCCGTTGTCACCGCCACCACCCCCCGTTGTCTGATCACTCCCATGGCCTGCGAAACTCAACGCCGTCGGGTGCGTGGGCGGTGCCCTCGCGACCTGCGAGGGCGACACGGCACCTGACCCTGGTGCCGTGGCAAGCAGATTGTTTCCGGACTGTCACATCCCTGCGGCGGATGTGCGGTCACCACGCCGCTCGGCGACATCTCATCAAGGGGAGCGCATGTCATCCGGAACCCCGGCCCAGGGCGGTAGCGCAACCGTCGCGGCCGACGCGAACCAGTCGCCGGCCGCCTCCGGCAGCATCGCCACGCCGGTCACCGCCTGCCGGTCCTGCGGCGGTGCGGCCCCGCGGCTGTTCCTTTCGCTGGGGTCGACGCCCATCGCGAACCGCCTGGTGCGCGCCGACGCCCTCGACGCCACCGACCCCTCGTTCCCGCTCGAGGTCGGCTTCTGCGAGTCGTGCGCGCTGGTCCAGCTCACCCACGAGCTGCCCGCGGAGGAGATCTTCGACGAGGACTACCCGTACTTCTCCTCGTTCTCGGACATGCTCGTCCGGCACGCCGAGAAGCACGTCATCGACCTGATCGCCAGCCGCGACCTCGGCCCGGACAGCCTGGTCGTCGAGGTGGCCAGCAACGACGGCTACCTGCTCAAGGCGTTCGTCGAGCGGGGCATCCCGGTGCTCGGCATCGAGCCGACGCCCGGTCCGGCCGCCGCGGCCCGCGAGGCCGGCGTGCCGACCCGCGAGGAGTTCTTCGGCGCGGACCTGGCCCGCCAGCTCGTCGCCGAGGGCCTGCGGGCCGACGTGATCATCGCGAACAACGTGATGGCCCACGTCCCCGACCTCAACAGCTTCGTCGAGGGCTTCTCGATCCTGCTCGCCGACGGTGGGCTCGTCGACGTCGAGAACCCCGGCGTCGGGGCCCTGCTGGCCCACACCGAGTTCGACACGGTCTACCACGAGCACTTCTGCTACTTCTCCACCATCGCGGTGGACGCCCTCATGCGCCGCCACGGCCTCGCGCTCGTCGGCGTCCAGGAGTTCCCCGAACTGCACGGCGGGACGCTGCGCTGGAGCATGCAGCACGCCGCGGCCGCCGAGCCGGCCGAGTCGGTCGCCGCCGTGCTCGACGCCGAGCGAGCCGGCGGCCTCGACTCCTTCGCGCGGTACGCCACCTTCGCCGACGATGTGCGCACCGTGCAGGAGGAGTTGGTCGCGCTGCTGCGCTCGCTGCGCGCCGACGGTAAGACGGTCGCCGCCTACGGCGCCGCGGCCAAGGGCGCGACGCTGCTGAACTCCAGCGCCATCACCACGGATCTCATCGACTTCGTGGTCGACCGCAATGTCCACAAGCAGGGCAAGTACATCCCCGGGGCACGGCTGCCGATCCTCGACCCCGCGGTCCTGCTGGAGCGCCAGCCCGACTACCTGCTGCTACTGGCCTGGAACGTGAAGAGGGAGATCATCGCCCAACAGGCGGAGTACGCCGCGCGCGGCGGTTCCTTCATCGTGCCGGTACCCCGGCCGGTTGTGCTGTAGGCGGGTCCTGCATCGTGGTGTGGGGTCGTCGTCATCTCCGCCCGCGGCCATCCGGGTCACGGGCGCCGGTCCGGCGTCGTCGGTCGGGAGAGTGAGCATGACGGGCATCGATGTGGACCTCCGGTCCTCGGGCTGGCCGGAGGATCCGCCGCCCGAGGATCCGCGCCCCGTCGAGCAGACCCCGTACGCCCCCCGGCCGGGGGAGCCGACGCCGGACGGATCCCCGGCGGCCGGCGGCCAGCGCAGCCCCACTCGCGCTCACCAACCGGCGTATGTGGACTTCGAGGTGTCGACGCCCATCCCGCCGCAGACCTGGGCTGCCCCGCCTCCGCCTCCGCCGGCTTCTCCGCCGCTGCAGCCTCCGCCGCTGCAGCCTCCGCCGTTCCGCCTACCGTCGCCCGGTTGGCGAACCGGTCCGGATGGGCGTCCCGTGGCGGCACCCTGGGGTCCGTCCCCCGACCGCATGGGACCGGCCCTGGGCGAGCGACAACCCGACCGCTCCGGGGCCGGGCCTCCCGATCGGGCTCCGACGCCGACCGGGGCAAGGCGGGGGCGGATTCCCGCGGTGGCCCGCGTCCCGACGCCGCCGGCCGACTACCCCGCGGGGCAGGCACCGTCACCGGACGGCTCACGGCCCGCGTCGCCAGCTCGGATGCCGGTGGATACCGCAGGCCACGGATGGATCGCGGTCAGCTCGGCACCGCAGCGTCCTGCCCCGCCCATCGGGGTCGGCGGTCCCGCGGCAGGCGGCCGCCTGCCCGGATCCGATCCCCCGGTCCCGCTCCCTGCCCCGGCTCCTGGGACGAGGCGACAGCCGGGGACGCCAGACGGCGGGGGTGAGGTAGGCGCGAGCCCAACCTCGCCGCGGACCTCGGCGCTGCCGGGGCTGCGCCGGTTGTCCGGCGGTAGCCCGCTGCCGCACTCGATCACCTCGACGATCGACCTGAGCGCTCTGCAGCACCGCCTGCGCATCGAACAGACCGAGGTCATCGCTCGAGTCGAGGAGCCCGCGCCCCGCTCGCACCGGCGCCGGCGCCGCGCCGCTCCGTCGGACGTGGAGTCCACCCAGGTGGTCTCCCGCGGGTCGTTGCCTGGTCGGCCGCGTCCCGGCGCCCGGTCCGATCCGGCGGCCACCGTCGTGGGCTACGGGGACCTCGTCGATGATCCGGACACCGGGCTCATCGACCGCCGCGGCGCGCGGGCGGGCGGCACGGCGCGACGGCGGGCCGACGCCGGCGGAGTGGTCGACGATCTCGAAGGGGGACTTGGCCCAGGCGGGGACGAGGGCGGCCCCAGTACCCGGTCGAAGGCGGTCTGGACCCTCGCCGACCAGGCCGTCTCCAGCGCGACGAACGCCGCGATCTCGTTCCTCATCGCACGCCAGGTCAGCGATGTCGAGTACGGCGCGTTCGGTATTGCCTACACGCTGTTCGCCATTGTGATCGGGTTGTGCCGGGGTGCGACCTGCCTGCCGCTGAGCATGCACTACTCGGGCTCGACGCCGTCGTCGTTCCGGTCGGCCGCCTCGGCCACGACCGGATCGTCGTTTGCCTTCGGCATCGGCGTCGGGGTGGTGTTCGTCGGCGTCGGCCTCGGCGTCGGTGGGCCGGTGGGATCGTCGCTGTCGGCGATGGGCTTCGTGCTGCCCGGCCTGCTCCTGCAGGATGCCTGGCGGTACGTCTTCTTCGCCATGGGGCGGCCGTTCGGGGCGTTCCTCAACGATGTCGTGTGGGCGGTCGTCCAGGTGTTCGGGATCTGGCTGCTTGTCCATCGCGGGGTGACCGAGTCGTCTCCACTGGTGTTGGCCTGGGGGGCCGCGGCCCTGGTCGCGGCCCTGATCGGCGTCGTCCAGGCTGGCTTCTGGCCATCGCCCGGTGCGACCAGAAGATGGCTGGCGGAGAACAGGACGGACTCGACGTACCTGGCGGCGGAGTTCATCACGGTGCAGGGCGCCCTGCAGACGTCGATGCTGGCGATCGGGGCGGTCGGGTCGCTGTCGACGATCGGCGCGCTGCAGGGCGCGCGGACGCTGCTCGGCCCGACCACGGTGGTCGGGGTCGGGGTGGTGAGCTTCGCCCTGCCCGAGCTGTCCAAACGGACCTCGATGAACGCGCGGGACCGTGAGCGGGCGGCGTATGCACTGTCCGGGCTGGTCGTGGCGATCGGCGCAGTCTGGAGCCTGATCTTCTACTTCCTGCCGGACCGCTACGGCCAGGCCTTGCTGGGCGACACCTGGGCCGGGACGAAGGGCATCCTGGGTCTGTCGATCCTGCACTATCTCGCCGCGGCGGTCCCGGTGGGCCCGGCCTGCATGGCCTACGCGCTCGGTAAGACCAAGATCACATTTCGGCTGAACGCGGCCTTCGCCCCGATGCTGCTCGGATTCCCCATCCTCGGGGCGGTTCTCGGCGAGGCCCGAGGTGCGGTGATCGGATTCAACCTTGCATTCTGGGCTATTGCTCCGGTCTGGTTCGTTCTGCTTCGCCGGTTGGTGCGGGAACATGATGTCGAGCAAGCGGCGTTGCGCGCGGCGCAGGACCAGCCGGGATCCACCGTTGATCCGGCGCGTGCGGTCGTTGGTGATTCCGGCGCCGATGGGGGCGGGCGCGGGGCGCGGCGGCCCCGGCCGGGCGAGGGGCGCGGCGGCCGCGCCGGGTGGTCGGACCGGGAGGCGAGGCCGTCCGCGGCGGCGCTGGCCAGCGCACCGCGCGGCGGTGCTGATCCCGGCGCTGCAGGCGGTCGGCGGTCGGAGCGGGGACGATCACGGCAGGATGAACGTTCTTCCGGGGGACGGCGGCAGGCCGTCGGCCGCCCGGTTGCCGGAGAGTTCGGCGAGGCGGAATTGACCGGCGGGTGGGAGTTGCCCGGCGGTTCGGCGCGGCGTGATAGGTCCGGTGCGAAGCGACGGGATGGAAATAACTCGACAAAAGTTCGAAAATCTGACGTCCCGGAAGAGTTGCGGCGGGAACTCCCGCGGCCGCGACCAACCCGCCTGGATCGCGACCACGGATCGCCACGGGGGAAGCCGGGTGAATCCGAGCGCGGTATCGGTCCGGGGGATGATGTGGATGGTGGGGGTCTCGCCCGGGAAGGTCACCGTGACGGTCATCGGCGCGCAACCGGCCCGCGGCGAGGCAGGCGCGACACCTGAGCGCCATCACGGCGTCAGTTATAGCTATGACCGTTTACTATCCGCTATCGGCTATGCTCACAAATCGGTTCGTCAGATCTAGACCCGTGGTCCGGCAATCGGGCCGGATGCTCCTGTGGGGGGCCACTTTGAGTCCGCTTCACGTCCTGCTGGAGGTGTCGGTGCGTCAGCTCGCCGGCTCTCCGATCCGCGTGCGGGACCGGTCCGCCCGTTCCGAGTCCGGGGCGGGCGCGTCATGAGCCGCAACGCACAGGCGGGAGGCGAGACCAGCCGGGCCCCATCCGCTCCCTCGCTGTTCCGCATCATCCAGCCGCGCCTGCTGATCATCGTGATCGTGGTCGTGATCTGCGCGGCGCTGGCGGCGATCTACTCCAAGGCGCAGTCGGCCACCTACACGTCGAGCGCGCGGATCTTCCTGTCCACGGACTCGGGCACGCTCGCCAACTCGGTCGACGCGACCCGCTTCGTCCAGACCCAGGCGCAGTTCGCCCAGTCCTCGGCGGCCGTGGCGGTGATCGCGAAGGCGCTCAAGCTGCCCGAGTCGGATGTCTCGGGCCGGTTGAGCACGTCTCCCTCGGACGAGGGCTACTTCTTCGTCATGAAGGGCAAGGGATCCTCGCAGCAGGCGGCGACGGACCTGGTCAAGGCGGGTGAGGCGGCGTACAGCACGCTGCTGACGAGCTACGGCCCCAACAGCGAGGAGTCGGTGAACGCGCTGAAGAAGCTGCGTGACCAGCTCGTCGGCGAGCAGGCCGCCGCCGGCCAAGGGGCCGACGCGACCGGGGCGGCCGACAGCACCGTGCGCAATGCGCAGATCACGACGCTCAACCAGAAGATCGCTGATGCCAGGACCGCGTCGGTGCTGGGCAGCTCCGCGATCAAGCTGGCCGAGCCGCCGGTCGCCGACGGCCAGGGCGGTCCCAACCTGCTGCGCAACATCCTCGTCGCGGCGATCGTGGGCCTGCTCGGCTCCATCGCCGCCATCTGGATCATGTACCAGCGGCGGCCGACGATCCTCGACCCGCACAACCCGTCGGACACCCTCGGCGTCCCGCTGATCGCCGCGCTGGAGCCGGGGCGCACGACCGCGAGCGCGGCCGAGACGCTCGTCTCGGCGATGTCGGCGGTGATGTCGCCGACCAGCAAGGTGGTCGCGTTCACCCCGGCGTCGCGTGGGGACCTCTCCGCCGACCTCGTCGCCTCCGTCGCCGCCGCCTGGTCGGACGACCAGGGTGTCGTGCTGATCCTCGACACCTCCCCGTCGTCGGAGGTGCGGGCGTCGCTGGAGAGCCTGCCGCGGGCGACCTCCGGGGAGCTGCCGCGCTGGGCGCACGAGCCGACCTGCCTGGCCCGCTCGTCCGGCACCGGCCGCGGGCACATCCTCTACAACCGGGTCTCGCCGGCCCGGGCGGCCCGTCCCGGCGGCCTCGCGCCGATCCTCGCCGACCGCGCCCCCGTCGTCGACCTGGTCATCCTGGTCACCTCGGCACTCGCCGAGCTGCCGATGACCGCGGCCTCGGCGATCCAGGCCGACGCGGTCGTGGTCATCACGTCCACCGAGACGCACCTCAAGGAGCTGGAGCAGGTGCCGCGGGACTGGCCGGCGCTCGCCGAGCGCGTCGTCGGCGTCGTCCACGACGGCCGCACCGGCATCCGCCGGACGACCGGCAACGCCACCCCGGAACGTCGCTCCTCGGTCGACACGATCACGTCGAACTCGCCCGTGGGCGGCGGCGAAAGCGCATCCAACGGCAAGCGCGGCGGCATGGATCCGGAGGCCACCGACCGCTACGCCCGCCCGGCCCGGTAACGCGCCCCCGACCCGGCTGCCCCCACTGCGGCGGCGGCGGGGCTGGCCCTCGCGCAACGACGGCCCCGCTCCTCGCGCATCCAGCGCGTCGAGCGGGGCCGTCGCGGTTCTGCGCGGAGCTCAGGTACCTGTCTCGCGCAGGGCGGTACCTACTCGCGAACGAGCGCGAGGACGAAGCCGTCCCAGCCCTTGCTGCCCACGGTCTGCAGCGCGGTCGCCGTCAGCCGCGGCTCCGCCCGCACCAGGTCGAGCACGGCCCTCGTCCCCTGGACGTCGGGGTCCGCGTTGGCGGGGTCGACGACCGCCCCGCCGCGCACCACGTTGTCGACCACGATCGCGCTGCCGGGACGGGTCAGGCGCAGCGCGGCGGCGAGGTAGCGCGCGTTGTTCTGCTTGTCCGCGTCGATGAACACGAGGTCGAACGGCTCGGGGCGGGTGGCGATCAGCGCCTCGAGCGAGTCGACGGCGGGACCGAGCACGACGTCGGCGACGGCGCCGAGGCCGGCACGGTCCAGGTTGCCCCGGGCGACCTCGGCGTGGTGAGGATCGACCTCCAGGGTGACCACCCGGCCGGTCGGCCCGACGGCCCGCGCGAGCCAGATCGCCGAGTAGCCGCCGAGGGTGCCTACCTCCAGCACCCGCCGGCCGGAGACCATCCGGACGAGCAGGGCCAGGAAGGCACCCTGGTTCGCCGTGACCTCGATCGGCGGCAGCCCGGCCGCGTGGCTCGCCGCCCGCGCCTGCCGCAGCGCCTCGTCCTCGTCGATCAGGGTGTTGACGAGATACTCGTCGACGGCCTGCCAGCTCTGCGTCACATCAGGCACCGGGCGGAACCTCCTCTGTGAGGGTCGGCGCCGGGCGCCCGGCCGGGGCCCGGCCGGGAACTCAGATGCCCGCGAAGGCCCTGCGCTGCGCGGGAGGCTGGGATGAGGGCGGTGGCCCCGGATCGTCCGCCCATCGGTCCGAGTCCTGTGGCGAGACCGTGAACCAGGCGACGAGCAGCAGGCCCAGACCGGTGACGACCGGGGCCAGCAGGCCGCCGGACAGCACAATGTAGAAGACCAACACCGAGCCGGAGAGCACGAACGACTGCGAGCCACGGACGAACATCGCCACGATGAAGCTGAGGAACGTCACCGTGCCGAGGACCCCGTACTCCAGGATGAGCTTCGGCACGAGCGCGTAGTTCAGTGGCAGGCCGGTGCGGCGGAAGAACTCGGCCGCGTCGCGGTCGGCGTAGCCCGCGCCGGAGCCGAATGCCACCGTCGCCGGATCGCTGCCGAGCGCGTCCCAGGTGCGTTGGTAGGGCTGGACGAAGCGCAGGCTGCCGCTGGAAGTCGACGAGGACGTCTCCGTCGCGCGGGCCGCGAAGATGCTCGACGCCGGGGTGAAGCTGATGACCAGGGCGATGATGCCCACGCCGACCAGGGCGGTGAGCGCGAACCGGGTGCCCTTGTGGACGGCCAGCAGCACGCCCGCGCAGGCCAGCAGCAGCAGACCGGTGCCGGAAACGGTGCTGAGAATCGCCAGCACGAACATGAGCAGCCGCCACCAGCCGCCGTTGCGCAGGACGCAGACCACGATGCCGAAACCGAGGAACTGTGAGCAGAACGACGCCTCCAGACAGACGAAGGCGTTCGACTTGAACAGCGACGATCCGTACTGGACCGGGTAGGACGTGTTGAAGCCGTGCATCAGGAACTGTGACGGCACGATGTCCTTGACGACATCGGTGTACGGAACGCCGACGAGCTGAATCGCGAACTGGAACATGGCCAGCCCGGCCAGCACCGTGATCATGATGAGGAAGCGGTCGAGGAGCCGGGGCAGCAACGCCCGGGCGTCGGCGGGGCGCAGGCCGAAGACGAACGGGACGTACGTCGCCAGCAGCAACATCAGCGACGTCAGGGACGTGCTGTCCTTCTGTCGTAGGAAGGACACGAGAGCCGACAGCGAGCACGCCGTCATCGCCACCAGGTAGCCGGTCATCCGGCCCGAGTGCCGGCTCAACCCGCCGCGCCGGACCATGATGGCCGCGCACACGTAGGTGATCGGCAGGATCACCTGGACCTGTGAACCGCCGACGGGGATGGCGATCCGCTGGAAGAAGATCTCGCAGAACAGCAGAACGGTGAGCAGCCGCAGCGTCACGTCGTTCGCCGTGCGGCCGCTGCCCGCCTCCTGGGTCGGGATCACCCACGACCGCGGAATCCTGGTCGTGAGGGTGGTGGTTACCACTGGCTTCCCGTCCCCCGTTCTCGGTCGGCGGGCGCGCCGCGGCCGCTCGGGCGGCGGTGAACGCTGCGGACGATCCCCGAGTGGCCCCGCACGGCGGCCCGGTGCGCCGTGTGGACGGCACCGTCGGCAAGTGTAACCGGCCCGGATCGGGCGCCTCCCACCGTGGTCTTCGGCCCATTCCCGGGGCGTACGGTCGCCTGTCCGTCACCGTTGGCAGTCGTCTTCGTGGTGTCTTCCGAGAGTCTGGTGTCGCCGGGTGAATAATGAACCAGGCCACCTCCGGCCGCGGCCGGAAAAATTCTCGGGTCTGGGAACTCCTCGGGCGAAGACCCGCGTTCGGCGTATCGCCGGTGGCGTTATCGTCCGCGGCCGATGCCTGTTCTCAGCTGGTGCGGCGTGGCCGGCCGTTCATTGCTGGTGCGAAGGTGTCCGGTCGTTCCAGCGACTCTGACGATCTGCCCTCACCGTGGAGGTGTAACGTGCGCTATTCCGGCATCGCGCCGGGAGGGCGTCCGCCCCCGTCCGACCGGATCGGTTCGGAGCGGGGCGACACCTCGCCGACCCGCGCCATCTCGTTCAAGGGCAGTGACGGGCCCGGCCAGCATGGTGCCGATACCGACACCGGCACCATGCCGCTGCCGGGCATCCGGGCCTCGGGGTCCGTGGACTCTGGCGCGTCCACGGACCCCGAGACGTCCGGCTCGATGCTCCAGCCCGGCCCGCCGCCCGACGCATCCCGTGGGCCCGACGCATCCCGTGGGCCCGGCGCATCCGGCGGGGTCGGTGGGTCTGGCGGGGCCGGCGGTGCGGGCGGGTCGCGGTGGCGGCTGCCGCGGTCACGGCGCGGGCGGGCGCTGGCGGGCACCGGCCTCGCGGCGGTCCTGGCAGCTGTGGTCGGCGTCGTCGGGCTGGTCGTCCTGAGCAGCGGTGACAGCGGCGGCAGCGGGGGCGGGGGCGTGGAATCGGGTCCGACCGCTCCGCCGGCCGCCGGGGTCACCTGGCCCTCCGGGGCCAACGCCAACCCGCCCCACGATCTGGCCGGCTGGGAACGCTGGCTCGGCCGCCGGACCGACATCGCCGTCGTGTTCACGGTACGTGACAACTGGCAGAAGATCGTCGCCGACGACTGGCCCCTGTCCGGGCTTCGCCCGGACGCCTACGCCGGCAGGGTGTCCGTGGCTCAGCCGCTGTTCCCGAAGGACGGCAACGAGGCCGCCTGCGCTCGGGGCGACTACGACGCCGACTGGGCGACCTTCGGGCGGACGCTGGTGCGCAACGGCCGCGGGGACGCCTACGTCCGGCTCGGCTGGGAGTTCAACGGCGACTGGTTCTGGTGGTATCCGCGCGACACCGCCACCTGGCGGACCTGCTTCCAACGGGCGGTGACCGCGATCCGCTCCACTTCGCCCGGTGTCCACATCGACTGGAACGTCTCGGCTCACCGGAACTCGATGCCGGACGGTGACAACGTCTGGGCGGCCTACCCCGGCGACGGGTTCGTCGACGTCGTCAGTGTGGACGCCTACGACTCCTACCCGCCGTCGTTCACCCGGGCGACCTTCGACGCCCAGTGCAACGAGGACTCGGGCGCCTGCACCGTCGCCCGGTTCGCCCGCGAGCACGGCAAGCGGTTCGCCGTGCCGGAGTGGGGGGTCGTTCGCTCGGCGGGTGGTGGCGCGGACAACCCGTACTTCATCCAGAAGATGTTTGAGCTGTTCCAGGCGAATCGGGCGAACCTCGCCTACGAGGCGTACTTCACCGCGACCGATGCGGGCAACGTCCAGTCCTCGCTGATCGACCCGCCGAGCAATCCCCGCGCCGCCCAGCGCTACCGAGCCCTGTTCGGCGCCCCGGCGTGGTTCGCCGCCGGGCAATTGCTGGAGGTTGTGGGCGGTTCCGACGTCGCGAACCGCCCACAACCTCCAGCATCTTCAACCCAGACACCCCGCCAGGAGGATCACCGAAGATCTTGCTGGCTATCCCAGGAGGATCGCCGAAGGCGATCCGACGGAAACCCCGCGACCACCCCGATGCCAGGGGCCCCGTAAAGCGCCGAAGGCGCTTTACGGGGAAGGGCTAGTAGCTCTTCTTCGCCGGGCGCAGGTGCAGCTCGGTGATCTCGGCGGTGGGCGGGAGCCGGATCAGGTAGTCGACGAGGTCGGCGACGTCGTCGGCTTGGATGAGCAGCGCCGGCGCGTACTCCCGGCCCTCCCGGGCGTAGATCGTCTCCTGCCGTGGGGTGGCCGTGCGGCCGAGGTGGATCGTGGCGACTCGGATGCCGTCGGCGTTGATCTCCTGGCGCAGGCTGTCGGCGAAGGCGCGCATGGCGTGCTGGGTCGCGGCGAACTGGCCGGTGCCGGCGCCTGCGCGGACACCCTGGGTGGAGTTGATGATGACGATGTCGGCGCCGCCGTCGGCCCCCGCGACCCGCAGCGCGGGTAGTAGCCGCTGGGTCAGCGCGTAGGGCGCCCGCACGTTCGCGAGGTACTGCGCGTCCAGGTCGGCCAGCGACGCCGCGTCCACCCGGGCGCTGGCGTAGGCCCCGGCGCTGTGCACCAGGTGGTCGACCCGGCCATGGCGGGCGGTGACCTCGGCGACGACGTCGGTGACGGCCGCGTCGTCGGTCAGGTCGAGCCGGACCGGCAGCAGCGTGCCCGGCCCGGTCGCCTCCTTGCCGAGGCCGTCGAGCCGGGCCTGGTCGCGGCCGAGGGCGAGCACGGTGGCGCCGCCCGAGGCCAGCCGCAGCGCGGTGGCGCGGCCGATGCCGCTGGACGCGCCGGTCACGACGGCGACGTGCCCGGCGAGCGGAACCGCGTCCGCCGCCGGGCCGCCCGCGGGCCGGACCGTCACGAGCTCGACGCCTGGGAGAACACCAGCACGGCGTCCTCCCGCGGGGGCGCGGTGTCGTAGCTGAGGCAGATGTCCTCGGAGATGCGGGTGAGGTCGGTGCCGCGCAGGTAGTCCCGCATCGTGGTGCCGGTGCACTCGGAGTCGACG
This sequence comes from Frankia tisae, assembly GCF_025403405.1. Classification (GTDB taxonomy): domain Bacteria; phylum Actinomycetota; class Actinomycetes; order Frankiales; family Frankiaceae; genus Frankia; species Frankia tisai. Next base: position 13,420 of record NZ_JANEZT010000109.1, read on the forward strand.
TTCGGCGCCCCGACGTGATTGACGACGTCGTCGACGTGCACCGTGCGGAAGTCCATGCTGAACCGGGTACGCCCGGAATCGTTCGGCACCGACGAGTGCAGCTGCGCCGCGGAGAAGATCAGCATGCCGCCGGACGGCGCGACCACCCGGGTCTGCGGGAAGATTTCCACCTCTTCCTCCGGCTTCGGCTGCTTACGGGTGTCGGACTTGATGTGCTTCGCCGCGTCCGCCCTGCTCTTGGCGTTCCACTCGTAGTAGTCGTAGTCGCGGGAGCCGTTCTTCACGCCCTGGCTGAAGTAGCGCGGGTGGAAGGCCAGGCCGTTCTCCGGCACGATGTCGAAGATCGGCATCCACCAGTTGAGCTGGCAGAAGGGGGCCGAGTACCAGGTGTCTCGGTGCGGGTGGAAGGCGTAGGCGATGCCGGAGGTCAGGTAGTCGTCCGACGTCGAGGTCCGCAGCCGCGGCACGTCGAAGTACGTCTTCGCCGGGTCGGCACCGTGCTCGGCGAGAATCGCCGGCAGCAGTTCCTTGCAGGTCGGATGGTGGATGAACCGCGGCTTGAGCTCCGCGAGCAGGGCGGCGTACTCCTCGACGGGCATGTGGTACTGCGCCGTCTCGGGGTCGAGGCTGCCGAACGCCTCGCGGATCAGCCCGCGGCTGAACTCGACGAACTCGCGGGTCGCCGGCCTGGGCGCATAGACAAACAGGTCGCCCTGGTAGAGCTTGGTCCGCCGCTCGTCATCGGACAGCGTGGACTCGACCAGTACCGAACTCATCGGATTCTCCCTCGGAACGGACGTGGGTGAGAAGAAGCTGGGCCATGGCGAGTTCGTCCGGCGTTGTGACATGGATGTTGGCGGGTTCGCCTGGTACGACGACGACCAGGCCGCCGGCCTCGGCGACCATCGCCGAGTCCTCCACCGCCTCGCGGGCGCCCGCGTGCGCGGCGCGCAGCAGGTCCGCCCGGAACGCGTGCGGCGTCTGTACCAGCCGATGGGTCTCTCGCGGCAGCGACGCCCCCGCGACCAGCCTGGGGGAGGGACCGACCCCGCCCGTGGGCTCGATTTCGCCGGCGACCTGAATCCCGCCGGCGACCCGAATTTCCTTGACCACCTCGGTGAGCGGCAGGCCGGGAACGGCCGCATCGGCCCCGGCCCGGATCTCGTCGACGACGCGCCGGTAGAGGGCGGGGGTGGCCAGCGGGTGCGCGGCGTCGGTGATCACGATGATGCCGGCGTCCACCGGCACGGCCGCGAGCCCGGCCCGCACGGACTCGGCCCGGGTGGCGCCGCCGGTCGTCAGGCGGACGCCGGGCGGGGGCGCCCAGCCGTCGACCGCCGCGGCGGGCACGACCACGACGATGCCGTCGCTGGCCGCGCGGGCCGCCGCGACCGGGTGGGCGAGCAGCGGCTCGCCGCCGAGGTCGAAGAACTGCTTCGGGCCGCCGAAGCGGGTGCCGCCGCCGCCGGCGAGCACGATCGTCCAGACCGGTCCGGCAACGTCGGACCGGTCTGGACGACCGGCGGACCGGCCGGGGCCGCCGGCGAGGTCAGCCACCGGGCGCATCCGCGGGGTCGGCGCCCGCCTCGGCGAGCAGGTCGACGCCGGCCAGCGCGTCCGCGGCCTCGGTGACGGTGTCGAACGGCAGGCCCGCGCGCTCGGCGATGTCGAGCAGGCTGCGGGTGCCGTCGGCGAGGTTGAGCACCCACAGCAGGCCCATCTCGATGGCCTGGCGGTTCATCGTCGCGCCGATGGCCCGGTACAGGCCGCGCCGGCCGAGCTGCGGCTCGCCGTACGGGGCGGTGTTGCGCCAGGTCCGATTCCGCTCGCAGATCTCGATCGTTCGCCGCAGGATGGCGAACGAGTCGGCGAGCGACTCGGGCGTGACGAACTCCAGGTCGTCGGCCGAGGTGTGGTACTGCGGGTACTCGCCGTGCTGGCCGCGGCCGAACCGGCCGACGGGCAGGTCGAAGCCGGGCGAGCAGAACTGCCGCTCGTCGTAGCCGTAGGGGGAGAAGTCGACGACCCGGTGCGGCCGGCCCGTCTCGGCCAGCGCCACCGCGGCGGCCCGGTCGACGGCGGCGTTACCCCGGCGACTGCGCTTGTAGGTCGGGTCGCTGCGGTCGCCGAGGCCGGTCAGGACCAGCCCGTGGCGGATGCGGTCGACCGAGTCCCGGTTGCGGGCGAGCCAGGTGATCGAGCCGATCGTCCCGGGAATGAACAGCAGCCGGAACGTGTGCCGCCGCGGCCCGGCGGCCAGCGCCCGCGCCAGCAGCGTCGCCGTGGCGATGCCCGAGCAGTTGTCGTTGGCCATCGCCGGATGGCAGGTGTGTGTGGTGATCAGGAACTCGTCTGATGTCTCGCCCGGCAGCACGATCTCGCCGTAGGTCAGCGACCCGTCGGTGAGCGTCGTGTCGATCTCGACCTCGTACTCGCCGTCGGGCAGGGCGCCTAGCTGCCGGTCGGTCAGGCAGAAGCCCCAGTTCTCGTTGTAGTACGAGGTCCGGTAGGGCACCCAGTCCGGCCGGTCCGGCATCGAGAACAGGTGCGGGCGCAGTTCGTCGAGGGGCATCCGGGCATGCACCGGCGTGCTGTAACCCAGCAGGTGCAGCGGGTTGTCGGCGGCGTCGACGACGGTCTTGCCGTCGGGGCCGATCAGCCGGCCCGAGCCGACATTCCACTCCCGTGGGACGGTCCAGTCCAGTGCCGGCGCGCCGCTGGGCACCTCGTGCACGGTGAGCGGCACCTCGGGGCCGAGCGCCCGGGCGACGGTGCGCAGCGTCGTGCGCACACCCTCGCCGGTGATGCTGCGCATGGGCGGCAGCAGGTCGGCGATCAGATCGTGCAGCCAGCGGCCCGGGTCGGCCGGCAGCGCAGCGTCGTCGTCGGTGTGCCCGGTGTGGCCGGTAGTCCCGGCCACGCTCGCGGATGCGGATTCGGTCATCGTCGCGGATCCGTCCGGACTTCTCAGTCGGCCCAGACGCGCCACGGCGCGGACCCGGCGTCCCAGAGCTGGTTGAGCTCGGTCCAGTCCCGGAAGGTGTCCATGCCCATCCAGAACCCGTCGTGGTTGTGCAGGGTGAGCTGGCCGTCCCGGGCGAGCTGCTGCAGCGGGTGGCGCTCCAGCAGCAGCGCCGGGTCGTCGTCGAGGTACTTGTCGATGAACTCGCGCTCGAAGACGAAGTAACCGCCGCTCACCCAGCCGGTCTGCGGCGGCTTCTCGGCGAACAGCGTGACCGCGTTGCCGTCGGTTTCCAGCTCGCCGTAGCGGCTCGACGGCCGGACGCCGGTGACGGTGCCGAGGCGGCCGGATTCGAGGTGGTCGGCCAACACCGCGTCGAGGTCGATCGCGCCGACGCCGTCGCCATAGGTGAGCATGAACCGCGGCCCGGTCAGGTACTGGGCGACCCGGCGCAGACGGGCGCCGGTGCCGGTGAGCAGGCCCGTCTCCGCAAAGGTGACCTCCCACTTCTCGTCACCCACCGCGTTGTGGAACTGCGGGGTGTGGTCGTTCGAGAGCGTGAGGGTGAAGTCGGCGACCTGTGCCCGGTAGGCCAGGAAGTAGTTCTTGATCAGATCGCTCTTGTAGCCGAGGCAGAGCACGAACTTGCGAAAGCCGTAGTGTTCATACGTCTTCATGATGTGCCACAGCACCGGCTTGCCGCCGATGTCCACCAGCGGCTTCGGCAGCTTTTCGCTGGCCTCCCGCAGCCGGGTACCCATCCCGCCGCAGAGGATGACGACCGGGATGTCGGCAGCGTCGGGGATCTCGGTGGTCTTGGCGCTTTCGATGCTCAAGGCTTGCGTCTCCCGTGCTCATGCCCCGGTCGGGCTCGGTGGGGCGGATGGGCGCTCATGGCATGGTCCTCGCTGGACCGCAGTGCATTCCGGGTAACCCGTGAGGGCCTGCAGCCCTTCGCCGACCGATGCCGGGGCCGACGGGGACAGCCGCCGGTCGTTCCCGGTGTGCGGGATGGTGCGCTCCCGGGGAAGGACATCGCACGCTCGCCCGCGCTCAAGGCGCGCGCGGGCGTGATCCCCCTCTGCCCCTGCCGCTTCTTGATCTGCCGTTTCTTGATGGATACCGGTGGCGGAGCGCCTTCATCAGCGTCCCCCGGCACTGCCGTCGCAACGGTACCGTATGCCCCGCTGCCTGCCGGAAGTGTCCCTTCCAACCCTGCTGCCGACCCGCTTGGCGACGCTGCCGCGGGGCCGGGCCAGCCCGGCCTTGATGGCCTTTCGTGGGCCGTCGACGCCCTGCTCCGCACGAGATCTCCGCGCCAGCGGCCACGCCCCCGCGAGATTCCCGCCACGCCGCCGCCCGGCGCAGTCCGAGC
>NZ_JANEZT010000010.1 GCF_025403405.1 Frankia tisae
CGCCCTGACCGATCAGAGGCCCCTCGTCCTGCTGATCGCCGTGCTGGCCGTCGTCGGCGTGGGCGCGTGGGCGAGCGCCGCGACCGCCGGCCCGGACCGGCCGCCGGTGATCGTGTCTGCGGCGGCGGCCACCGCGGTCGTGCTGCTCACCGTCGCGCTCGCGCTCGGCCGCGGTCGAGCCGTGCGGCGGCTGCGCAGCAGGGTCGCCGACCTGGAGGACCGGCTCGCCGGCGCGCACATGCAGGTCCAGACGCAGAACATCCGCGCCGCCCAGCTCGCCGACCAGATCCTGCCCGCGGTGGTGAAGCGGCTGCGTGACGGCGCCTCACCCGACGCCGCGCTGGCAGATGTGGCCGAGGCCGGGGGATTGATCGAGGCCGGGGGATTGATCGAGGCCGGGGGATTGATCGAGGCCGGCGGCCTGCGCACCGCGGGTGCCACCGACGTGGGCATCGCCGCACCCGCAGGCACCACCGGCGCAACGGGCACCGTCCGAGAGCCGGGCGTCGCCGGGCACGGGGACGTCGCGGCGGGTTCGGGGATCGGCGATGGGGACCGCGAGGCACGGGAGACACATCGGCGCATCCTGTGGACGCTCGCGACGGAGATCGGCCGCGGCGAGCGGATGCGGGCCGCGGCGATGTCCGCGTGCGCGAATGCGGCCGGCCGGGTCCAGGCGCTGGCGACGAGCATGCTCGCGGACCTGCGCGAGATGGAGCAGCGCCACGACGAGGAGGTCTTCGGCGACCTGCTCCGCCTCGACCACGCGACTGCCCAGGCGGGCCGGTTGGCGGACAGCATCGCGGTACTGACCGGCGCCCGCACCGGACGTCGGTGGACCAAGCCGATCGTGGTGGAGAGCATCCTGCGCGGCGCGGTCGGCCGGATCAGCGCCTACCAGCGGGTCCGCCTGCATTCGACGAGCACGGTCGCGGTCGCCGGCTATGCCGCGGAGGGTGTCATGCACGCCCTCGCCGAGCTGATGGACAACGCGACCAGCTTCTCGCCTCCCTCCGAGGAGGTGCACGTGTATGTGGAGGAGGTCCAGGCCGGCATCGTGGTGACGATCGAGGATGGCGGCCTGGTCATGGGGCCCGCCGCCCTGCGCCGCGCCGAGGCCGCGGTCTCGGCGGAGCCGCTGGATCTCACCACGCTGTCCGGTACCCGCCTGGGCCTGGCCGTCGTCGGCGTGCTCGCCCGCAAGCACGGTCTGACAGTGTCGTTCCGGCCGTCCTCGCGCGGCGGCACCGGTGTCATCGTGATGATCCCCCGCCGGCTCATCGCCCAACCACGGCCGAACCCCGCCACGCCCGGGGTACCCATGGGCGAGATCCTCGGGGCGACCGCGGGTGCCCTGGGCACAGCGGCGCGGGCCGGCGCAGCCGGCGCGCCGGTCGGGGGCACGATCCGCACGCTCGTCGACCGCCTCGCCCCGGACGGCACCCGGCTGAACGGCACCGAGCTGAGCCGCCCCGGCCTGGGCCGCCCCGGGCTGAGCCGCCCCGGACTGGGCCGCCCCGGACTGGGCCGCCCCGGACTGGATGGCGATGCCGCCGCCGGCCGATCCGACGCGCCCAGCACCCCTGTTCCGGACAACCCGACCGGGCCGATTCCACTCGCCGACGTGCCCGGCGAGCCGGCCGCGGCATCGCCGCCGGCGGCCCGCGAGACACTGCCGAAGCGGCGTCGTGGGGAGACTATGGCGAACGCGGCGGGTCGGTTGCCCACCCCGCCGGCGTCGACGCCTTCTTCCCCGCCCGCCGACGCCGGCGCGCGTTTCGGCGCCTTCCGTCGTGCGACCCGCGGCGAGCGGCCCGACGCACCCGTCGGCGCAACCGGCCAGGCCGACGCGGGTTCCCGGCCGCTGCCACCCCTGCCACCGTTGCCACCGTCACTCACGGGGCCGACCAAGCTGCCGGGTTCGCCGGACCCGCCGGACCCGCCGGACCCCATCAGCGTGGACACCGCCAGCGGCCCGGACCAGGGCATGTGGTTCCAGACCCGAGGTGGGACGGACGCCGGCAGGACGGACTCCGCCGGGACCAACGCCGGCGGCCACCCCATCAGGCGAGACGGCAACTCCTGATCGCTCCTACGCACGGCCGGAGATACGCATGAACACGAGAACCCGTGACCTCGACTGGCTGCTGGAGAACCTGCTGGAGCGGACGCCGGGGACCCGACATGCCCTGGTGCTCTCCAAGGACGGGCTCAAGCTCTGCCGCAGTTCCGGGCTCAGCGTGGATCAGGCGGATCAGCTCGCCGCCATCGCCTCCGGTATTCAGAGCCTCTCGCATGGTGCGTCGATGGAGTTCGGCGATGGCAGCGGCGGGGTGCGGCAGTCCATGACCGAGTTCCACGGGGGGCTGCTGTTCATCATCGAGGCCGGCCAGGGCTCGCACCTCGCCGTCGTGGCAACCGACGACGCCGACGCCGGCATCATCGGGCACAACATGAACGAGCTGGTCGAGCAGATCGGCGACTATCTCAGCGCCCCGCCGCGCGCAGCCGCACCCGGATTCGCGGCCTCGTGATCCGGGAGGCCATCGATGGGGAGAACCCCGACCGGCTCTACACCGTCACCGGCGGGCGCAGCCGCGCCGACGAGAACGCCTTCGATCTCGTCACACTGATCGTCAGCGAGAGCGATCCGACGCCGGGCATGCAGTCCGAGCACGCCGCGATCCTGCGGATGTGCCGGTCGCCGGTCGCCGTCGTGGAGGTCGCCGCCGAGCTGAAGCTGCCGGTGAGCGTGGTGAAGATCCTGCTCTGCGATCTGCTCGACACCGGCCGGATCGCGGCGCGCCATCCCTCGGCCTCCGTCGGCAGAACGCCGTTGCCCCATCCCGAGATCCTGAAGCAGGTGCTCGTTGGACTCAAGAATCTCTGAGGTCGCCGGCCAGGCCCCGCCGCGCTCCCGCACCCCGTTGGCGAGCACGGTCAACGACGCATTGAAGATCGTGATTGTCGGCGGGTTCGGTGTCGGCAAGACGACGATGGTCCGCGCGGTGAGCGAGATCCGCCCGCTGAGCACCGAGGAGACGATGACCGGCGCCGGCATCGGCATCGACGACACCGGCGGCGTGCGGGAGAAGTCCACGACCACCGTGGCGTTCGACTTCGGCCGGATCAGCCTCAACGAGCAGAAGGTGCTCTACCTGTTCGGCGCCCCCGGGCAGCAGCGGTTCTGGTTCCTGTGGGATCGGCTGTTCGCGGGAACGCTCGGTGCGGTCGTCCTCGTCGACACCCGTCGGGTGGCGGACTCCTGGTACGCGATCGACCGGCTGGAGCACCACGGGATGCCGTTCGTCGTCGCGCGCAACAACTTCGACGAACCGGAGCACACGCTGCCGCAGCTACGCGAGGCGCTGTCGCTGTCCGACGACGTACCGCTCGTCGACTGCGACGCCCGGCACCGCGCGTCGAGCAAGTCGGTGCTGATCGCGCTGGTCAACCACCTGTACGCCCTGTCCACCGCCCAGGAGACCTCGCCGTGACACATCCCCACCACGACCGCGTCGACGGCTGGGAGCCGGCCGCGACGGAGCTCGCGGCACCGGCGCCGGCCTTCCCCGACCAGCCGGAGGCGTTCCGGCTTTACGGCCCGCGCTTCCAGCACAACCCGGCGCAGTTGTACCGGGAGATGCGCCGCGTCCACGGTCCGGTCGCGCCGATCCTGCTCGACGGCGACATCCCCGCCTGGCTGGTCCTCGGCTACCGCGAGCTGCACTACGTGACGAGCAATCCGGAGCTGTTCGGACGCGACCCGCGGCGCTGGAACGCCTGGGACCGCATCCCGCCGGACTGGCCGCTGCTCCCCGTCGTCGGCTACCAGCCGTACACGATGCACCTGGAGGGCGCCGAATTCGAGCGCCGCTCGACGATCATGAATGACGTGCTCGGCGGCGTGGACCTGTTCGAGCTGCGGGCGCTGTGCGAACGGACCTGCGACGAGCTGATCGACGGTTTCGCCGGGCGAGGCGAGGCGGACCTCATCGCCGAGTACGCCCAGTCGATGCCGATGCTGCTGATCGGCCGCATGATCGGCGTGCCCGAGGCCGGCCTGCCCGAGCTGCTCGCGGCGATGAACGCGGCGACGGACGGCTCCGGCCCGGAGGCGATCGCCGGCCACTCCCGCTTCGTCGCCATCGTCAACGCGCTGCTCGCCGACCGGCGGACGCACCCGCGGGCGGACATCCCCTCCGCGATGCTCGGCCATCCCGGGAAGCTGACCGACGAGGAGGCGTCGTGGGACCTGCTGCTGATCGTCGGGATCGGCCAGCAGCCGATCACCGACTGGATCGGCAACACGCTACGGTTGATGCTCACCGACAGCCGCTTCGCCGTCACCCTTTCCGGGGGCCGGCGCAGCGTCGGGCAGGCGCTCAACGAGGTGCTGTGGGAGGACACTCCGCTACAGAACATGTCCGGCCGCTGGGCGATCCGCAGCACCCAGCTCGCTGGCCAGCACATCCAGACCGGCGACATGCTCGTGCTGAGCTGCGCGGCGGCGAACGGCGACCCGCAGGTGCGGCCGGACTCCTTCGAGGGCCCCGGCGGTAACCACGCCCACATGTCGTTCGGCCACGGCGAGCACCGCTGCCCGTATCCCGCTCAGGAGATCGCCGAGACGATCGTGCGGGCCGCCGTCGAGGTGCTGCTCGACCGGCTACCCGACACCGACCTCGAGGTCTCCCCCGACGCGCTGGTCTGGCGTCCGTCACCGTGGCTGCGCGGCCTGTCCGCACTGCCGGTGCACTTCTCGCCGTCCTGACCCACCGAGCCGCTGACCTGCCGAGCCGCTGACTGCCGCCCTCAGACCTCGCCGCCCTCAGACCTCGCCGGATCGGGGCGCCAGCGCCCAGCCGAGGGCGAGGTCGGCAACTTCTTCCCAGCCCGGCACGCTGGCCGTCAGGTGCGGGCGGCCCGGGAACTCGTGGTAGGCCGTGATCGCGCCCGACCTGCGCTGGCGGGTGAACGCCTCCCGGCTCACCGACGCTGGGACGGTGTGGTCGGCGTCGTTGCCGAGAATCAGCAGCGGCGCCCGGTCCGCCTTCCCGAAATCGACCTTGCTCGGCGCCTTGGGATTGGCGTTCGCGAAGGCAGCCTGCCACAGCGGCCGGCCCGGGGTGGGCACCTGCAGGCGCGCGTACAGCTCGTCCGACTCGCCCCGGCTGACGGTGTTCGCGAACGCGTAGAACCACTGGTCCGCGGTCAGCCCCACCACCCGATGGCGGGTCGCCGGCTTCGTCAGCACCGGCGCCGACGAGCGCAGGGTGGCGATCGGCAGCCGCAGCACGCCCTTCACCGGCGCCGGCGAGATCGCCACCCCGGCCGCACCGAGGCCACGGTCGAGCAGCAGCTGGACGATCAGGCCGCCGAACGAGTGCCCGACGAGGATCGGCGCCTCCGGTAGAGCTGCAACGATCTTCGCATAGCTGTCCGTCACCTCGACCACGCCGACCCGGTTGTCAGCGGTCGGCTCCGCCCGCAGGGCGTCGAGGTCACGGTCCATCCCCGGCCACTCCGGGGCGAGACCGGTATGCCCCAGCGCGGCGAACCGGTCGATCCACGGCTGCCAGCTCGCCGACGTCAGCCACAACCCGTGAATGAAGACGATCGTGCGCCCCGCACCCGCGGCGCTCTGGTCGGACGGGGCGGCCGGGCTGACGTCACTCACGTGGGCTCCTCGACACTCGGGGCTGGTCGTCCCCGGCCCGACGCGCGATTGCCTGCCACGCAAGGAAACTCGAGGTGCAGCCGTAGATCGCCATCATCGATGGACGCAGCCGACCGGCGCACTGTGACCCTCGTCATACCGGGCTACGCTGCGGTCCGCACCACGACCGGCAGGAGGTTTCAAGGACCACGCCCGCCCAGGTACGATCGCCCCGCGGGGCCGTTAGCTCAATTGGCAGAGCAGCCGGCTTTTAACCGGCGGGTTCAGGGTTCGAGTCCCTGACGGCCCACCCATTTTCTGGTCATGCTTCCGACCTGCGTAAATGGGATTCACGATCTATCGCTTTGAACCCCTACAGGGGAATCGGTACTGGTCAGGGTCGCGGTGGCTGGTTCAAGCCCCACCTGGACGACCAATTTGTGATCATGCAAGTCGCTTCCGTTGGGAAACAACGTGGCTGGTAGGGCGCCCGTAGAGCCAGTCGAGGGCTCCCTGACCGCCAGGACACGTTAACCGTCCGGCCCCATGAGACTCGCCGCGACCGCTTCCGCACGACCCGCCGGGAGCTCCTGGAGCCGGCGATTCGCCGCCAGAGGCCATCGGCGTCGCGGCGGAATCCGGAGATCTTTTATTGATCTTGATCCGCTGGGCGGCCCACGCGCGACTGTATGGGCATGAGGAGTCACCCCGACGCCGAGGACGCGGCGTTGGTGCGCGCGATGGCCGCCGGCGACGAAGCCGCGTTACGGGTGCTGTTCACCCGCCATCTGCCGTGGCTGCGGTCCCGGCTGGCGCGCCGCTGCAGTGATCCCGAGATTGTTGCGGACGTCCTGCAGGACACCTTTGTGGCGGCCTGGAAGGGTGCTCGGCGCTGGCGCGGGGACGGCGAGGTCGCCGCCTGGCTGTGGGGCATCGCGGTGCGCCGGCTGGTGAGCCGGCTGCGCGGTCGATCGGCACCTGTGACCCTGCCGACAGCCGAGGTCGAGGCGGCCGACGAACGCACCCTGTCGAGCGCCGAGGAGCTGGTGCTGCTCGGGGTCGAACACGGTGACCTGGCCGCCGCGCTGCGTCGGCTGTCTCCGCAGCTGCGGGCCGTCATCGAGGCCACCGTCCTGGACGGCCTGACGACCCGGGAGGCCGCCCAGTTGCTCGGACTCGCCCAGGGCACGGTGAAGGGTCGCGTTCGCAAGGCGAAGGCGCAGCTGCGCCAGGATCTGATCTCCTACCAGTCGGGGTGGTCGTGATGTCGACGATGAGCTGGCACTGCGACCCGCATCTGCTGGCTCGGTACAGTGCTGGCGCCCTCGACGCAGTGCTGGCCGCGTCTGTAGAGGCACACCTGGTCCACTGCACGCAGTGCCAGACGGCGATGGCGGCGCACACCGACCCGGACGAGTCGGACCGGATCTGGGCCGGGGTGCGGGAGGCGATCGCCCGGCCGGTGCTGCCGTGGCCGGTCCGGCTGCTGCGCCGGTGCGGGCTGAACGACGAGGATGCCGTTCTGCTCAGTGTGTCGCGCTCGCTGCGCGGCCCGTGGACGCTGGCCACGGTCGTCGTCCTCGTCTGCGCCGTGTGGGCGTCGTTCCCGGACGACCCGCGCGGGAAGGCCGCCTACCTGCTGGTCGCCCCGCTGGTCCCGGTCCTGGGCGTGGTCGCCGCGTTCGTCTCCGTCGACCAGACCGCGGAGCTTGCCGTCACGACGCCGTACTCGAAGGCCAGGCTGACGCTGCTGCGCACCCTGGCTGTCATCGTGACCACCGTCCCGCTGGTCGTGGCGATGGGCGCCCTCATCCCCGGGATCGGCTGGATGGCGGTGACCTGGCTCGGGCCCGCGTTCGGGCTCACCCTCACCGCGCTCGTCGGCCTGACCTGGCTGTCCGCCGAGGTGATCGGCCCGGCGGTGCTGGCCGGCTGGGCCGCGGTCGTGGCCGGCGCCTACGGCCACGACACCGTCGCCACCACCGTCGCGGCGCCGGCGCAGCTCGGCTACCTCGTCCTGACGGTCGTCACGGCCGCCGTGCTGTCCCTCCGCATCCGATCAACCAACTTCCCGGGAGCCCTCCCATGAACGAAACGCTGGTCGCGGTCGAGGCCGTGACCAAACGCTACGGGGACACCGTGGCGCTGGACGCGATGAGCCTGACGCTGCGGTCGGGCCTGACCGGCCTGCTCGGCCCGAACGGGGCTGGCAAGACCACGCTGATCCGCATCCTCACGACCGCGACGGCGCCGAGTAGCGGCCGGATCACCGTGTTCGGCCATGACGCGACCGGGTCGCTCGTGGACCGCACCGAGGTGCGCCGCCAGCTCGGGTACGTGCCGCAGGAGGTCCGGTTCCCGCGTGGGCTGACCTGCTTCGCGTTCGTCGACTACATCGCGGTCCTCAAGGAGTGGACCGACACCGCGCGCCGGCACACCGAGGTCCGCCGAGTGCTCGACCTCGTCGGCCTGGGCGACCGGGCCACCAGGAAGATCCGCGCCCTGTCCGGCGGCCAGCGCCGCCGGCTCGCGCTCTCCCAGGCCTTCCTCGGCCGCCCACGCCTGCTGGTGCTCGACGAGCCGACCGCCGGCCTCGATCCGGAACAGCGGGCCTCCCTGCGCACCCTGCTCTCCGAGCACGGTCGGACCGGGGCCGTGCTGCTCGCCACTCACCAGACCGAGGACGTCGCGGCGCTGTGCGAGCGGATCATCGTCGTCGACGCCGGCCGGATCCGGTTCGACGGGACAGTGGCCGAGTTTGTGGCGACGGCGGCCGGGCGGGTCTGGCTCGGCGACGCCCCGCTGCCCGGCGCCCTGCAGACCTGGCGCACCGGTACCGGACGGATCCGCTCGATCGGCGGCGTCGCGCCGACGGCGCCCGACCCGACGGTGAGCGCCGCTGAGCCGACCGTCGAGGATGCCTACCTGCTGATGCTGGGCCCGGCCGCGCACGCGGGTGCGGAGGTGGCCGCGTGAGTGCCACCGACGTTACCGCTTCTACTCCCACTCCGGCCGCCGCCGGTTCCGCGTCCACTCCCGCGTCCGCGTCGGCCGCCGCCGGTTCCGCGCTTCGCCGGCTGGCCGGACTGGAGCTGCGCCGCTATGCCCGCCGCCCGTTGTTCCTCATCGGGGTTGTGCTGACGGCGGTCAGCGCCGCGATCCCGCCCGACCACGACACGTCGACGTTCTTCAACTCGATCGTCCCGGCGGCGGCGCTGGGGATCCTCGGCCTCGTCGCGATGGCGTCGTTGACCCGCTCGGCGCACGTCCTACGCGAGTCGGCGGGCGTGGCCCCGGTTCCCGAACGTACCCAGACCGCCGCACTGGCGCTGGGCTGCCTGCTGCCGTTCGCCGTGGGGATCGCCTGGTTCGCCGTCTCGGTATGGGGCTACCACCGGCACCCGCCAGCTCCGGAGGGATACCCGTTCGGCGACATGTCGACCAGTTGGAAGTGGGCGCTGCTGTTCGGCGAGGGCACGATGGCCACCCTGGGTGGCCCGTTACTCGGCGTCGTGATCGGCCGGTGGTGGCCGCGCCGTGGCGTCGCGCCGATGCTCGCTGTCCTGCTCGTCGCCGTCGTCATCGTCATGCAGGGGCTGTTCGACCCGCTGATCCGCGTCCGGGTCGTCATGCCATTCACCTACTGGGGCGGGCCCGATGGCAACCCGGAGCACTGGCGGATCCTCACCGGCTCGCCGCAGTGGTGGGTCGGCTACCTCGCTTGCCTGTGCGGGCTGGCTGTGGTCGGGGCACTGTGGCACGACCCGGGTGCCCGCGGGCGCCTGCTGCGGGTGGCCGGCCTGGCCCTGCTGGTCGCCGCCGTCGCGACCTGCCTGCTGGCGATGTTCACCGGCGTCGGGGACGTCCTGACCAATCCACTGCCGAGCTGATGGACCTCACCGGCCGTCCCCGTCCGAGCGCGTCCGCCGGCCCGCTGGTGTGGTACGCGACCCGTGCCATCCCCTGGCTCCTCGCGGGCACCGGCTGCGCCATGATCGTCGGCCTGATGGCGCTGGTTGCCGGGTGGCCACAGGTGATGTGGCCGCTGGAAGGTACCGCCCTCGGCCTGCTCGCCGGGGTCGTCGCCTGGGCGAACGACGAACGCTGCGCGGCGATCGTGGACACGCTGCCTCGGTCGCTGCGTTGGCGGACGCTCGCCCGGTCGGTCGTCCCCGCGCTCATGCTGGCCGTCTGGATCGCCTGCCTGCTCGCGCAGCGGCACCGTCTGCCGCCGCACCTGCCGCTGTTCGCCCTCCAGGGTGCGGCCGCCGCGGCCGTGGCGCTCGCCATCACCGTCGGGCGGCGGGCCGCGGGCAGCGCCGAACCCGGGCGGACATTCGCGTCCATCATCATCCCCACCTCAGCCGCGCTGGCCCTGATCCGCCCCGCGGCGCGTCGGCTGCCCCTGTTCCCGGTCTGGCCGGGCGAGGACTGGGCCCGCAGCACTGTCATCTGGACCACGGTGTTCGGGGCGTCGCTCGTCGTTCTCGCCCCGGCCTTGGCGGAAAGGGGCGCCCCGCCGGTGCTCGCCCGGTTGGTCCGGTCGGTGTGGCCGGGCCGGTAGCCGGGCCGGTAGCCGGGCCGCCGAGGTACTGACGTCCCATTTTCCGTTCGTAGCCCTTCCTCTTCCGTTCGTAGCCCTTCCTCGCCCAGCCGTCGGCTTTGCCATGCCCTTTTTGCCCTGTTTATCCCGTCCGTCTGGGCATCTCTTCCCGGGAGTGACATCATGATCGTGCGATCCCTCCACAGCCGGTGTGCGGTTGCCACGGCCGCTGCGCTCGCGTCGGCGGCCCTTATCGCCGTCGCCGGCTGCTCGTCGGACTCGTCCGGCTCGGCGGCCACCACGCCGGCCGCGACCGGTGCGACCGGTGCGACCGGTGCGACCGGTGCCGGTGCCGGCTCGGTGCAGGCAGCTTGCGAGGCCGAACTCACCGTCAACGCCACCGACATCCCCGGCATCGACCCGGACGCCCCCGCCCCCACCGCCGGCGAGCTACGCGCGTTCGCCACGACGATCGAGCCGGCGGCCACCGCCCTACGCACCAACCTGCCCGCCGAACTGACCGGCCAGGCGGACAAGCTGATCGCCGTGGTCAACGGGGCCAAGCAGGGCAAGCGGTTCGACCTCGACAGCAGCGGCCTGACCGAGGCCGGCCACGCCATCGAAGCCTGGATGTACGACCACTGCGGCTACCCGACACTCGACGTCACCAACAACGCGGGCGCGCTCACCGGCGTGCCCGCCTCGGTCGCTGCTGGCCCGATGGCCATCCGGTTCACCAACACCGGGGACCCGAACCGCGCGGGCTTCATCCTGATCATCGGCAAGACCAAAGCCGGTGCCACCGCGACCGCCGCCGACGTCGCCAACGGCCGCGTCGACATCCAGCAGGTCGCCGACGTTGTCACCGTCAGCCAGCCCGTCGGCGACGAACCCGGCTACACCATCGCCCGCATCCCCGCCGGCCACTACATCCTCGACAGCCCACTCGGCACGCCACCCGACTTCGGCGCAGGCGAGGCCGTCACCGAACTCGACGCCCGCTGAGCTGCTCGCGGTGCCGCGTCTGCACTGGTCCCCCGGCGCCAAGTGCGGACAGCGGCCCGAGTAGGACTATGACGTCGCTCCGCCATCGGATCATCGCGGCCAGACGGGTCGAGGTGTCCGGGACTGCCAGGTGTACAGAACATTAGTTCGATTCGACAGATGATGTTCCTGCCCGCATGGTCACTGGGCATCGCCCCTGCTGAGGGCACGTGTGGCGACCGGGCGGACGGTGATCTTGGGGTCGCGGACCAAGATCAGTTGGTTCGGATGCCGGTACACGTGGTCCACAAGCCCTCTTTCCTTGACATGGTGTTGCCCCCGCTACACGAGGCCTTCGGCGGGCACCTCGACGTCGACGGTTCCGTTGTGATCACCGAGCTCTCGCCCGCGTTGGGCGCGCCGAACCGATCCCTGCACCAGGCTCCGATCAACGTCATCGCCGAGGCGGCTGCGATGGCGGGCCTGCAACGCACGACGGGCACCGCCGACTTCCAGGTCAACCACTGGACAATCCAGTTCATCAAGCCCGGCTCGGTTGGCCCGTTCCGCGCCAGGGCGACCGTGCGACCGAGCCGCGATGGCAGGTGGTACGGCGTCGATGTCGACGTCGTCGACGAAGGACAGGACCGCCGGCTCATCGCCAACATCTCCGCTCTGTTCTCCCATGCCGACGGGGCGGGATGACACAGACGGTGATCGGCACCCTCACCCCGGGCGCCGGCGCCGGATCGATCACCGTCGCCACCTGACCCAGAACAGCGAGTTCTCTTTTCCCGGTGCGTGCGCCGCGGATCAGTACCTGATCGCCGCAGGCTCCCTCGTCCCAGCTTCGGCAACCACTCACTATGTGGCCCTGGGCGTCTGGGAGTCCCCGTTCACTGCCGCTCCCGCGCGCGGAACCTGCCCCGAAGCCCACGCCCTACCGCGACGCCGGCAGATCGCCGAGGATTCGGCGCAGTCGGCGGGAGTTGTCGACGGCGTAACCGTGGCCGTCGTTGTTGAAGTAGGCGTAGACATCCAGGCCACCGCCGGCCCATTCGGCAATGCGGCCAGCCCACCAGCGCAGCGCGTCGCCGCCGTAGGAACCGGCGTAGAGGGTCGCGGGGTCAGGGCCATGGAGGCGCACATACACGAACGGTGCGGTGGCCCGCAGGACACACGGCAGGCCGGCACCTCTCACGACGCAGTAGGCCGCGCCGTATCGTTCGAGGATCCGGTAGACCCCCTCGTCGTGCCAGCTTGGATGGCGGAACTCGACAGCCACCCGCATCCACGGCGGCGTCCCGGCCAGGAAGTACTCCAACCGGGCGTCGTCGCGGCTCTGGCGCCCGTCGAGCT
The DNA here is from genome assembly GCF_025403405.1 of Frankia tisae. GTDB lineage: Bacteria > Actinomycetota > Actinomycetes > Frankiales > Frankiaceae > Frankia > Frankia tisai. Next base: position 12,546 of record NZ_JANEZT010000010.1, read on the forward strand.
GCACCAGGACTGCTGCTCGCCGGTCGGCCAGTTCATGCCAGGCGCCCGCGATCCGACTCGTCCATGCCTCCGGTGCGTAGAGCCGCTTGGCGTGGGTCAATCCGCGGGACGCCTTCACCGACATCACGAAACCCGGCGGCAACCGGTGGCGCCAACAAGCGAACGTCGCATCCCTCGGCCAGCGGTAAAAACTGGCGTTCAACTCGACCGTGTCGTACTCGGCCGCGTAGAGGGCCAGGCGGCTACCGGCCAGCGTCCCCGGCGGGTAGAGCACGCCTTCCCAGTGATCGTAACTCCATCCGGAAGTGCCGACGTAGACCGCGATCGTCGCTCAGCCTCCTCAGTCGATTTCCACCGTGCATCTAAAATACTCTCAGCGAGGACTCGCGGGAGCTCAAAGCCATTCGTTGCGACGCAGCATGTACCAGGCTCCTCCAGCCAGAACGATCATGACGATGCAGCTGGCAATGAAACCCGCGTGGTGCCCAAATCCCGGGTAGGGAACATTCTGACCGTAAAAGCCGGTGACGGCGGTCGGCACGGCTATGATAGCGGCCCAGGCAGCGAGTTTCTTGGTGATTTCGTTGAGCTGGGCGCCCTGTTCGTTCAGCTGTGCCTCGACAATGCTGTTGATCCGATCGCGGGCGGCGTCAATAGTCTCGGCCGCCCTCAGCGCGTGGTCGGAGACGTCATGGAAGTACGGCGCCAACTCCTCGTTGACGAGACGGCTGTCGTTGCGCACCAGGCGGGCGACGACGTCCTGCATGGGAGCCACGACCCGGCGCAGGCGCGCGAGCTGCGCCCCCAGCTCGTATGCGCGGCGGCGGATGTCGATGCCGGGTCGGGCGTCGAACAGACAACTCTGCAGATCCTCGACGGCGTCGTCGAGTTCCTGGACCGACGCGTGATGGCCGTCCACCACGGCGTCGAGCAGACCATAGGTCAGGACAGCCACGTCGTTGCCGCCCGACACCAGATTCGTGTTGAAGTCCCAGCTCGCGATCAGGGCATCGATATCGAACTCGTCTTTTCGGACGGTGATCAGCGCCCGGCCGGTGATGAAGACACTGATCTCGCCGGTTGTCAGCGTGGCATCGTCGTGGCTGACAGACACGGCGTACATGTTGGCGAACAAGTGCGTCCGGTACCGGTCGACCTTCGGCCGCTGGTGCGGGTGGATGGCGTCCTCGACGGCCAGCGGGTGCAGACCGAATTCGTCGACCACGATTTGTAGATCTTCCTCCGTCGGGTTGTGCAGATCCAGCCACACCACGGTCGAGTGATCGGCGGCCAGCTTCTCGCTGATCTGCTCGGCGGGGAAACCTTCCTCCTCCAGCGCCCCCTGCCGGTAAAGCCGGGTCCGGGTCGGGCATCTCGGCGGGATCGCATGCGAGACGCTGGGAGCTTCGGCACCGGGCGTCCGCGGGTCGCCCGCGGCGGGTCCGGGCTTGGGGATCGGAGCCTGTGTCATGGCGCCCCAGCATGCCACCGTGCCAAGCGAACCGGTAAGTCCAAGGCGTCGGGGACAATTCCGGTTCAGCGGACGCTGGACCAGGTCGCCACGAGCGCCGGTCCCACGCCGCCGCGTGGCTGGGCCGTGATCCGCACGAGCACGTCCGTCGGCGCCTCGCCCCGGGCGTCCGGCAACCTGTGCGACCGTGACCTGCCGCGGGCCCTGGTACACCGGTGCCGCGTGCTGGCTGGTGTAGTCACGACGAACCGGGGAATGGCCAGATCGAAGCGATCCGGAACGGGCCGCGAGGAGGCTTGTATGTCCGTCACGCCCTTCAAAGATTTTCCGCTGGCCGACCGCAAGCGCCCGTGGAACGGCGCGGCGGCCGAGAAGCGGGTCCGGCGCTGGGCTCACGCTCAGGACACCCCCAACGGCAAGTACCGCGAGGCACACGTCTGGTACGACCAGGAGAAGAAAGACGAGTTCACCGGCTACAAACTGCTCATCGCCGACGTGATCGACGGAGAGCTGACGGTCGTTCCCCGCGGGGTGATGGCCGCGGCAGCGGTCATGCAGGGCTCGCGTGGCGGCGTGGACCTACCAGCGGCCGACATCACTCGGGCCAAGAACCACCTGGCCAAGTACTACAGGAAGATGGGCGACGGCGCCCCCTGGGAAGCGCGGTAAGCGGCCAGATCGGCGGGGACCTGGTCCCGCAGCTACGGCAACGAGCTCTGGGAATTCGACGAGCAGGGTCTGATGCGTCGCCGTGAGGCCAGCATCAACGATGTGGTGATCAACGAAAAGGATCGGCGCTTCTTCGGCCCACGCGCTTCTTCGGCCCACGTACTCCGACGAACGCGGTGAGCCCGGCGAACCCCGTCAGCCGCGACGACCGGTTCGGGCGGGCTCGGGGTGATGCCGGTCGACTCGCTGCCGGTGGCGGGCGAGGACAACATCCGCGAGGGCGTCCGCGCGTTCCATGTCGTCGAGGGTGGCCCGGGAGCGTCCATCGACCGCGAGGATGGCGGCAAGCAGCTCTGCGGACAGTCTCATCCGCACTGCCACGCGGGCCACGCTCGGCGGCAGGTGGGACGATGCCTGGGGTGACTGCGGGCGACAATCGGTACGAGCGGCCACCTGTGACGGAATCTGGCCGCCCGGCGTGACGTGACCCTCAGGGGTGGTGCGATGGCGTGGCCGGACTCCGAGGAGATCGAACATACATTCGATTATGGTGTGGGGAGATCGTCCTGTCAAGTCTCGGACGCCCCCACCCTCCGAGCCTGGCCACCTGCCCGGCTCGGGATGTCCCACGGATCCGCCTGTCCGGTGGACCGGCCGCGCTGGCGGTCAAGGCGGGCCGACGCTCCGAATACAGTGCAGCCCGGACGGTCGCGACCTCGTGGGCGAACTCGGGCCCGGCTGCCCGGATGTGGTCGGCGACGGAGGGAGTGGATCATGCGTCTGCACGTGGGATGCGCGATGTGGACGCACAAGTCGTGGCAGGGGCGTTTCCTCGCGCATCCGCTCCCGGCGCACGAACGGTTGCGGCACTATGCGGGCTGGTGCAATGCGGTCGAAGGGAACACGACGTTCTACGCGACTCCGGCTCGGGACACCGTGGCCTCATGGGCGCAGCAGACCGATTCCGACTTCCGGTTCGTACTCAAGCTGCCGAAGGTCATCACGCACGAACGCCGGCTGACCGGCGTCGACGAGGCCCTGCACGACTTCCTGGCGGCGATCGAGCCGCTCGGTCCGCGGGCCCATGCCCTCTGGATACAGCTTCCCGGAGCCTTCGCCCCCGCCGACGTCCCCGCGTTGGCCCGTTTTCTGGGCCGGCTCCCCGGGTCCCACCGGTACGCCGTCGAGGTCCGCCACCCCGCATTCTTCGACGATCCTCGGGCCGTGCGGATGCTTGAAGCGGCACTCGCCGTCGCGGCTGCCGAATGGATTCCCTTCGACACCACCGCCTTCTTCCAGAGCCCGCCGACCAGCGATGCCGAACGAGACGCCTGGGCCAAGAAGCCGCGCGTGCCGCTGCGATCGGTCGCGTTGACCGACCGGCCCATCGTCCGTTACCTCGGCCGCGACGCCTGTGCGCGGACGGTCGAAGGCTGGCAGCGCTGGATCGACATCACCGTCGGGTGGCTGCACGAGGGCCGCTCCCCCACCGTCTTCATCCACACACCGGACAACGCCGACGCGCCGGAACTCGCCCGCCGCTTCCACGACGACGTGCGGGCACGCCTCCCCGAGCTGGAGCCCCTGCCGCAGCCGATGCCGGCCGAGCCACCGACCCTCTTCTGACGCGGGGCATCAACACCGACCCGGGCTGTACAACGAACCTTTGTTACCCAACCGTGAAATACCGAGGCCGGACCACTGCCAATGGCCTTCGATATCCATTTTCCCGGGGACGGGGCCCGATTCTCTGTGCAACGATGCCGGTACCGGATCTTCCGATAGCCAGGGGGCGTTCACATGAGTGGTGTCACGAATCTGACCGTACTCGTCGACGACGAGCCGGCACCGAATGGTTGGACCAAGATCGGCAAGGACCTCAACGCGGGCGCTGGCGGCGCCTACCTGTATTTCGCGTACGAGAAGGGTGCCGGCGCTCCTATCACCGACATTATCTTCCTGTTGAGCAAGGACGAGCCGGCCCCGTCGAGCTATCACCGTATCGATGTCGACCTGAACAAGGGCGCCGGCGGTGCCTACATCTACACCGCCTTCAGCCGTGAGGCCCATCTGGGCAGCCCGATCGAGGATCTTGATGTCATTCTCGGCGACAACAGCGGAATTCAGCCGCAGGCGCCGTGGCGACGCATCGACGTCGACCTGAACAAGGGCGCCGGCGGCAAGTATGTCTACCTGGTGTACCGGAACGCCTGAGGATTCACCCCGCCGAGCACTGCGGCCGAGTCCGCGGTCTACCCACCACGGACAGGCGGTCCGCTGACACGGCCCGGGCGGCCGCGTACGTGCGATGCCCCTCCCAGCCTGGGGAAAACGGGCGGGGAGGGGTCACCGGCCAACGCCGTGTCCGCTCCGGGCCCGTCCAGGGCTCAGAAGCCGAGGCTGCACCCGACGATCTCTTTCATGATCTCGTTGGTGCCGGCCCAGATCTTCGTGACCCGTCCGTCCATCCAGGCCTGAGCGGCGCGGTACTCGGTCAGTAGCCGTTGGTGATGAAGGTCTTCGACCCGTCGATGGCGACGCCAGGACCGAGGAAGCCCGCGCGCCCCGCCTCCCGCAACAATATGTGATCTTCCCCGTACAGGGTGCGTTCCACGTCCGACCTCCCAACCGTTGCGGGTGCCGCCCCGTCGCGGACCCGCGCTGGCGCGACGCCCCGGGGATCCGAAGGCGATCTCCATCCGCGACGTTGATAGCTGACTGAGTTATATACGAAGCGTGCGCCTGCCGCAGTGGCGAATCGGGCCCCGGTGGCGCGGCCAGGTGACCTCGACGGTCGATCGGAGCGCAGCCACCTGCGGCGAGCGACTACCGTCGGACCCAGGCCCCCGCTTGGCACCAGGGCCGATGCCCGGACGGACCGGGCGCTGTAGGGGGATGCGGATGAACTCGACCACTGGATCTGACCACGCGACGGAGCTGGCCGACGCCGGGAACCCGGACCAGGTGGGTAACCCGGACGACGCCGGGAATCTCGCCGAGGTGAGGAACCCGGACCCGGGCCAGGCCGCCGTCGTGACGGCTGACGTGACCGCCGACGTGACCGCCGACCAGGCCACCGACCAGGCCGCCGTCGTGGCCGCCGAGGCGGGCACTGACGTGGCCGGCTTCGCCGAGCTGGCGCTACGGCCCGCGCTGTTGCGCAGCCTCGCCGCCCTCGGCTACGAGGAGCCGACGCCGATCCAGCGGGAGGCCGTTCCACCTCTGCTCGCGGGTCGTGACCTGCTCGGCCAGGCTGCGACCGGCACCGGGAAGACGGCCGCGTTCGCGCTCCCCCTGTTGCACCGCCTGACGGACGACCGCGACGGCAACAACGGCCCGCAGGCCCTCGTCCTCGTCCCGACCCGGGAACTCGCCGTCCAGGTGTCCGAGGCGATCCACCGGTATGGTCGGGATCTTGGCGCCCGGGTCCTGCCGGTGTATGGCGGGGCCCCGATCGGCCGGCAGGTACGCGCGTTGGTGCAGGGGATCGACGTGGTGGTCGCCACACCTGGGCGCGCGCTCGATCACATGGGCCGCGGGACGCTCCGCCTCGACAACCTCCACACCGTCGTCCTGGACGAGGCCGACGAGATGCTCGACATGGGCTTCGCCGAGGACATCGAGGCGATCCTGGAGCAGGCCCCGCCGGGCCGCCAGACCGTGCTGTTCTCGGCGACGTTACCGCCACGCATGAACGAGATCGCCCGTCGTCACCTGCGCGATCCGGTCCGCATCCAGATCGGCCGCGCGGCGCCGGAGCCGGGCGCGGCGCCGCTCGTTCGGCAGGTCTCCTACGTCGTCCCGCGGGCGTACAAGACGGCGGCGCTGGGCCGCATCCTCGACGTCGAGGCACCCCGATCGGCAATCGTGTTCTGCCGCACCCGGGAGGAGGTCGACCAGCTCGCCGACTCGCTCAACGGCCGCGGCTACCGGGCCGAGTCGTTGCACGGCGGGATGAGCCAGGAGCAGCGGGAGCGCGTGATGGAGCGCCTGCGCACAGGAACGGCCGATCTACTCGTCGCGACCGACGTCGCCGCCCGCGGCCTGGACTTCGAGCAGCTCACGCACGTGGTGAACTACAGCGTCCCGTCGGCGCCCGACTCCTATGTCCACCGGATCGGCCGGGTCGGGCGGGCCGGCCGCGAGGGGGTGGCCATCACCCTGGCCGAGCCGCGCGAGCACCGGATGCTCAAGACGATCGAACGGGTCACCCGGCAGCGGATCGCCGTCGAGAAGGTGCCCACCGTCGCCGATCTGCACGCCCGACGGCTGGAGATGACCCGGGCGGCGCTGCAGGAGAGCCTGCTCGAGGACGATCTGGAACGATTCCGGGTCGTCGTCGAGACCCTCACCGACGAGTTCGATCCCATGGAGATCGCGCTCGCCGCAGTGAAGCTCGCCCACGACGCCAGCCACGTGCCGGACGGCGACGACGACATCCCCGACCTGCCACCCACGACCGGTGGGCGCGGCGAACGGGCCGGCCGCGACAGCGCCGGCCGCGACAGCGCCGGCCGCCGCGACCGGCGGCCACGGCCGACGAGCGGTGGCATGGCCCGGTTGTTCGTCGGCGCGGGCCGCGGCGCCGGCGTCCGGCCGCAGGACCTCGTCGGCGCGATCACCGGGGAGACCCAGCTATCGGGCCGCGACATCGGCGCCATCGAGATCGCTCAGCGGTTCTCGCTCGTCGAGGTTCCCGACGGCGCAGCCGACGAGGTGATCGCGTCGCTGCGGGGAACCACCATCAAGGGTCGTCGGGTCGCCATCCGCCGCGAGCGCCAGGAGATGTAGCCGGCGCCCGCGGCGGGGCCGAGCCCGGGGCTGGCGGGCCCGGGGCTGGCGGGCCCGCTGCTCTTACGAGCCGGTGAGCAGCATCGCGCCGGTGAAGGGGCCGACCGCGTTGGCCCACAGCGCGACCTCGGCGTCGGCGACCTGGCGCTCGCCCGACTGGCCGCCGCGCAGTTGCCGGGTGGCCTCGATGCAGAAGTTCGCGCCGTGGCGGCGGCCCACGTTGCACGCGCCGCCGTCGGTGTTCGTGGGCAGCGCGCCGGTGAGGCTCGTCCCGCCGCTGCTGACGAAGGGACCGGCCTGCCCCGGCTCGCAGACCCCCAGCGCCTCCAGCCACTGCAGGGTGATGACGCTGAAGCCGTCGTAGAGCTGGGCGCAGTCCAGGTCGGCGGCGGTCAGCTCGGTGCGCGACCACAGCTCCTGCAGGCAGTGCACCGGGGACGTCCGGACCATGTCGGGCAGCAGCTCGAAGGTCATGTCGTGGGTGGCCGAGAGCGCGGTCGCCTCGACGAACACCGGCTTCTGGCGCAGGTCACGGGCCCGCTCCTCGGTGGTGAAGATGACGGCCGCACCCGAGTCGCAGGGGTAGTCGCAGTCGAGCAGCCGCAGCGGCTTGCTGATGTAGGGCGCGGCGAGGTAGTCCTCGGCCGTCAGCGGCTCCCGCATCAGCGCCTCGGGGTTCTTCGCGGCGTAGCCGCGCTGGGTGACGGCGAAGTTCGCGAAGTCCTCCTCGGTCGCGTCGGACTCGTGCAGGTAGCGGTTGGTCAGCAGACCCGCCCACTGTGCCGGCATCAGGTCGCCGAACGGGTGCTGGAACTGCGCGTCGAAGGCCATCCCGGTCCCGCCGGCCCACAGGTTGGCCCGGCTCGGCTGCTGCAGGATCACCCGCATGGCCACCACCGTGTCGGCCTGGCCGCTGGCGACCGCGTGGGCGGCATGGATGGCCGGGCTGATGAACGCCGGCGAGATGCCGACGTCGAGATGCCAGCGCAGCGGCGAGAAGCCGAGCATGTGCGCGAAGTCGATCGGGTTGCCGCCCCAGGTGGTCAGCCCGTCGATGTCGGCGGATTCGAGACCGGCGTCCGCGAGGGCGGCCCGCGCAGCCTGGGCGGCATGGTGGCGTTCGCTCAACCCCGTGCGACGCCCGGCGTCGGAGTAGCCGACGCCGACGATCGCGACCCGGCGCCCGGCCATCACGCGAGGCTCCCCGCGGGCGCGAACACCGGGATCGTGAGGTCCGGGGAGAGGTCCTCGAAGGTGACCTCGACCGGCATCCCGAACCGCACGTCGGGCTCGGCGATCCCCACCAGGTTGGACAGCATCCGCAGGTCGGCCTGCTCGGCGAGCTCGATCGACGCGAGCAGGTAGGGAACCCGGTCGGCGAAGAACGGATGGAACGCCCGGCGCGTCTCGGTGAAGCTGTACACCGAACCCCGCCCGGACACCGGCTCGAACGCCAGGCGGAAGGAGCCGCAGCGCCGGCAGACCGGCCGCGGGAGGTGGATGAACAGACCGCAGTCCTGGCAGCGCTGGAGCTCCAGCCTGCGCTCCCGCGCCGCGGCCCAGAACGGCGCGCTCAACGCGTCGATCACCATCTCGGGGGGCGCGGGCCTCACTAAATCTGCCTGCTGCGTCATGTCAGCTTCGTCCTCTCGCCTCGGGCGCCGGGGGCGGCTCGGCCTGGGACCAGAAGACCATGGCAGCAACCGCCCCGTCAGCGCGCCGAAGACAGCCCACGCCGATCATGACCGACGACAGCGTTGCCGGCACTTGCTCCCACAGGCACCGTAGTTCGGCGCGTCGTCCCCGAGCAAGGAGCCCGCCACACCGCGGACCCGCCGATGCACCGGCGTCAGGGCGCGAGCTGTTCCACGCTGGCCCCGACGGCCTTGTACGTCACGGCGGCCCGCTGGTCCAGGCTCAGCAGGGTCGCCCGGTGCTCGGCGGCGGTGAAGGCGATCAGGGCGTCATAGGCGGGCCCGCCGAGGATCTGACTGGTTGCCAACCTGGCGAGGAGGTCCCGGTAGCCGGCGTCCGACAGGGGCAGGAACGGATCGGGGAACCGCTCGGCGAGGAACGTGTGCACGAGCGATGGCTGGGCCCGGTGCGGTGGAGGCAGACGGGTCAGGACGGAGTAGGACTCGACCGCCGCGTGCGCGATCAGCCGCGGCCGCGTGGCCAGGGCCTTGCGGGCGAGGGTGTGGTGCTCGTGCCAGCTCGCGAAGGCGGCCACCACGACGCTCGAGTCGACCGCGTTCACCGCCGGGTCCGTTCCAGCGTCTCGCGCACCTGGTCGGCGGTCAGGACCGGCATGTCGACGTCCGCCACGGCGACCACGCCGTCGCCTTCGTCGACGAGCGTCATCGGCGTGGGTGCCGGCACGATCTCCAGCCGTCCGTCCCGTTCGGCGATCTCCAGCGGCTGGCCGGCCGTGAGGCCGAGCGCGTCGCGCAACGCCTTCGGAATCACGACCCGCCCGGCAGCATCGATGGCAGTTCGCATGCCATAAATCTACCATTCTCCGACCGTGACGGGTCCGCGAATCTGGATCACCGCTCGGCCACGTCGTAGCGGCCGGCGATCCCGGTGGCGAGCAGTTCCAGGCCCAGGCGGAATCCCCGCTCGTCGGCTCCCAGCACGCTCTCGATGTCGGCCAGCCGGCTGAGCTGGGGGTACTCGTCGGCGGGAAGCCGCCTGTCGTGGGTCGGCGCCGCGGCCGGGGCGCCGCTGACCCCGCTGGCCCCGCTGGCCGCGCTGGCCGCGATAGCGGATCGCGCCGCGTGCTCGAAGGCGACGAAGGAGCGGGTGTAGTTGAAGCAGACGTTGTAGACCTCAGCGGCATCGACCAGGGGCAGGCCGGCGCGCATCAGCAGCCCGATACCGGTGTCGAGCCGGCGGAGCTGGGCGGGGGTGAGGGCCGCTCGGATCACGAAGGTGGGGGCGTACAGCACCACCTCGCGGTAGACCGGGAAGCTCTCCATCAGGTCCCGGTAGGCGGTGAAGTAGGTGATGAGTTCGTCGCGCCAGGGGCCGTCCCCCGCGGGCGGCAGCTGGCGGTGCAGGTCGGACATCACCTGGTCCGCCAGGGCAGCGAGCAGGTCGTCCTTGGTGTCGAAGTACCGGTAGACGCTCATCACGCCGCAGCCGAGCCGCCTGGCCAGCGCCGGCATGCTCAGCCGGGCTAGGCCGTCGTGCGCGGCGAGGTCCCGCGCGGCCGCGACGATCTCGCCGCTGCTCAGCGAGCCGCGCTCCCGCCGGCGTCGCCCGGCGGTCGGCGGCTGGATGCCTTCGGCGGATTCACGCACGCCCGCCATTGTCGGGGCTCCGCCCGAAGGGTGCGCTGTCACGGCCCCGCCCGAAGGCTGCGCCGCGCCGGACCGCCAGGTCTGGCGGGCGCGCCCCGGGCGGGGCCGGAAGTCACGGGCGGACGGGCCGGGTCTGGGTGATCGTCGTGCCCCAGCTGTGCAGCGCGGCCCCGTGCAGACCGCCGAGCCCGCCCGCGACCATCACGAGGACGTCCTCGGGCCGGCGGGTGAGCGGGACCCGCCCGCGCGCGTCCACCCACCCGATGTCCTCATACTGGCGCTGATGCTGGCGGGGGAACTCCGACAGCGGGATGGAGGCGTGCTCCCACAGGATGCGGCGCACGTCGTCGACGTCCGGGTACGCCCTGCCGACGAGCGCGGCCCAGACCGGGTTGAGCGCGATGACGACCTCGGCGAACGAAAGCTGGACAAGGTAGCCGTTGGCCCCGGGATGGGCCAGCGCGCGCCCGACGAACTCGAGCAGCACGTCGGCGTCGGTGGCCACCACCTCGCAGATGTTGGCCGTCCCCATCGTGCCGAACGCCGTCACCGCGTCGCCCGCCGCGCCGCGGCGCTCGGCGAGCGGCGCCCACGGCGAGCGTTCCTCCCATTCCCCGAAGACGATGCCGCTGACCCGGCCGGGCTGGCCGAACGTGCTCTGCGAGGTGACGCCGACCCGCTGGCCGGCGACGTTGCGCATGACCAGCTGCAGCGCGCGCCCGATCGACGCCGCCCGCCCGTCCGCCCCACCGAGGCAACCGGCGCCGAACGGGATGCCCAGCGCGTGCCGCTGCGCACCGTTGACGATCAGGGCGGTGGTCACCGACCCGGTCGTGGCGTTCAGGGCGTGCAGCTCGTAGCCGGGATCGGCGACGGCCTCCACCGCGGCGCGCAGCAACGGCAGCGCGGCGGGCGGCGCGCCGGCCATCACCGCGTTGACGGCGAGCTTCTCCGCGGTGACGGCAGCCTGGGACGGCGGCAGCACGCCGATCACCTCGTCCGGCGGCGTCCCCCACTCGGCGAGGTAACGCGCCACCCGCTCGGGCGTGGGCGGCACCAGCGGCAGCCCGTCGCTCCAGCCGCGCTCGCGCGCGAGGGCGTCGAAGGCCTCCTGGTCGGCGGGCACCTCGTGGACCACGCTCGACAGCGCCGGGGGCGCGGACCTCGGGGTGCCCACGGTCGCCGTGGTCGCCGTGGTCATCGGACGACCGCCCCGATGGCGTCGAGCAGCGCCGGGAACGAGGAGCGGGCGTACTCGCGCACCTGCTCCTCGGGCAGGGTGTTCAGCGACGAAGGCAGCTCGACCAGGCGCAGGCCCGGCCGGCCGTTGTCGGCGGCGAGGGTGCGCGCGAGGCCGACGAAGTGCTCGGTGGCCGCGACGACGGTGGGCAGCCCGCGGTTGAGGGCGTTCAGGCCGTCCTTGACACTCCACGAGGTGCACGAGCCGCAGTTCGCCAGGCCCGAGATGACGGCGTCGACCCCGCCGACGAAGGCGTCGTACTCCGCCTGCCTGCGCTCGCCCTCGGCGCCCTTGAGCCCCTGGGCCCGCCGCCACGTCGTGACGATCGCACCGGCCCGCTCCAGCTCGGCGATCCACTCGTCGACGGTCTGGTCCCACGCCTGCCACAGCACGTCGACCCGCACCCCGACACGCCGGCCCCGCAGCGGGCCGAGATCCGGCCCCGGGTCGGGGTCACCGGGAACGACGCCGCCGGTGGGGTCCAGCACGGTGATCGACGAAGGCGCCGGACCGGCGGGCGCGGCGCCACCGTCACCGGCGGCGCCACCGTCACCGGCAGGGACCGGCTGGCGGGAGTCGTCGATGCGCACCGCCGTGAGGCCGGGCAGGGCGCTGCGCAGCCGGGTCTCGACCACCTGCCGTAACTGGTCGGGCGGCAGGGCGCAGTTGTCCCCGCAGTCCGCGTCGTCGAGGCTGAACGACAGGTCCACCGTGCCGGTGCGCTCGTCGACCGCGCTGAGCGCGAGCGTGCCGCCCTCGCTGCCCAGCAGCGCGGCGAGCTCGGCGACGGTCCTCGCAACCGAGGCGTGTCGCACGCCCTGCACCAGGCCCGTCATGCCGCGACCCGATCGCGGGGCGGCCAACAGCCCGCGGCCCCCGTCGTTACCGATCCGTCCATGGCGTCATCCCATCGTCGTCCGGGGAGTGGAGGCGCTTAGCGTAAGCCTTACGCTAGACGGCGTCCAGGGGATCGATCGACGGCGGCACGCCGTCTCAGAGCGCGGAGGGGGAGTCGGGGGCGGAGGCGACCGGGCGTGCCGGGCGCAGGCTGTCGATGAACAGGTCGAGCTCGGGGCCGAAGTCCGGCCGGCACTCGTCGGCGGCCATGACGGGCAGGATGACCCGCAGGTGCGGTAGTTCCTCGCTGCGCGCCGCGATGCGCAACCAGTCGTCGATCAGGTCGGCCTGGTGCGTCTGCGCGCCGGCCGGGCTCGCCGTCTGGACCAGGACGGCGCCGAACAGCAGCCCGGTCAGCGACCGGAAACGGCGCACGGCGGTCGGCTCGTCGAGCCCGGCGTCGAGAAGCGCGCCGAAGAACGCGTCGAAGACACGCAGCGCCAGGACCGAGCGCGGGTCGGCCTGGTTGGCGACCACCGCCCGGGCCACGACCGGATGGGCCGCGAACGCCGCGAACATGCCATTACCCAGCAACCGCAGCCGCTCGTCCCAGGCGAGCGCGGGATCGGGCAACGGGACGGACTCGTAGATGCGCGCCGCGAGGCCGTCGAGCAGGTCACGCTTGTTCGCGACGTGGTTGTACAGCGACATCGCCTCCACCCCGAGCTCGGCCGCGAGCCGGCGCATCGTCAGATCGGCCAGGCCGCGCTCGTCGGCAAGCCGTAGCGCGGCGTCGAGAACCGTCCGCCGGCTCAGCGTCTGACGCGGCACGGATCCCTCCGAGACGAGGTGAGCGGAGCCTGGGATCGGCGGCTGGCACTGGCCAGTGGGTGGCATTGGTCGGCGGGCGTGATATTACCTTACTTACCTTGTAAGCTTACGGGATAAGTACAGGTATCAGTGGAGGATTCCGTGGACGCCGAAACCCTGCTCACCACCACCCGTTCGGTCCGCCGCAAGCTCGATCTGGACCGGCCGGTGGAACCCGAGGTCCTGACGGACTGCCTGCGCATCGCCCAGCAGGCCCCGGCCGCCGGCATGCTGCGCTCGAACCTGCGCTGGATCGTGGTGCGCGACCAGGCCCTGCGGGAGAAGATCGCGGCGCCGATCCGCGAGGTGGGCCGCGAGTCCCAGGCGACATACGGGCACCTGGTCGACGCCCGGACACTCGCCTCGGGGAAGTACCTGCTCGACGCGCTGCACCGCGTCCCGGTGCTGGTCGTGCCGTGCATGCAGGGCCGCCCCGCCGGCGGCAACGGGGAGCTGTCCGCCTTCTACGGCTCGGCCTACCCGGCGATCTGGAGCTTCCAGCTCGCCCTGCGCGCCCGCGGCCTCGGCAGCACCATGGTCGGCTACCACCTGATCGGCCGCGAGCGGGAAGTCGCCGACATTCTCGACATCCCCGACGACGTCACCCAGATCTCGATGCTGGCCGTCGCCTACACGACCACCGACACCTTCCACCCCGCCGACTGGCCCCCGGTCGAGGAGATCACCTACCACGACGGCTGGGGCCACCCAGCCTAGTCCGCGTGTCGAATTATGATCTGTCAGCCTAGATCCCCGGTTGCCAACCAACCGTCCGCGGTAAGCCTCACCCCGCCCGATTCTTCATCGCCTCTGTCAAGGCATCCGGCGGTGACGGAGGTACCGCGGACGCGCACCTCGCCGACGGACCGTTCCGAAAGCGCACGGCCCGTCGGCGGATCGGCGACACATACTTCCAGCCCGGGGACCGCCGGACCAAGCCGGACCAGCCCGCGCGCCCGGGCACGGTCCGTAGCTGGTACGGCAATATGCTCGCCAGCAAGAATGCCGGCGTCCGCCTCGTCAATCCGCAGTCCACGCGTCGTGGGCATGGTGACGGCAAGAGTCGCCTCCGCCAATCCATAGGCAGGCAGGAACGCGTCTCTGTCCAGGCCATGCCGCGCCGCTGCGGCAAGAAACCTCTCGATGGCCTCCGGATCGATAGGCTCCCCGCCGCACAGGGCGACCCGCACCGACGACAGGTCCAACGTCGGCCCGCTCTCGAGCAATCTGCCCGCCAACGCGTAGAACGAAGGGGTCCGCACGCGTTGTGGGCGCGGCCACCGAGAGGAACGACGGCCGCGTACGCCTCCGAGAATGGCAGTAGCGACCAGCTGTGGTACAGCATCAGCCCACTTCGTTGTCTTTGTGTAGTGTCACTTTTTGTGACACAACGCGGCTCCGACTGCCTCACCGACTACTTTTCGCAAGTCTCCATGGAAGCTAGTGCAGGCATATACGGACCGTCGACACCTAGAGTGAGCAGGACTGGATCAACGTCGCACCAACGATGACATTCCGTAATCGCTATGACTTGGGTCACCCGCTGGAGTATTACAGCTTCGAAACATGACCAGATCGGTGCCATGAGAATGCCTGGTGCCGCGAGGCACGACGTTGACCATGCGTGCCCGATAGCTGTTCCTCGTGGTCACGGCCCTGGTCGGCACGTCCAGCGGGGAGAGGAGGGGAGATTGCCGCCTTTGTCTCGACTGAGAGCACCGCCACCGCGTCGGCCGCCGCCCCGACCCGCCTTCGCCTGGGCACCCCGGCCGCATCGGTAAGAACCACTGGCGGCCCGCGGACAATGGCGGCGCAGCGGGTGACGGCTCGGCCAGGGAAGATGGTCACGGTCCGCAACGTGTAACAATCGGTAGGTAGGACACGCCGGACACGGACCCGTTTGGGGGAGGAGCCTGTTGACCCTGGCCCCGGACCCGGCTCAGGCACCGGTCGCCGCGCGGTGGCGGCCGTCGCGGGCGGGCATCCTCAACGTCTACCAGTACGGCGATGAGACGCTGCACTTCGCCGGCGGCCGCCTGCTGCTGCGCGGGGTCAACGGGTCGGGCAAGTCGACGGCGATGAACATGCTGCTGCCGTTCCTACTGGAGGCCGACACCCGCCGGATCGATGCCGCCGGCGAGCAGACCGGCGTCCTGCGTTCGTGGATGCTCGCCGACACCGAGGAGACGCAGCGCACCGGTTACCTGTGGATCGAGTTCGCCCGGCCGGACGACGAGGTCCCCGGCGGGGTGCGTTACCACTGCTTCGGCTGCGGCATCCGGGCGAACCGCAGCACCGATCGGGTCACCTCCTGGTGGTTCTCCACCCCCCGACGGGCCCGGATCGACTTCTCCCTCACCGCCGACCGGACCCCGCTCACCATCGATGCGCTGCGCGCGGAACTCGGCGCGGACGCCGTGTTCGCCAGGGCCGCGGACTACCAGGACGAGGTGTCCCGGCGGCTGTTCGGTGGTGCGAACCCGGCCGGCTACCTCGCGCTGCTCCATCAGATTCGCAACCCACGGGTCGGCGACCGCATCGACGCCGACCTGCCACAACGCCTGCGGGAGGCGCTCCCGCCGGTGCCCCAGGACGCCATCGCCGATGCCGCCCAGCCGCTGGAGGATCTCGAAGACCACCGGCGCAACGTCACCGCGCTGGAACAGACCGACCGCGCCCTGGGCAGCCTGTTCGACACCTACCGGCACTACGGTCGACGGGTGCTGCTGGCCACGGTGGCGCAGGCGGCGACCGCGGTCAGCACGGCCCGCTCGGCGGCCCAGCAGCGGGGGCGGTTACGCACCGCGGCCGAGACTGCGGCCGAGACCGAACGCAGGCTCGACGCCCAGGTCGACGCGCTGGCGAAGGAGCAGTCCACGGCGCAGGCGCGGCTGACCGGGCTGCGCAACTCCGCCGCCTACCGCGACCACCAGGCTCTGCTCGCCCGCGAGCAGCATGTGGCGGACCTGCGGACGCAGGCGACGCGGATGGCGGCGCAGCGGACGAACGCCCAGCGTCGGGTCGGCGTGGCCGCGACGACGGTGACCGCCCGGCGGGCCCGCGTCGACGGCGATCTGGACCGGATCCGACTCGGCTTGGCCGAGCTCACCCGGCAGGCTCTGCCCGCGGCCGTCCCACTGCGCCTGCCGGACCCACCGGTACTGCTGGTCGAGCCCCACGCCGGCGGGGTGGAGGGACCGCGGCCGGGCGTCGACCCGCTGGCCGATCTCTCCCTGCGGCCCGCCGCGGACGCACTGCGTCGGCGCCGCCAGGAGGTGCGCGATGTGGACGACCTGCTGCGGGGCGCGCACAGTGCCGACAGCGCGGCCGCGACGGCGAACGGTGTCGCCGAGACGACCGGCGGCGAGGCCGACCGGGCGCGCGAGAGCGCGGCGAAGGCCCGTACCGAGGCCGAGGCGGCCGGGGAGCGCCACCGCGCCGCGGTGCTGGACTGGGCCGGGCGATTCGGCGAGCTGCTGCGGGCGGTGCCGCCGGCCGAGCCGGCTGGCCCCGCGGGTTGGCTGCCCGTGCCACCCGCGCCCGACCCCGGCGGTGACGAGCTGCGGGCCGTTGCACGCGCCCGCGTCGACGCCGCGGCCACCCAGGCGGCCGATGCCGCGGAGGCGCTGGCCGCGGCCGTGGCAGCGGCGGGGGTCCGCGTCGAGGCGGCCACCGCCGAGGCCACCCGGCTGGCTGCCGAGCTGGCCACGGTGCGGGCCGCCGCCGAGCTTCCGCTGCCGCGAGGTGGTTGGCGCGCCGCGCAACCGGCGGACGCCGCCCTGTTCGCCTCGCTCGTCGACTTCGCTCCCGGTCTCGACGACGCCGCTCGCGCCGGTCTGGAGGCGGCGTGCGAGGCGGTCGGGCTGCTGACGGCACGGGTGCTCGACGACGGCAGCGTGCTGGCGGCGACCGGCGAGCTGCTCGTCGTCCCGGGACCCGCGGTGGCGCCGAATCTCGCCGCCGCGCTCGTCCCGGCGTTGCCGGTCGGGGCGGCGGTCGGCGCGGACGCCGTGCGACGGGTCCTGGAACATGTCGGGCTGGGCGCCCTGGCCGGAACCGCGCTGTGGGTGGACGTCGACGGCGCCTTCGCCGCGGGACCGCTGCGCGGCAGGCACGTCAAGACTGGTGCCGAGCATGTCGGCGCGGGTGCGCGGGCCGCGGCCCGGCAGCGCCGGATCGCCGAGCTCGCCGCGGCGCTGGACGTCGCCGAACGGGGCCGCGACGTCCAGCGGAAGACGCACGACACGCTGCGCCGGCACGCCGACCTGCTGCGCGCCCACGCCCGCACCGTGCCGTCCACCGCGCCAGTCGACGACGCGGCGGCGGCCGCCTTCGGCGCCACCGGCGACGCCCGGCGCACCGCCGACCGGGCCACCGAAGCGCGCGAGGCGGCGGTGCGCGCCGAACGCGCCGCCGAGCAGACCTGGGCACGAGCCCAGACCGGCGCCGCGGCCGCCCGGCTCCCCCTCGACGGCGACGCGCTGGCCGGCGCTGCGGCCGCGGTCACCGACGCCCAGGCGGAGCTGGACCGGATGCCGGGGCGCGTGGAGGCCGCCCGGCGTTCCCTCGACGACTGGGCGGCGGCCGTCGCGGCCTTCGTCGCGGAGTCCGACACGCTGACCAGGGCCGCCGAGGAGGCCGCCGAGACGGGGCTGGCCGCCGAGACGGCCACTGAGGAGCTGGCCGCGGCCCGCGCGGCGCTCGGTGAGGAACCGCGCCGGGTTGCCGAGCAGATCATCCAGCTTGACGCCCGGCGGACCCAGATCGACGGCGAGCTGGCTGCCGCCCGCCGTGCCCACACCGAGGCGTTCGGCATGTCGGTGTCGGCGCGGGAGAGGGCGGACAGCGCCGCGGATGCCGCCGAGCGGGCCGAGCGGGCCTGCCGGGACCAGCGGGCGGAGCTGCTCGCCGTGGCCACGGTCGACGGCCTGCTCACGGCGTCCGCCCGGCAACGTCCGAGCGGCACCGAGGCCGAGAACCAGGACGGGCAGGCGGCGCAGGAAGGCCCGGCGGCCCAGAGCGGGCAGGTACAACCTCCGGCGACCCCGGACACCATCGACGGGACGTCTCGGCTGGTCTCCTGGCTGCGCGAACGCGTGCCGGAGCCTGAACGCGACGTCAGCGAGGACGCCCTGCACCGCTCGCTGCGCGCCATCCGGGACGGCCTGGGCGCCGGCTGGGACGCCGAGTCCCGCCGCGGCTCGGACGGCGCGCCGCTGGCTGTGGAGGTCTCCGGCCCGTACGGCCGCCGCGTGCTGCCCGACGCCACCATTCAGGTCGCGGCCGACCTGCGCCGCGCCCGGGGGCTGCTCACCGTCCAGCAGGACCAGGCGCTGCGCAACCTGCTGCACGGCCGGGTCGCCCAGGAGGTCGCCCGCGCGCTGTTCGACGCCCGGGAGCTGATCGAGCGGATGAACGCGGTCCTCACAGCGGTGACGACCAGCCAGGGCATCGGCGTCCGGCTCGACTGGCGGACCCGCGGCAACCTCGACCCGGCCACCGCCACCGCGCTGCGGCTGCTGGCCAAGGACCCGGACGCGCGCACCGCCGAGGAGGACGCCGCCGTGCGCGCCGCGGTCGCCGGCCTCGTCGACGAGGAGCGCCGCGGTCGGCCCGAGGCGTCCTACCGGGATGTCATCGGCGACGTGCTGGACTACCGGAGCTGGCACGAGCTGCGGATCTACCTGTGCCGGCCGGGGCGCGCCGACGAGCTGCTCGGCCGGCGGACCCGGCTGTCGGAGGGGGAGAAGAAGCTCGTCACCTACCTGCCGATGGCGGCGGCGGCTTCCGCCTCGGCGGCCGCCCACGATCCCCACGGCGTCGGCGCACCCCGGTTGATCCTGCTCGACGACGCCTTCGCGAAGGTGTCGGAGGACAATCACGCCCGGCTGTTCGGCCTGCTGGTGAGCCTGGATCTCGACTTCGTCGTGACGAGCGAGCGATTGTTCGGCACCCACGCGGACGTGCCCGAACTGTCGATCATCGAGGTGCTGCGCGACCCGGACCTGCGCACGATCGCGCTGGTCCACTACCACTGGGACGGCCGGGCGCGCACCGAGCTGGCGGTCGCGTCCCGATGAGCGACGCCGAATCCGCCGGGTCGAGTGGTGCCACCGGCGTGGGCCGGGGCGAGGTGCACGCCTCGGTGTTCGCCTACGTCACCGAGAGCCCGGACTACCGGGTGATCCTTGGGATCTTTGCGGGAACCTTCTTCGCCGAGCTCACCCCGGACGACGTCACCGCCCGGCTCGCCGAGGCAGGCGTGATCCTCCCGATCGAGACGGTCGCCGGTCGGCTGGAGAAGCTGCGGGAGTGGGGCAACCTCGACGTGTCGGCGTCGGTGGGCACGGTCAGCACCGTCGCCGACTACTACCGGCGCCGAAACCGTTATCTCATCACTCGGATCGGGCAGGAGGTACACGAACTCGTCGAAGGCGTACTCGCCCAGGTCGACGACGTCCGCGACGTCTCCCTCGGCCGGCTCGACGCGCTCGCCGCCGCGCTGGAGGCGTTGCTGCGGCTCGACCTCGACCGTGCCGACCCGGCGGTGCTCGCCGACCACGTCCGGGCCGTCTTCGATCCGCACCGCGCCTTCTCCGCCGAGATCACCCAGTTCTTCGCCGCGATCAACCAGTGGCAGTCGCGGTTCGACCTCGACGAGACCGAGTTCGCGTTCTTCTCCGAGGTCCTCGTCGGCTACGTCGGCGAGCGGCTGGAGGCGCTGGAACGCCGGGCCCGACCGATCGCCGCGCTGCTCGCCGTGCTGGCCCCGAACGTGGGCGTGCTGGTGGCCCGGGCCCGCGACGGCCTGGCCGCGCGGGTCGCCGAGGCGGGCCTGGCCGGGGTGCGGGTCCGAGCCGAGCACGGCAGCAGCGCGGCGGACTGGGAGAATCTCACCGCCTGGTTCCTCGGGCGGCCGGGCACCCCGAGCCGGGTCGCGACCCTCGGCCACGACGCGGTGAACGCGGTGCGCACCCTGACCCAGAACCTCACCCGGCTGTCCCGCTCCGGCGTCGGCGGCACCTCCCGGCGGGCCGACTACCTGCGCCTCGCCGCCTGGTTCTCCCAGGCCGGCCGCGACAACCCGCAGGAGTCGCACCGGCTCGCGGCGGCCGCCTTCGGCCTGTTCGGCGCCCGGCACCTCGCCGCGGCGGCCGGCGACGAGACCGACCCCGTCCCATCCGCCACGTCGTGGTGGAACGCACCCGTGGCGCAGGTGCCCGTCAGCCTGCGCCAGCGCGGCGACACCACCAACCGGGGCCGCTCCGGACAGATGCTCGACCGTTCGCGGGAGCGGGCGCACCTGCTGGCCCGGCGCCGGGCGGCGGAGGAGCGGGCGGCCGCGGCGCGCCAGGAGCTGCTGGCCGCCGCCGGCCCCGACGGCGCGCTCGGTGACGGCACCCCGCTGTCCGAGGCGGCGCTGGCCCGCCTGCAACGCCTGCTGGGGCCGGCCGTCGCGGCGATGGGGCCGAGCCGGTCGAAGGGCGAGGCCGAGGCCGATGGGTTGCGCTGCGTCGTCGAACGCCGCCCGGGGCAGCCGACCACGCTGCGCACCCCGGTGGGCACTCTGACGGTGCACGACCTCGCCCTGACCCTGCTCCCGCTCCGGGAGGTGTGATGGCGGGCGACGACCCGCAGCGGGCCGGCGAGCTGGCGGCCGCCGGACGGGCGCTGCTCGCCCGGCCCTGGCGCCCGGCCGAGGCCGACCGGTCGCTGTTCGTCCTGATCCGCCGGCATGCCGACGTGCTCGACCGCTGGTTCACCCAGCGGCTGGGCTACCGGCTCGTCGTCGGCGCCGACACGGCCCGGCTGGTCAAGTCCGGCTACGTCCCGCCCGACCGGCCGCTGCGCACCCGCACCGACCATCCGTTCACCACCGGCCAGTATGTCGTGCTCGCCCTGGTCCTGGCCGCGACGGCGGCGGGCCCCGACCGGATCAGCCTGCGCGACCTCGTGCTGCAGGTGCGGTCCGCGGCGGCCGACGCGGAAATCGCCCTGGACGGTGCCGCGGGGGAACGGCGGGCCCTCGTCACCGCGTTACGGTTCCTCGTCGAGCACGGCGTGGTGCGTGAACTGGACCGGTCGGTCAGCGGCTACGAGACGGACGAGGGCGCGGACGCCCTGCTGGAGATCCGCAACGACCGGTTGGCGATGCTGCCCGCGCCCGCGCTGGTGGGGGCACGCTCGGCCGCGGACCTGCTGGAACGGGCCGGGGGCGAGGGGCGCGGCCGGTCGGCGCTGCGCCGGCGGCTGGTGGAGGACCCGGTGGTGTACGCCGACGACGTGGCGCCCGAGGACTGGGCGGAGCTGCGCCGGCGCTTCGGCGAGGAGGCCCGCTACTGCGAGGAGATGTTCGGCCTGCTCGTCGAGGCCCGCGCCGAAGGGGTCGCCGCCATCGACGTCGACGGGGGATGCAGCGACGTGGCGTTCCCCGCGGGCGGGACGACGGCGCACGCGGCGCTGCTGCTCCTCGAGGCGCTCGTGGCCCGCCATCGCGGCGGCGCCACCGTGGACGCCGTCGACGACGAGCTCGACGATCTACTCGACCGGTACGGCCGGTACTGGCGCAAGGACGCCGTGGCCGACCCGGCGCGGCTGCGCGACGAGGCCGTGGCGCTGCTCGCCTCGATGGGGCTGGTCCGGTGGGAGCCCGACGGCCGGTTGTGCCCCCGTCCCGCCGCCGCGCGGTTCGCCGCGCACGTCACCGTCAGCGAGCCTCGAAGCGAACCGCCGGCAGGCGAGCCCGAGCAGACAATGCTGCTGTGAGGCCACCGACGGCTCCGAGCGATGCCGAGGCCGACGCCCAGCCCACCGAGGCCCAGCCCACCGAGGCGCACCCGTTCCTGGCCGATCCGGCGCTGCGCCCGCTGTGGCAGGCCGTCGCGGCGGCGCTGGACCGCAACGGCCTGGACTGGCGCGGCCGGCTCGCGCTGCCCGCCCTGCCGGCCGAGGGACGCCGCCGCCTCGGGGTCATGGTGGAACGGCCCGTGCCCGCGGGGCGCCGGGCGCTGCCGCTCGCCGACGTGGCCGCCGCGGTCGAACGGCTGACCGGGACCGGGCTCGTCGAGACGCTCACCGCCCTCGGATGCGCGCCGCGCGGGCGCCACGAGGCGGCGCTGGTGCGGCGCGAGGAGTCCCGGCGACGCCGGGCCGCCCTGGACACGGCGGTCGAGACCCATCTTGCGACCATCCCGGGGCCGGACCGGGATCCCGGCTGGACGACCGGCCAGACGACCGGTTCAGCGGCTGGCTGGGCGGCCGACTGGCGGGACGCGGCCTGGTCCGACGGGCTGTTCGCCGGCCGCGTGCCGGACGAGGTCACCCATCTGGTCCGCACGGTGGCGGCGGTGCTCGCGCACACCGGCTCGGGGCTGAGCCGTGGGGAGATCGCCGCCAGGGAATGCGGCGACGCCCACGCGCTGGACAGCTCCGCCCGGCTGGCCGCCCTGGTCACTCGGGCCCTGGTGGCCCGAGATGGCCCAGCCGGCGAGCGGGCCGCCTGGGAACGCGCCGGCATCCCGCTCGACCTCGTCTCCGCGCCGGTCCTGACCTGGGCACTGCCGCTACTCGGCGACTCGGCCGCCGCCTCGGCCGCGCGGGCGATGACCGCCGCCGGGCTGCCCGTGCACCTGACCCTGCTGGCGCTGCGCGCGGCGCCGATCGCCGTCGTCGCGGGCACGCCCGTACTCGTCGTCGAGAACCCCCGGCTGGTCGAGGCCGCGGCCCGTCGCCGGCTGCCCGCGGCGGTGCTGTGCACGGGCGGCAACCCGGCGACCGCCCCGTCGGAGGCGATCGCCCGGCTGCGGGCGAGCGGCGCGGAGCTGCGCTACCACGGCGACTTCGACGCCGCCGGCCTGGCGATGACGGCGCGGGCCCTGGCGGCCGGCTGCACCCCGTTCCACATGTCGGCCGCCGACTACACCGCGGCCCTCGCCGCGGCCCTCGCCGCGGACGTGGACCTTCCCCGCGACCCGGCCCCGGCCCCGGACACCCCCTGGGATCCCGATCTCGCGGCGGCGTTCGATGACACGCGGGCGATCGTGCACGAGGAACGGGTGATGGACGAGGTACTCACCGCCCACGGCCGCGCATTCCCGCAATGACTCCACCACGCCAAGTCGCCGGCTATATGGTCAGGCGATGGGTTTCGATCCGGTGAGTGTGCCTGCCATCGCTGCGCTGATCTCCGCAGTGCTGGCGGGGACGACGAGTGAGGCGGGCGGCGCGGCCTGGCGTGCTCTCGTCGGCCTGGTCCGCCGTTCGTTCGGTGCAGGTCCGCTCCAGGAACGGATCGTTCGCGATGATCTTGATTCCACCGACGTCGCTTTCCTGGCGCAGGCGTTGGCCGACCGGGCGGATTCCGACCCCGCGTTCGCGGCGGCGTTGCGGCGCTGGTCGGTTCAGGCGACCGCGCTGGCCGGAAGGAACGACAGCGTGACCAACCAGATCGGTGGTGACGCGGTCATCGAGGGCGACGTCATCCAGGCCCGCGACATCTCCGGGCCCATCACCTTCGGCCACCGAGGGTAACGTCGGCTCGTTTTACCGAAGGATCAATCGCTGTCATCAGGCGGTGGCGGTTGACGAAGAATACCGCCCGGCCCGGCGACGCTCCCCGTCAACTCATTGTGAATCCGTCCGCGCTCCGCGGACGGATCGCTGCCGACGCCGTTCCCGGACAGGTCCGCCATCCGTGCCCCCACCCGACGCGCTGTCCGGCCCGTATGGTCTGCGCCCATGTCCCGCCGGGCCCCGCCCCACGATCGATGCTCTACGCATCCCATCCGCCACGCTCACGCACACAGGGGTGAAGTGGGGATGATCTCGGATGGGTCCGTGGGCGCCCGAACCGATCCGTCACGCCCGATTCGGCCGGCATAGATTCAGGGGGCGCGGACTTGGGGGGCACGGACTCGGGCGGAATCGGTTCGGCGACCGGGACGGCCGGGATGCGGGACGACGAGAGGTGATCTCCATCGATAAGCGGTGGCTTCAAGTCCTGCTCGGGCCGGAAGTGATCTCCCGGTCGACGCGGACCGCATCCCGCGCGGTTCTGATCGTCGTGCACAACGTCACCGCGCTCACCCGACTGCTGGACGTTCTCCCGGCCTTTGCCGGCGACACGCGGGTGCGGCTGCTGTTCACCGTCATCGACGGATCGCCGTTCGGTCCGGGCGCGGCGGATTTTCTCGACGATATCGGGGCCCGGGCGATTCCCTGGGAGAGCGCGGTGGCCAGCCGATTCGACCTGGCGGTGGCCGCGGGTCGGAGTGGCGGCCTGCACCGGCTCTCCGCACCACTGGTCGTTTTTCCGCATGGCGCGGGATACAATAAGTACAGGAAACAGGAAACAGGAAACAGGAAACAGGAAACAGGAAACAGGAAACAGGTTTACGGGTTCGCCTACGATCAGCTTGTCCATGACGGGCGGGTGGTACCGACCGCGATCGTGCTCTCCCACGCCGAGCAGCTCGACCGGCTCGGTCGCGCCTGCCCGCAGGCCCTTCCCGCGGCGGTCGTCGCCGGCGATCCCTGCTACGACCGGATGCAGGCGAGCCGGCACCGCCGGCGTGAGTACCGTGGCGCGCTGGGCGTCCGTCCCGACCAGAAGCTGATCGTCCTGACGTCCACCTGGGGCCCGGGATCGCTGCTGGAGCGGGCGCTCGAGCTGCCGGCGCGCCTCGTCGCCGACCTGCCGATGGACGAGTACCGGGTGGTCGCGGCGATCCATCCCAACGTCTGGGCCCATCATGGCGCGCTCGAGGTGCGGCGCTGGCTCGCCGAGGCGAGCCAGGCCGGGCTGCTTCTGCTGCCGCCGCGGGAGGGCTGGCGCGCCGCGCTCATCGCCGCCGACCTGGTCGTCGGCGACCACGGGTCGGTCGGCGTGTACGGCGCGGCGCTCGACCGGCCGGTGCTGCTCGCGGCAGGGGAGCCCACCGAGCTGGACCCGGCCGGATCGACGGCGCGGCTGCTTCGCCTCGCACCCGCGCTCGAACCTGCCTACCCGTTGCGGCGTCAGATCGACGAGGCGATTGGTGGGCACGTCCCGGGCCGCTACGCCGAACTCGCCGCGGGGACGTTCGCTCTTCCAGGCGAATCCCTGACGACGCTGCGTTCCCTGCTGTACGGGGTGATGCGGTTGCCCGAGCCGCCTGGACCGGCTCGGGTCGCCAGTGTCGACCCACCCGAACCGGAGGGGCGCGCCCCGACCGCCATGCTGGTGTCGACGCAGGTGCGGGCACAGGCGGCCGGCGGCGATGTGATCGTCGAGATAGCCCGGTTTCCGGCCGCCGCCGACAGGCCGTGGCCAGCCGAACCACCCGGTGCGGACGTGCACCTTGCCGTCGACGTCGCCGACTCCGACCTCGGCCTGCTGGAAAGCGCCGACGTGCTGCTCAGGTGCCGCCAGGCCGTGGGATTCCCCGCACGTGAGTGGACGGCGAGCGCGCTGGCGGACTATCCGGGCTGCCGCATCGCCGCTGACGTCACCACGGCGGGCCGCTGCGTGCTGCGCCTACGCGGCGGCCCGGCCATTGAGGTCCACCAGGACGACGGGCCGTCCGGGCGGGAGGACCCGGTGGCGATGGAGGTGCTCGCATCCGTCATCTACGCCTGGGTCGTCGGCGGTCGACCGCTCGCCGCCCTGGCCCGCGGAGTGGACGTCCGCCTCGGCGTCCGGCACACCCGGGTCCGGGCCACCGCGCCACCCTGGTGACGGGGGCCGGCCGCCGTGGTCGCGGACCCGCCATGGCCGCGGGCCGTGGCACGGCCAGAGGTCAGGATGCGGGTCGCTCTCCCTGCAGCAGCCGCCGCACCTGTTCCGCACGCGGACTCGCGGCCTCGGTAAAGATCGCAAGAGCCGCCTCGAGGTGCGCGCGCCACCGAGCCTCGTCGCCAGCGCGATGCGCGACGTCGGCGAGCAACTCCAGCGCGAGAGCGACCTGGAAGGGGATGTCCCGCCGGCGCATGATCGACGATGCCTCGGTGAGTACCTGCTCGGCCTGCTGGTACCGCCCGAGGTCGCGGTAGGTCTCACCAAGACTGATCAGCACCCGCGCGCGGTTGCGCTCGTCGCCCACGGCAACGAATCCGGCGACCGCGTCAGCGAGGACGTCGACCGCCTCGTCCCGGCGGCCCGACCGGCTGAGCGCACGGCCCAGGTGGTGCGTCTGCAACGCGACCCCGCGCGGGTTACCGATCTCGACGTTGACCGCCCTGGACTGCTCGAACGCCGCAATCGCCGCGGGGTACTCACCCTGCTCGAACCGGGCCCGCCCCGCGAACTCGACGACGGACGCCGCCAGCCGGCGGTCCGCCGCGGCGCGGGCCAGAGCCAGCGCGGCGTCGAGCTCGGCATGCGCGGCGTCGTAGAGTTCGAGCTCGACGAGGGCCCGGCCGAGCTGGCTGCGCATCCTCGCCTCGGCGGCGGGGTGGCCGAGGCGATGGGCGGCCTCGACCGCCAGCTGGTGTGTCTCACGCCAGTCCGCGTAGTGCTTGCGGTTGTAGTAGAAGGCCCACAACGCCTCGCACAGGACCCAGACCATCGTGTCCCAGCCGCGCCTCGACGCCGCCCGCACACAGCCCAGCAGGTTCAGCCGCTCGGTCTCGAACCAGCGCAGCGCGTCCGCCGGGGAGTCGAACGGCGGGAACTCGGCCGCCGCCTGGCGCGCCCAGATCTCGTCCGCCAGCCGCAGCCGCGGCCCGAGCACGGCCTGGTCGGCGAGCACCGCGCGGCGCAGATACACCTCGATCATCCGGTGCAGCCGGCGGTCACGGTCCTCGACCGGATCGTCGGTCTCGGCGCGGCGCAGCGCATGCACCCGGACCAGCTCGTGCAGGCGGAGGCGGCCGCCCGCCTCGTCCACGTCGACCAGGTTGGCGAGCACGAGCAGGTCGAGCGTCTCCGCCACCTCGGCGGCCGGCTGCCCCAGGGCCGCCGCGGGGACGGCGACGTCGAACTCCAGCCCCGGATGCACGCCCAGCACCCGGTACAACGCCTGGGCCCGCTCGGGGAGGTCCAGGTACCCCACCTCGAAGGCGGCTTCGACCACCCGATCCCCGTCCCTGGAGAAACGATCGAGTCGCCGCCGCTCGTCGCGCAGCCGCTCGGCCACGGTGGCGATGCGCCGCCGCGGCTGGCCCTTGAGCTGCCCGCAGACCGCCCGCAGCGCGATCGGCAGCCCACCGCACAGCCGCACCACCTCGGCGACCGCCTCGGGTTCGCGGCGCGCCCGGTCGACGCCCACCATCTCGCCGATCAGCTCCGCGCCGTAGCGGGCGTCCAGCGGCCCCAGCGTCACCAGCTCGGCACCGTCGTCGAGCAGCCCCTCCAGCCGCAGGTGACTCGTCACGACCACCACGCTCTCCGCCGACGCGGGCAGGACCGCCGTCACCTGCGACGCCGTCGCCACGCCGTCGAGCAGAATCAGCAGGCGGCGGCCGGCGGCGCGGTGCAGAAAGGTGGCCTGCAACCGGCGCAGCCTGGCAGCCTCCCTCGCGTCCTGTCCCGCCCCCGCGCTGGAGCCCGCGCTCGCGCTGGAGCCCGCGCTCGCGTCTGGCCCGTCCTCGTCCGTCCGCCGCCGTGGCCCGGGTGGGTCGTGCGGGTCACCGCCGAGCGCCTCGATGAACTGCTCGAGCACCTCGCTGGCGGCGACGGCGCCGCGCCCCGACTGCCGGCCGAGATCGAGGTAGAGCTGGCCGCCGTCGAACCTGTCCCGGATCTCGTGCGCCCACCGAGCCGCCGCCGCGGACTTGCCCACCCCGCGCAGCCCGCTGAGCAGGACGACCCGGGGACTGGGCACGTCCCCGATCCGGCTGACGATGTCGTGGAACGCAGCCCGTTCGGCCGTCCGGTCGACGAACACCTCTCTGACGGCGGGCAGCTGCCCCGGCACAACCGGCACGAGCGGTGCCGCCCCGTGGATGTGGATCTCGCCGATGTCCCGGGCCTGCACGAGGTGCCCACCCGTCCGACCGGACGCCTCGTTGCGCACGCCCGCGC
>NZ_JANEZT010000110.1 GCF_025403405.1 Frankia tisae
CACCCCGACCACGATCACCCCGGTCAGAGTGGCGAGGACGGCCCAGAGCAAGGGGGTCGTGACGGAGGTCGCCAGGCCCACCTCGTCGAGTCCGGCCTTGCCGAACGCGATCACGAGCACGGCGGCCACCGTGTTGCCGGCCGCGTGCGCGTAGCTGAGGCCCCGCAGTGCCTCGCACACGAAGGTTCGGGCGAGCCGGGCCAGGCTGACCCCGATCGCGATGATCACGATCGCGAGCAGGGTGTGCAGGAGCAGCGTGAGCAGCTCGGTGACGGTGTCCTCGGCGGCGCTCGGGCCGAAGACACCCACGGCGACGCGCAGTACGGCGAGCAGCCCCAGGCCGGCGAGTACCCGCACCGCGCCCGTGCGAAGGTCCGCCGCCGGCCTGCGTAGCAGGGCCGGCAGGCCGCACCGGTCCAGCACCCGGTCGATGCCCATCCGGCTCGCCAGCACGCTCAGCAGCCGTGCCAACGCCCGGACGAGCAGGCCGCCGAGCACGCAGATCGCGAAGAAGACCCCGATTTTCGGCCCGGTTTCCGCGATGCGGGACCAGGCATCCGAGAAGCCGCGATCCCACGCGACGGCGACGGTCACCTGCACTCGGCAATCATAAGCTCACAGTAATATTCTGATGACTCACAGCAATAGATCGGCGGTTCCTGTGCTCGCCGTTCCGCGTCGTCGCGGCGGGGACGGGGCTGCGGGCTAACGTCCGGTCGCATGACGGTGTCGGTCTGCTGGCTGCGGCGGGATCTGCGACTGGGTGACAATCCGGCGCTGCGTGCGGCAGCGGACGGGGCCGACGAGGTGGTGGTGCTGTTCGTCCTCGACGACGCGCTGCGCCGCCCGGCCGGACCGGTCCGGCTCGCGTTCCTCTACCGCTGCCTTCGAGAGTTGGACGAGCGGCTGGGCGGCCGGCTGTGCGTGCGGCTGGGCGATCCGGTGGACGTCGTCCCCGCGGTGGCGCGGGCCGTCGATGCGGGCCAGGTGCACATCGCCGCGGACCACGGACCCTACGGGCGGCGTCGCGACGGCGAGGTCGAGCAGGCGCTGCGCGCCGACGGCCGGGAGCTCGTCCGGACCGGATCGCCGTACGCGATCGCGCCGGGCCGGTTGGCCACGGCGGGCGGAACGCCGTTTCGTGTCTACACCCCGTTCTACCGAGCGTGGAAGGAGCACGGCTGGCGCGGCCCCGTCGCCGAGCCGGAAGGGGCGCGCTGGGCACAGTTGACCTCGGACGGCATCCCGGCCGATCCGGACCTTGGTGCCACCCGCCTACCCGTGGCGGGCGAGCGGGCCGCACGCGAGCGGCTGGCCGAGTTCCTCCACGGCTCGCTGGCCGGCTACGCCGAGCGGCGCGACGTGCCCGGGGAGGACACCACCTCGCGGCTGTCGCCCTACCTGAAGTACGGCTGCATCCATCCGCGGAGCGTCCTCGCCGAGCTCGCTCGGGTCGCCGGCTCCCCCGCTTCCCCCGCCTCGCCCGCCTCGTCGGCCGAGCCGAGCGGCGGGGAACGTGACGCCGAGAAGTTCCGTTCGGAGCTGGCGTGGCGGGAGTTCTACGCCGGCGTGCTCGCGGCAAACCCCGCGTCCGCGCGTGCCGATCTGACCGACGCGCTGGCCGACATGGCATATGACCCGCCGGAGGCCGGATTCGAGGCCTGGAAGTGGGGGTGCACGGGGTTCCCCATCGTCGACGCGGGCATGCGCCAACTGCTCGCCGAGGGCTGGGTGCCCAACCGGGTGCGCATGATCGAGGCGTCGTTCGTGTGCAAGGACCTGCACGTCCACTGGCGCCACGGGGCGCGGTGGTTCCTCGGCCGGCTGGTCGACGGCGACCTGGCGTCGAATCATCACGGCTGGCAGTGGACGGCCGGTACCGGCACCGACCCCGCGCCGTACTTCCGGGTGTTCAATCCGGTTCTGCAGGGCCGCACCTATGACCCGGACGGGACCTATGTGCGCCGGTGGATACCGCAGCTGCGCGATGTGCCGCGGGCGAAGGTGCACGAGCCGTGGACGCTGCCGGGCGGGCCGCCCGAGGGATATCCGGCGCCGGTGGTCGACCACGCTGTCGAGCGGCGGGAGGCCCTGGTCCGCTACGAGGCGGCTCGCCGCGGCGGCTGACCAGCCTGACCAGCTCCGAACCAGGAGAGCGAAGCCATCATCGATGCGATCAGTTAGCGGATAGATGGCTTACCCGCAAGCGCGACACGTGTCGCGAATCCGACACCAGGCGTTGTCCAGTCCGATGGGTACGGCGGGCGGGGATTGGCCACCCTTGTCCCAGGGCAGGGAGTGTGTGGGCAGGGATCTCCCGCTCTAAGCCCGGTGGAGAAGTGACGGGCTCCGCCGGAGGTGGTCGCGCCCGCGTGGGATGTGGAGGGCAACCCACGCGTGGCGCGCCACGCCCACCTCTCTGGATCGCCGGTCCAGGCGTCCGCTTGAATCTGCGGGGTGAACATGCAGCCCGTCGCGGTGCCTTCCGGTGCGGATCTGCCGACACTCGCCTCTGCTGCCGCCGAGTGCCGTGCGTGCGACCTCTCGGAGCTGCCCGGAACCCGAACCGTCTTCGGCGCGGGCCCAGCCCGCACCTGGCTGGTGGTCGTCGGCGAGCAGCCAGGAGACGTGGAGGACCGCAGGGGCCGGCCCTTCGTCGGCCCCGCCGGCAAGCTGCTCGACCGTGCACTCGGCGAGGCCGGGCTGGACCGGGCCGAGCTGTACGCGACGAACGCCGTCAAGCACTTCGGCTACCGCACGGGCAACGGACCCCGGCGCATCCATCAGACGCCGCAGGCGCGGCACGTCGCCGCCTGCCGGCCATGGCTCGCCGCCGAGCTCAACGCCATCCGGCCGTCGCTGGTCGTGGTGCTGGGCGCGACGGCGGGCTCGACGCTGCTCGGGCCGTCGTTCCGGGTGACCCGGATGCGCGGGCGGCTGCTGCCTGGGCCGCCCGGATCAAACGCCCAGCTGCTCGCGACGCTGCACCCCAGCGCCGTGCTGCGAGCGGACCCGGCCAGCTTCGACGAGGTCTACGGCGGGTTCGTCGCGGACCTGCGAATCGCCGCCGCGACTCGGCCCGCTTCGGCCGACGGCGACCGGGAACCCCCGTCGTCCTGACAACCTGACGGACCAATCTGACGGACCAACCTGACGGGCCAACCTGATCCGGCTTGACGAGCCGGGACGGCCGGCGAGGTCAGACGACGATGTCGACCGGAGTGCCCAGCGGGACGGTCTGGGCCAGGCGGGTGATCGCGTCGTTGCTCAACCGGATGCAGCCGTGGCTGACGTCCTTACCGATCATCTTCGGTTCGTTCGTGCCATGCAGACCGATCACCGGCTTGTGGCCATCGAAGGAGCTCAGGGACGTCGAGAATCCGTTCAGGCCAAAGGCGTACGGGCCGTAGGCGCCGTTCGGGTTGCGTGGCCGCAGCAGCTCCATCAGGTAGAAGCGCCCGCCCGGGGTCGGCGTGTCGGTGGTGCCGATGGCGACCGGCTCCTGCGCGATCTGCTTGCCGTCGCTGAACACCTGCAGTAGGTGGTGACCGCGGGACACGACCAGCCGGTAGGGCGTCTCCGACGCGCTGACCTGGTCGGCTTTGACCCAGCCGGTGCTGCCGTTGGGCTGGACCGGCAGCATCACCTGCCACCAGCCGGGCATCTTCGCCTGGACCAGGAAGATCCGCTTGACGCCGTTCTCGTTCGGACTTGCCAGCGTGGAAGACGGCTGGTTGTCCGTTGGGGCGCTGTAGATGTCGACGCTGGTGCCGACGGCGGTGACGACCGTGCTCTTGCTCTGCCCGAGGCCCGCGATGGCGGCGAGCTGGTTGCGGACCTGCGGCGAGAGGTTGGTGGCGGCGTTCTGGCTGCCGTCGCCGCCGCCGCACCCGACCAGCACCGCGCCGCCGAGAGCAGCCGCGAGGATCCCCGCGGCCGTCCTCGGACCGAGCCGGCCGATGATCATCTGGTGTAGTGCGGGTCGGCCGTGACGGCGCGACTGACGGCGGGCGCCGCGACTGGCAGCGGCGCGGGCGCCGGGATCGCCGGCGGCACGCTCGACGCGCCGCCGCAGTTCGACACGCCAACGGTGGGCACGGTCACGAGCAGGAGCTTCGTCTCGGCGTCCCAGGGCGACCCGACCACGGCGAGCGCCTTCGACGGGAGGTCGACGGTCTGCTTCGGGCCGATGGTGAGGATGCCGCCGCCCAGGTTGGTGTCGAACCAGCCGAAGCCGAAGCTCTTGTCGCCGGTGTTCTTCAGCTTCCAGGCCGGCTCGCTGCCGTTGCAGAGGAAGGTCAGGACGAGGGGGTTGGCGTCGATGTCCTCGACGCCGTTGATCTCCTTGTCCAGGGGGACCTTGAAGGGCAGCAGGTCGAGGAACCCGTCGAGGGTCGGGTCGCCGGTGCCCTCGGTCGAGGCAGCCGCCGCGGCCGGGGTGGCCGAGGCCGAGACGCTCGGGTCGACGCCCGCCGTGACGCCGGCGACCGGGCTCGGCGTGGCGCTCGGGTCGAGGCTCGCCGCCGCGCCCGGGTCGGCGGTCGCGCTGGTCGTGGCCAGGGGGAAGGCGGCCGGCGTCGGAGCCGGAGCCGGGGTCGCGCTGGGCGACGCGGGCGCGCCGGCGGGGCTGGCCGGGGTCGGTGAGCTGACGGCGACGGTCTCGGTCGGCGAGGGCGTCGGCGTTTCAGCGGACGCCGGCGAGGCCAGCGCGATCGCCGCCACGCCGAGAACACCGGCGACCACGGCCCGCATTCTGGTGCTGCGCATGAATCCGTCTCCCTGGACATCTGCCGGGTCAGGAATACCTCGATGGAAGCATTGATCAAAAATAAGGTAGCAACGCGGCGGTCGTCCCGGTACGCCCGGGTCCGTCGTAGCGGGACCGTTGGGGGAACGACGCGGTGGTTCGGGGTCGTCCGGAGGTGTTCGTTGCTACCGGCCGGCGTTGGGATGAACGGGATGCTGAACGATGGTCTAACGGCCAACAGTGATCGGTCCGGATGAATCGGGTGACCAAGTCAGGTCCGGTGACTGTCTGCGGTTGGGTTTCCCGGGACCTCGACGGTTGGGTTCCTGCCGGCCGGTGGTTCTGTCTGGCGGTGGTTCCGGCTGGCCGCGGTTCCGGCCGGTGGGTGACGTGCGCACCCTCGCCTCCGTCACCCGCGCCCCTGCCCATCCCCCTCTCGACCGTCCCCGGCCGAGTTACCCCGTCGACGGCGCCTCGCGCGGGCTCGCCCGCTTTGGCCGTCTGTCCTACCCCGGCCGGCGCGGGTCGTCGCGATACCCCGGCCCATGGCCGCGAAGGATCCCGCCACACCGGTTCCGCCGGCGGCGGAACCGGCTGAATCCGGCGCGCTGTAACTGTTTCATCCGGCCGGTGCCCTCGTGGATTCGATTGGGCGGGTCAGCCTGAGCCGAGGCAGCAAAAGGAGGGCTGACCGGCGTGACCACGCATCGTGTCATCGCGGGTTTTCCCGGCATCCGCAGAGAGGGAATCCAGTTGCGGACCGGCGCTTCCGAATGGCCGATGGCGACACCGCCGCGAGCGCGGACGTCGGGGCCGGATGGAGCTGCCGGGACGGGTGACGGCCGGCGCGGTCGTCAGGGGGAGAGGCGTTCGACGATCCACCGGTCCGCGGCGCAGGCGCGGCGGTAACGCAGCCTGTCGTGCAGTCGGTTCGTCCGGCCCTGCCAGAACTCGACGGTGTCCGGCACGAGGCGCAGCCCGCCCCAGAACGGCGGGGTCGGCACCGGGGTTCCCGTGGGCCAGCGGGCCGCGAGCTCGGCGTCGCGGGCGGCCAGGACGTCCCGGGACTCGATGATCTGCGACTGGTGGCTGACCCAGGCGCCGAGCTGGGACCCGCGGGGCCGGGAGGCGAAGTAGCGCTCGGTCTCGGCCCGGCTGACCCGTTCCACGGTGCCGATGGCCACCACCTGCCGCTCCAGGGCATACCAGGGGAAGACCAGCGAGCCGAAGGGGTTCTCGGCGGCCTCTCGACCCTTGCGGGAGGTGTAGTTCGTGTAGATCACGAATCCGCGCTGATCGAAGCCCTTGAGCAGTACCGTGCGCGCGCTCGGCCGGCCGTCGGCGGACGCGGTGGCGAAGACGGTCGCGTTGGCCTCTGGGACGCCCGTGCCCGGGGTGGTCGCGTCGGCGAACCAGCGGGCGAACTGTTCGACCCAGGTCGCCGCGAGCTGATCCGGTTCCAGCCGGCCGGTCTGGTAGCTCTGCCGCAGCCCGGCCGGGTCGGGCGCGTCCGGTCCGGCCTCATCGGAGGCCGGCGGGTCGGGATGGGGCACGGCGGGAGAGGCTGCGCGGTGGGGGAAGGCGCCTGGCGGCGGGATGGATGCCACCCTGGGATCGTGCCAGCGGCGCCCGCGTACTCAGCCGAGCTCGCGCAGGACCGTGGCGACCCCGCGGTCCCAGTCGCTGGTCAGGTCGAGGCAGGGCTGGCCGCCGATCCGGGCGGGGGCATCGGTGCCGGACAGGACCACCGGCAGCATGATGATGCCGCGAGCCACGAGGTCCCCGGCGAGCGCCGGCAGGAATTCCTGTGCTATCCATGGCGCGTGAATTCCCAGGGTGGAGTGGCCCAGCACGAGAAAGTCCGCGGTGGCGAGGGTTTCATTCATGAACATGGGCACGGTGTCGCCGATGCGTATCTCCCAACGGTCGAGGTGCACCGCATGGCCCACCGCGTTGACCGCCCGCCCCAGCCGTTCGGCGACGGCGATGTCCGCCGCGCGATGACTGATGAAGACGAACGCCATGATCTCCCAAGCTCCTGATCCAGTTGTTAGCGCAGCGTGACCGCCAGTCAGTCAGGCCATTTCCTGCTGCCGACCGTAGCGCGACGCGATCTCCGTTGGTCGGCCGTCCCCGGCGTCGATTTCGGCAGCTTGTTGCAAATAGCCGCACAAACGGACAAAGTGCCTGTGACTCATCTCATAAATTGTTGTTTAAGTGCGCCGGGGTTGGCGAACTGTGAGGACGCCGCGCCCGCCGGCGCTCGACGCGAACCGCGCGAAGCGGAGGCGGTCTGGCGCGTCCGGATGCCGCGGGGCAGGATCGGATGGAGTAGGACCGACGAGGCAGGACTACAGCGGGCCGCCGGTCGAAGCGACCGACCGCCGGTCGAACCAACAGACAGAAGCGGAGATCCGGACTCGATGGCCGAGAAGACAAGCGATTTCAAGCCAGGTCTGGAAGGCGTGATCGCCTTTGAGACGGAGATCGCCGAGCCGGACAAGGAGGGCAGCGCGCTGCGCTACCGCGGGGTCGATATCGAGGACCTCGTCGGCACGGTGGACTACGGCCACGTCTGGGGGCTGCTGGTCGACGGCGCGTTCGAACCCGGGCTGCCGCCGGCCGAGCCGTTCCCGGTGCCGGTGCACTCGGGTGACATCCGGGTGGATGTGCAGAGCGCGCTGGCGATGCTCGCCCCCTACTGGGGCCTGGGCCAGCTGATCGACATCGCCCCCGAGCAAGCCCGCGACGACCTTGCCCGGGCATCGGTGGTGGCGTTGTCCTTCGTCGCGCAGTCGGCCCGGGGCCTGGGGCAGCCCGCGGTGCCGCAGAAGGAGGTCGACCGGGCCCGCACCATAACGGAACGGTTCATGATCCGCTGGCGCGGCGAGCCGGACCCGAAGCACGTCCAGGCCGTCGACGCCTACTGGGTGTCGGCCGCCGAGCACGGCATGAACGCGTCCACCTTCACCGCCCGGGTGGTCGCCTCGACCGGCGCCGATGCCTCGGCCGCGCTGTCCGCCGCCGTCGGTGCGCTGTCCGGGCCCCTGCACGGCGGTGCCCCCTCCCGGGTGCTCGCGATGCTCGACGAGGTCGAACGCACCGGGGATCCGCTCGGCTACGTCCGCCGTGCCCTGGACCGCAAGGAGCGGCTGATGGGCTTCGGTCACCGGGTGTACCGCGCGGAGGACCCGCGCGCCCGGGTGCTGCGCCGCACCGCGCGCGACCTCGGCTCCGACCGCTACGAGGCGGCCGAGGCGCTCGAGGCGGCCGCGATCGAGGAGCTGACCAACCGCTTCCCCGACCGTCCGCTGCGCACGAACGTGGAGTTCTGGTCGGCCGTGGTGCTGGACTTCGCCGAGGTCCCGGCCCATATGTTCACGTCCATGTTCACCTGCGCCCGCACCGCGGGCTGGAGCGCCCACATTCTCGAGCAGCAGCGCACCGGCCGACTGATCCGCCCGTCCGCCCGTTATGTCGGCCCCGACCCGCGCCCGCTCAGCGACGTCGTGCCGGGGGTGCCCCGTGGCTGACGCCGCCGCGATCGAGCTGCCCGAGGCTCTGCGCCCGGCCGACGGCCGTTTCGGCTGCGGTCCGTCGAAGATCCGTCCGGAAGCCGTGGCCGCCCTGGCCGCCAGTGGCGCGACCTACCTCGGCACCTCCCACCGGCAGAAGCCGGTCAAGGGCCTGGTCGGCCGGGTACGCGCGGGGCTCGCAGAGCTGTTCTCGCTGCCCGCCGGCTACGAGGTCGTGCTCGGCATCGGCGGTGCCACCGCGTTCTGGGACGCCGCGGCTTTCAACCTGGTCCGGAACCGGTCCCAGCACCTCGTCTTCGGCGAGTTCGGTGGGAAGTTCGCGGACACGACGAAGGGCGCGCCGTTCCTGGCGGACCCCTCCGTGGTGTCCTCGGCGCCGGGAACGCACCCGGACTGGTCGCCCGAGGCCGGCATCGACGCCTACGCCAGCCCGCACAACGAGACCTCCACCGGTGTCGCCCGCCCGGTGCGCCGCCCGGTCGGCGGCGACGCCGGCGCCCTGCACCTGGTCGACGCCACCTCCGGCGCGGGCGGCCTGCCCGTAGACGTCGCCGAGGCCGACGTCTACTACTTCGCGCCGCAGAAGAGCTTCGCCTCCGACGGCGGCCTGTGGGCGGCGCTGATGTCGCCGGCGGCGATCGACCGGCTCGCCGAGATCGCCGCGACCGACCGGTGGATCCCGCCGTTCCTCGACCTCACCACCGCCCGCGACAACAGCTCCAAGGATCAGACGTACAACACCCCGGCGGTGGCGACGCTGTTCCTGTTCGCCGACCAGATCGAGTGGATGCTCGCCCAGGGCGGCCTGGACTGGTGCGTGCGCCGCACCGCCGAGTCGTCGTCGATCCTCTACACCTGGGCCGAGAAGACGCCGTACACGACGCCGTTCGTCGCCGACCCGGCGCAGCGCTCCCAGGTCGTCGTGACGATCGACTTCGACGGCGTCGACGCCGCCGCGGTGGCGAAGGTGCTGCGCGCCAACGGCGTCGTCGACGTCGAGCCGTACCGCAAGCTCGGCCGCAACCAGCTCCGCGTCGCCTGCTTCCCGGCGATCGAACCGGCCGACGTCGAGGCCCTCACCGCCAGCATCGACTACGTGGTCGAGCGCCTGTAGCAGCCTGTAGCGGCGGATGGCGCAGCCGGAAACGACGATGGCCCGCGAGGAGGACCTCTCCTCGCGGGCCATCGTCGTCGGCGTGGCACCGCCGGGGACTCTGGGTCGGCGGCGGCGCGGGCATCCGGGTCAGCGCAGGGGGCGCTCCGGGGCGGCCTGGGCGGCCTGGGCGGCGATCGGGTCGGCCTCGGTGTCGGCGGTCGCGCCACGGTCGTCCATGGGGACGTAGGGGCGCTGGTCGTAGCCGACGTAGAGCTGGCGCGGGCGGGCGATCTTCTGCTCGGGGTCGAGCAGGCCCTCCTCCCACTGGGCCAGCCAGCCGGGCATCCGGCCGATGGCGAACAGCACCGGGAACATCTCCACGGGGAAGCCCATGGCCTGGTAGATGATGCCGGTGTAGAAGTCGACGTTCGGGTAGAGCTTGCGGGCGATGAAGTACTCGTCCTCCAGCGCGATCCGCTCCAGCTCCATGGCCAGGTCCAGCAGCGGGTTCGTGCCGGTGACCTTGAAGACCTCGTCGGCGACCTGGCGGATCACCCGGGCGCGCGGGTCGTAGTTCTTGTAGACCCGGTGGCCGAAGCCCATCAGCTTCTTCTTGCCGTCCTTCACCTGGGCGATGAAGGAGGGGATGTTCTCGACCGAACCGATCTCGGCCAGCATCCGCAGCACCTGCTCGTTCGCGCCGCCGTGCAGCGGGCCGTAGAGCGCGGCGATCGCCGCGGCCGCGGCCGAGAACGGGTCCGCCTGCGAGCTGCCGACGGCGCGCATCGCGTTGGCCGAACAGTTCTGCTCGTGGTCGGCGTGCAGGATGAACAGCACGTCGAGGGCGTGCTCGAGGTTCGGGTCCGGCTCGTACTTGAGCTCGGTGGCCTTCCACATCATGTTCAGGAAGTTGCCGGCATACGACAGGTCGTTGTCCGGGTAGACGTACGGGAAGCCGACCGAGTGCCGGTACGAGTACGCTGCCAGGGTCGTGATCTTGGCGATGAGGCGGACGATCTGGAGGCGACGCAGGCCTGGGTCGTCGATCGTCTTGGCATCCGGGTAGAAGGTCGACAGCGCGCCCACGGTGGACACCAGCATGCCCATGGGGTGGGCGTCGTGGTGGAAGCCGTCGATGAACTTCTTGATCGACTCATGCACCAGGGTGTGGTGCGTGATCTCGTCTTCCCAGGTCGACAGCTCGTCGGCCGCGGGAAGCTCACCGGCCAGCAGCAGGTACGCGACCTCGAGGAAGCTGCTCTTCTCGGCGAGCTCCTGGATCGGGTAGCCGCGGTAGCGCAGGATGCCGGCGTCACCGTCGATGTAGGTGATGGCACTGCGGCAGCTCGCGGTGTTCGTGAACGCCGGGTCGTACGCCATCAACCCGAAGTCGTCGTCGCTCGCCTTGATCGAACGCAACGCACTCGCGCGTACCGTGCCGTCCGTGACCGGGATCTCGTACGTCTTGCCGGTTCGGTTGTCGGTGACGGTCAGTGTGCTGACCTGCTCGGACACGCCGGGCTCCTCTCGCGGTGGCGATGCCGCTGGTGACGGCTCTGGCCCCAGCCGGGGCGCGCATCCGGGTACGGAGCGCT
Source organism: Frankia tisae (assembly GCF_025403405.1). Taxonomy (GTDB): domain Bacteria; phylum Actinomycetota; class Actinomycetes; order Frankiales; family Frankiaceae; genus Frankia; species Frankia tisai. The sequence continues at coordinate 10,975 of NZ_JANEZT010000110.1, forward strand.
CACGCCGGTTTGCTGGCTCACATGGTTCTTCCCAAGTCTGGCCGTTCGCGGCTGCACATGCGCGTGATCGGTGAGCCTCATCCCACGTGTGCTGCGCCACCCCTTGTAGGAGAAGACTTCTCCCAGCTGCGGTGATGCGACGGGACACCCTCGGTGAAGACGCAGACACCCGCCCGACCGGCCGGTTGCACCTACCCGAACGGGGAGAAGCCACTCTGGTGCCCGGAGCCACTCGTCACCCGCGTTCCCGGCGTGATAACGGGCGGAGCGCCAAGGGGTGTTCCCGCGGCGGCGCCCGGCTCCGCGACGGTCCGCAGCCAGGTGATCACGGCGAGCACCCGACGATTGTCGTCCGCGGACGCCGGCATCCCGAGCTTGCTGAAAACCCCGGCGATGTGGTTCTCCACGGTCTTCGGCGCCAGATGCAGGCGGGCGCCGATGCCGTGGTTGGACCGTCCCTCAGCCATGTGCGCGAGCACCGTGCGTTCCCGCGGGGTGAGTCGGGCCAGATCGTCGGCGCGCCGCCGGTGGGCGAGCAGACCCGCGACGATCTCCTCATCGAGTACGAGCCGACCGTCGATCAACCGTCGCAGTGCGTCCTGGAGCGCCACGACGTCGTCGACCCGGTCCTTGAGTAGGTAGCCGAAGCCACCGCCGCCACCACCGCCACCGCCGAGCAGGCGCAGCGCGTAGGGCGTCTCGGCGTAGGTCGACAGGACGAGCACGGCGATCTCGCGGTGCTGGGCGCGGATCTGTTCGGCCGCGACCAGACCCTCGTCGGTGAACGTGGGCGGCATCCGGATGTCCAGGATCACCGCGTCCGGCCGGCTGTGCCCGAGCCCGCGGAGGAGCTCGTCGGCGGTGGCGGTCTGCGCCACCACCTCGGCGCCGGTGGCGGTCAGCAGCATCGCCAGCCCCTCGCGGAACAAGGCCGAATCGTCCGCGATCGCTACCCGCACGGGTCAGGTCTCCTCTGCTCAGCCTGGGCAGTTCTGGTCGGCGCAAGCCTGGTCGGCGCAAGCCTGGTCGGCGCAAGCCTGGTCGGCGCAAGCCTGGTCAGCACGGGATGCTCGCCGTCAGCCGGGTCCCGCCGCCCGACGGGCTGACGATCACCAGCGCGCCGCCGAGTGCCCGGACCCGGTCGGTGAGGCCCGCCAGGCCGCCCCCCTCGACGGCGGTGGCGCCGCCCTTGCCGTCGTCGGTGACGTCGATGCGCACGACGCCGTCGTCGTAGCGCACCGCGACCCGAGCCCGGCTGGCCCCGGCATGCTTGACCGTGTTCGTGAGCGCCTCGCAGATCGTGTAGTAGGCGCCCGCCTCGAGCACCGCCTCAAACCGCGCCGCGGGAACGTCCATTTCGATTTCCATCGGCAGCGCGGCGGTGACCACTTCCAGGGCCGGCCGAAGCCCGCCCTGACTCAGCACGGCCGGATGGATTCCCCGCGCGAGGCTGCGCAGGTCCGCCAAGGCGTGGCGCAGATCCTCCCGGGCGGCCTCGATGGCAGAGATCGTATCGGGATCGGTGGCCTTCGTCCGGGCGAGCCCCAGTCTGGTGGCCAACGCCAGCAGCCGCTGCTGCGCGCCGTCGTGCAGGTCGCGCTCCAGCCGGCGTCGCTCGTGCAGACCGGCCTCGACGAGGCGGGCCCGGGAGGCGCGCACGGCTTCGAGCTGCGCGGCCACCGTGGCGTGCAACTGGGCGTTCTCCAGGGCCATGGCGCTGGCGCGCACGGCCGCCTCGACCAGGTCGCGGTTACGCCGCATGGCAGGTGCGGCGGCGATCACCGCCAGCGGCGCCCCGGCCGCGGTCCGCACCGTCATGACGAGCTCGGCGGCGCCGGCCGGCGGCGGTGGCCGGACGACCCCGTCGGCGTCGACGTGCTGGTCCTCCCCGGGCAGCCACAGGTGGATCTCGGCGGAGTCGTCGTGCAACGCCGCCCGCAGTGCCGCGCGGACAGCCTGCGCGTCCGGCGGGGTGGGCAGCGTCGCGAGTAGCTGCGCGATGCGGGCCCGGACGAACACCCGGCGCAGCACCGCCGCCGCGAATGCCAGCGGGATCGCCAGCAGGGTGAGGGAGACGGCGATGAACTCGGGCCCGATGCTGGCGTCGCTCGGGTTGTAGACGAAGAAGTTGACCGTCGCCGCGAGGACGAACGCCAGCAGCAACGCGAGCGCCACCGGGAAGAAGATCCGCCGGTCCAGCTCGGAGTACCGGCGCAGCCGCCCGCGGACGACGAACAGGAAAATGACGGCGAGTGCGAGGGTCAGGCTGTCGAGAATCCAGACCACGGCGTCGAACGCTCCGTGGCCGATCGGCTCGCCGTACCACCAGACGTCGGGGTGAGCGGAGTAGCCGAACCATTCCGGCCGGCCGATGCCGAGCAGCCCGAGGTTCGCCAACGGAATGACGAGCACGGCGACGCCCAGCAGCACCCGTTCACCGTTGTTCTGCAGCTGCCCGGTCGGGTAACGCAGCACACCCCAGCCGAGGCAGACCCAGAAATGGGAGTAGGCGAAGGTCGACACGAGCGCGGACGGCCCGGCGTCCCAGCCCGCCGTCCAGGACAGCGGCCAGAGCAGTCCGCCCAGGGCCATCGCCGCGGTGACGCTGCCCAGCGACTCCTCGCCGTTGAGCATGGCGGCCGTGAGCACGAACGCGAGCGCCACCACGACGTTGAGGGCCGCGGCGAACGGGCTGTGGTCGAACGCGGGCCACTGGCTCGCGATCGCAACGGCGGCGGTGACGGTGCCGCCGACTGCCAGACACCACGGGCGGTGGCGGGCGGCGCACGCGGACAGTCGGCTGGACAGACGCGGATGCGGCACGTCAATCGACGCTACGTAGCCAGAATCTCACCCGACAAGCGTCGCACACGCCGATCGTCGGATTGCGGGTTACCCCCCACTTCCCGCCAGGAGATCCCCTAGCGAACTGTGGAGCTCTCCCCGAAGCCATCGAGTCCATGCGGGGTGGAACCTGGTTGGCACGGATCGGTGTCCTCGGTGGTCGTACCCGGAGCAAGACGCCGAGCCGTGCCGGGGTCGGCCGCCGCCGGGGGGTGGCCGACCCCCTTTGTCGTTTTCTTGGCGTGGGATCCGCTGAATAGCCCATTCTTCGGCCCCTCGGGCGAGTACCGTCAGAAGATGGAGACCGAGACGGTGTATGACGCCGAACTCGCGTCCGCGCTGCGGCTGTCGGTGATGCGGCTTTCCCGACGAATGCGCCAGGAGCGGTCGAGTCAGCTCACCCCCACGCAGACGTCCGCGCTGGCGTCGCTGGAGCGCCATGGCCCGATGACGCTCGGGGAGATGGCTGCGCACGAGCGCGTCCAGCCGCCTTCGATGACGCGGGTCATCGCGCATCTCGCGGTCGCCGGGCTGGTCGAGCGCCGCCCGCACCCCACCGATGGGCGGCAGGTGATCGCCGAGGTCACGGAGAAGGGGCGAACGTTGCTCAGCGACGACCGTCGGCGCCGGGACGAGTGGCTGACCGACCGGCTTGCGGCGCTGTCCGCCGAGGAGATCGCCGCCCTGACCCGGGCGGCGCCGATTCTCGACGCCCTCGCCGGCTCCTAAGTCACCCGGCTCGCCGTCACAGCATGACCGTCACAGCATGACCGTCACAGCTCGACCCAACCGCCGCGCTGGTGGGAGGTGCGGGCCGCGGCGATGAGCCGGTTCGCGGTGAGCAGGTCGTGGAAGGTGGCGCCCCGGACCAGCCGCGCGTCGTCCAGCTCGGTGGCCCGCACGACGTCGTAGGTGGCCTCCATCAGCCCGGGCCGGGCGGTCGGCGGGGTGGGCAGCAGCAGGTCGTGCACGCCGGTGTCGTCCTGGCGGCGGACGCGGCGGCCCTGGACGACGATGCGCCCGGAGTCCCCGCACACGGTGATGGTGGCGGTGCCCAGGTTGCCGCCCATCCGCTCGTTGATCAGCACCGTGGCGCCGCTGGCTGAGAGCAGGGCCAGTGTCACGGGCGCGTCGGGCGCCAGCGTGGGGGCGGGCATCGCGGCGGGATCGGCGCAGACCGCCAGGATCTCCCCGCACCAGCGCATCGTGAGGTCGATGATCTCGACTCGGCCGGTCGGCCCGGTCGGCGCGCCGACCACGGTCATCTGAGTGAGCCGGCCCAGCGAGGGGACCGTGGCCGCTACGTGGGTGGCCGCCGGCCAGGCCCGGCCGTCCAGGGCCACCACGTGGGCGAGGTCGGCCTCCTCGGCCAGGTCGGCGACGGCCCGCAGCGTTTCCGCCTCGGCGGTGGCGGGACCGGCGAGCAGCACATGCAGGCCGATCTCGGCTGCCCGCCGGGCGACGATATCCGAGCCGGGTGGTGGCATCTCCACGCAGACCGCCTCGATGTCGTCCGAGAGCAGGGCGAGCAGATCGGCGTAGGCGCGGGGGACCCCCGCCTCGGCCGCCCAGGCCAGCGACTCCAGCGGCTCCGGGGCGAGCAGGCCGACCACCGCGACCCCGGCGTCGCGCAGCACTCCGGCTGTCGTGCTGTCGGAGCCGTCGGTGACCAGCGCCATCGCGAGCGGAAGGTCGGGCTCACGGCGCCGGACGAGCCGTCGCAGTTCCCGCCAGCTCGCGGACAGTGCCGGATCGCGCGGTGGCACCAGCTCGGGAAGCGTCGTCACGGCTCTGATAGTGCTCCCGGGCCGGGGGCGGTGGTCAGCGATGGCACCGATTGTCGCGGAGAGCGGAAAGCGTCCCATCTTGTCAATCAAGGTTGACACTCCCGTTGGTGTCAACGTAGGTTGACGTCCATGAACATGACCGCTACGAAGCTCGCCGGGGCGGCCTCCGACGACGATCCACGGGTGGGTCTCGCCGCCGTCGCCTCGCTGCGAGCCCTGTTGGAATCACTCGAGGAGCTCCAGGTCGCCAGCGCCCGGCACAGGGGCTGGTCCTGGCAGGAGATCGCCGACGTGCTCGGCGTGAGCCGGCAGGCCGCGCACAAGAAGTACGGGCGCCGGTTCGGAAAGGGGAGGTAAGGCGGTGTTTGAAAAATTCACGCCGCAGTCCCGTGCCGTCGTGCGCGCCGCGACCCAGGTGGCGGCGGCCTTCGAGCACGACCGGGTGCACAGCGGCCACCTGCTGTTCGCCATCGTCACCGAGGGCGGCGCCGTCGGGCGTGCCCTGGCCGGCCTCGGGCTCGACGAGCCGTCGCTGCGCGCCGAGCTGCACGGGGCCCGGGTGCTCTCGCGCGGTGGCCGGGAGGTGGACACCGACGCCCTGGCGGCGATCGGGGTGGACTACGAGGCCATCCGGGCCGCCGCCGACGAGCGGTTCGGTGCCGGTGTGCTGGGGCTGACCATGGTCCGCAAGGCCCCGCGGCGGTCCTGGTGGCGGCGGCGTCCACGGCCGCGCGGGCCACGTTTCTCGGCCGAGGCGGGGCGGGCGTTGAAGCGCGCCGTGCGGCTCGCGGCCACCCGCGGCGACGGCGACCTCACGCCGCTGCACCTGCTGCTGGGGATGCTCGCCGACCAGTTCTCGCTGGCCGCCGGGATCATCGTGCGCCGCGAGACGAGCCTGGAACAGGTCCGGCACGCGGCGGCCGCGGCGGCCGCGGCGGCCGCCGCGGACGACGCCGACCCGGGAGCACGGAGCTGACCGCGCGGCTGTTCGTGGCCGCCGTGCCGCCGGCCGCGGTCACCGACGCACTGTGCACCGCGGTGCACCGGGCCCGGGCGGCCGCTGCGGACCTGCGCTGGTCGGCGCCCGATCGGTGGCACGTCACCCTCGCCTTCCTCGGCCCGGTGCCGGACGAGCGGCGGGCCGACCTCGACACCCGGCTCGCCCGGGTGGCGCGGCGGCATGGCCCGATCGCCGTCGAGACCGTCGGCGGCGGGCACTTCGGTGACCGGGTGCTGTGGACGGCGGTGCGGCCCGGGTCCGCGGCGGTGTCGGGCGGGGCGCTCGCAGGGCTCGCGGCCGGCGTACGGCGGGCGGCCGAGCGGGCCGGCGCCGGCGCCGTCGCCAGGGCGGACGATCGGCCGCTGCGGGCGCACCTGACCCTCGCCCGGGTGCCTGACCGAAGCCGCCGGGCGCTCGGCCCGCTCGTCGAGATGCTGCGGGCCGATGTGGAGCCGCTGCCGTGGACCATCGACCGGCTTGCCCTGATGAGCAGCGTCGACGGCGCCCCCGGCACCCCCCCGATGTACCGCGAGCAGGCTTCCTGGCCGCTCACCGGCACCGACCGGTGAGCGGCCGCCGTCAGGACGCCATAGCCGGATCGAGCGGGCGGTAGCGGTAGCCCACCCGGCGGATCGTCTCAATCCGGTACCGGTGCTCGGGGCCGAGCTTGCGCCGCAGCCTGGTCACGAGGACGTCGACCGTGCGGACGTCCGGGGCCGTCGCGTCATCGGCCTGGTGCCCCCACACCGACGACAGCAGGGCCTGGCGGCTGTGCGCCTGCCCGGGGTGGTGGACGAAGAAGTCCAACACCTCGAACTCGAGGTAGGTCAGTTGCAGCGCGCGGCCGTCCACCGTCGCGAGCCAGGCGGTCCGGTCGATCCACACCCCCGAGCGGGGTGGGCGCTGGTCGGGCCGAGCCGGGGCCACGGCGACGGCTCCGGCCGCCCGTGCGTGGGTCGGCGCGGGCACGGGCTGCCGGGGAAGGGTCGCCGCCGTCCCGACGGGCGTGCGCTGCGGCGTGGTCGCCAGGCGTGGCCGGTACGGGAGGGTGGTCGTCTGCGGGGGCATCGCTGGCCTTTCGGTCAGTGGTTCTTCCGGTCGCCGGGAGCTGCGGCGCTGGGCCGGGCGGCCC
>NZ_JANEZT010000111.1 GCF_025403405.1 Frankia tisae
CTCCCCCGCCCCTGACACCTGGTCCGTCCCTTCCCGCGTTCGCGCCTGTCCCGATCGTCTCGCCGCCCACTGCCGGCCGGCCACCTCGCCGCCACCTCGCCGCCGCCGCGAGCCGTCACGCCGGCAGCGGCCGGCTACCAGGGGCGATACCCAGGTTCGGCCAGACACCACGGACTTACCTGCGGGCTGAACAACGACGACGCACGGCGACTCCCGCCGACGGACCACCGCCCACGAGCCCACCGGACCACAGCGGTGGCGGACGAGATGAGATCCATAGCCTACGTCCGCCGCAGCGCCCGTTGGCCGCGGCCCACGCACCGATCACCCGCGCAGGGCCGGACAGCGGTCGGCCCGGCCGGCGGGATGTGCGAAGCTCGGGACCGTGGACCCGGCGTTGCGCACACCCGTCTCGCGGCGACGGATCCTGCTGGGGATCGGTGGACTTACTCTCGCCGACGCGATCGGGGTGGCCGGCTGCGCCACGACGGTCTCGCCCCCGACCAGGGCGAGCGGCGGACTCGCAGCGGGCGACACGGCCGCGGCCCGGGGCGCGGTCGTCCGCGCCACAGCGCTGGCTGCCGCGTACCGGACCGCGGCGGGACGGCATCCGTCCCTGCGCTTCCTGTTCGACCCGCTGCGTGCCCATCACGAGGTCGCCGTGTCGACGCTGGGAGCACAGGTCCCAGCCGCGGTGGCGCCCAGGCCGCCGGCCTGGGCAACCGGATCGAACCCCACAGCATCCGCGCTGGCCGGGGTGGCGGCCACGGCCGGCGGGGTCGACGAGTCGCCCACGGCCCGTGCGGCGACGCTGGCATCGCTACGTGCCACCGAGAGCAGAGCGTCGGCCGCGGCGCGCACGGACAGCCTACGGGTAACCGGCCTACTCGCGCCGTCGCTGGCCAGCCTGCACGCCGCCGGTGTCGCGCAGGTGGAACTGCTCGATCTCTACCTCGCGCAGGTCAACGCCGGCCGCCCGGCCGCGACCGCCGGGAGCGTCGGGTGACCCCGGGAAGGCGGGGCCGACGGGTCGTCGCGGCCGCCCCCGCCCAGGCTCGGGCGGCCCGGCAGAGCCCGGCGGCTCCCAGCCAGGCGACCGCCGTCGACGCCCTGAACACGATGCTCACGGCCACCCACGCCGCGATCTACGCCGCCGCGGCCGCAGGCGGGGCGCTCGCGCCGCTGGGCCCCGCGGCCGCCGGCGCCCGCGAGCTGGCCCGGCTGAGCTGGGTCGCCCACCAGGCGCTGCGCGACGACCTCGTCGCCGTGATCGGCGCCCGGGGCGGTCAGGCTCCTCCGGCGCTGCCCGCCTACCGGATCCCCGCGACGCCGGTCAGCGTCGCCGCCTCGCTGGCCCTGCTGGCCCAGATCGAGGACGCCTGCGCCGCGGCGGCCCATGACGCCACCGCCGTCCTCGGCGCCGACGCCCGGAAGCTCGCCGTCGACGCCCTGAGCGGGGCGGCCGTGCGTGCCCAGCGGGCGCGCCTCGCCGCCGGCCTGCCGCCCGCAACAGCCACCCGTGCGCTGCCGGGAGCGTCGTGAGCGCCCGCCCGTGCGCTAGCGCGTGACCCAGGCATCGGGATCATTACCTAGAGTAGTTATGATCTCCGGGAGTCGACCGCCGGCGACGTCGGCCAGGGTCACGTTCTCCAGGACGCGGCGCAGGTTGACCCGGACGGCGATCCAGACGTCCTGCAGATTCTTGGCCGCGCCCTCGTAGCAGGCATCTTCGGGACGGCGCCCGCGCACGCTCGCGAGCGGGCCGTCGGTCACTCGGATCACCGTGGCGACGGTGATCTGATCGGCGGGGCGGCCCAGCTGGTAGCCCCCGTCGGCACCCCGGCGGCTTTGGACCAGCCCGGCCCGGCGCAGGTCGGTCAGAATGTTCTCGAGGAAACGCAACGGCAGATCCTGCGTGGTGGCAAGCGACTCGCCCTTGACGAGCTCGCCGTCACTCGCCGCCAACGTCAGGAGTGCGCGCAGCGCGTAGTCGGCGCGAGCGGAGATCTGCATGCATCCATTTTGCCGCCCGGCAGCACCAAGCGCCCCCGGCGGGTTCGCCGGGCGCGGCGCGGGCGAGCTCGGCGACACTCACCGTCCGCGGCGGCGACCCAGCCGAGGGAAACAGGATGCGACCCGTTCAGCCTGCGCCGCCCGCATGACCGCCGTCCGCTCCCCCGGCACCCGTGTCCGCCGGCTGATGCGGCACCGTGCCATCGCCGGAGCCTCCCACCGGGTCGACGCCGCTGCCGGTCACGCCGCGTCCCCGGCCGCCCCGGGCCGCCCGCACCGCGGACGTCCCCTCGGCGATGAGACCGCGACGCACGCGCATCCGCTGGTCGGCGGTGTTGAAGGCGGCGTCGACGAGGACTCCGACGACGAAGATGGTGATCATCGAGGCCATCACCCCGACCGTGTCGATCAGTTCCCGGGAGTTCTGCAGGTCGGCACCGACCGAGGAATGGCCGGGAACGATGACCAGCAGCTCGCCGGCCATCAGGCTGCGCCAGCAGAACGCCCAGCCCTGCTTGAGCCCCGCCAACACCGACGGCAGGGCTGCCGGCGCCACGACGTACCGGTAAAGGGAGAACCCTCGCGCGCCCATGCTGCGGCCGACCCGTACCAGCAGCGGCGGCACGTAGTCGACGCCGTAGATCACCCCGTTGGCAACCGAGGGCGCGGCCCCGAGCACCACGACGAACAGGATCGCCGACTCGCTGAGCTTGAACAGCAGGATGGCCAGGGGGAACCAGACGATGGACGGCATCGTCTGCAGCGCGGTGATGAAGGAGCCCACCGCGGTGCGCAGGATGGTGGAGCGGGAGACCACGACCCCCACCACGACCCCGATCACGACCGCGAGGGCGTAGCCCTCCAGGGCTCGGACCAGGGTGCGCGCCAGGGCGTCCCAGAAGTGGCCGGTGCCGAGGCGGCTGCCGAACTCGGACAGTGCCTTGCCCGGCCCGGGCAGCAGGTACGTGGGCTTCCAGCCGCTCCAGACGACGATCTGCCACAGCAGCAGGAACAGGGCGAGGGCGCCGATCTTCGGCCAGGTCGCCGCCCAGGCCCGGGCCGCGAGCGGCCGCCGCTGCGCGGTCGGGATGTCGAGCGCGTCGAGACCGGCGAGCGCCGCGTCCACCGCGAGCCCGGTCTCGGCGTCGAGGCCCGTCGACCGGCCGCGGAGCCGGGTCGAGGTGCCACTTTCAGTGGCCATGCCGGCCAACCTCCTCGCGCAGTCGCGTGGTCACCGTGGTGGCCAGTTCCGCGACCCGGGCGGAGTCGATCCGCCGCGGCCGCTCGATGTCGACATCAAAGATCTCCGCGACCCGGCCGGGCCGGGAGGACAACAGCACGATGCGGTCGCCGAGCCGGACGGCCTCGCGGACGTCGTGGGTGACGAAGATGACCGTGACACCGGTCTCCCGCCAGATCCGTTCCAGCTCGTCGTGGAGCAGGTCGCGGGTCATCGCGTCGAGGGCACCGAAGGGCTCGTCCATGCAGAGGATGTCGGCCTCCTGCGCGAACGCGCGGGCGAGGCTCACCCGCTGGCGCATGCCCCCGGACAGCTCGTGGGGACGCTTGTCGGCCAGGCCGGCGAGGCGAACCATCGCGAGCAGGCGTTCCACCCGCTCCCGCCGCTCGCCGCGGCGGATTCCCCGCAGCCGCAACGGCACCTCGATGTTGCCGCCCGCGGTGAGCCACGGCAGCAGCGCCGAGTCCTGGAACATCATCCCGGCACGACGACCGGTGGTGTCCACGGTGCCGGCGCTCGGCGCGTCGAGACCGGCGATCAAGCCGAGTAGCGTCGACTTGCCGCATCCCGACGCGCCGAGCAGACAGAGGAACTCGCCGGACCGAACGTCCAGGGAGACGTTGTCCAACGCCTGGACACGGGCGGCGCCGGCGCCGAAGAACCGGCTGATGCCGTCGATGCGCACTGCGGTGTCGGAGCGGACAGCGGTCACGGATCATTCCCCCGTTGCGGTGGAGACGCACGCCCGGCCAGGGTGCCCTGCGGGTGGGTCAGGAGTCGGAGACGGCCGGCTTGCCCTGCTTCGACAGGAGGTCGTTGAGGATCGCCAGATCGAAGATCCCGTCGAGCTTCGGATTCTTGATCAGGCCGAGCTCCTGCTGGTGCTTGGCCGAGGTGAGCAGGGAGGCGGCGATCGGGTCGGGCGTGAACGTCAACGACTTCCACGCCGAGGTCAGGACCTTGTCCGACAGCGGCTTGCCGGCGAGCTTGCCCAGGGCCGTGTTGGTGACCTTCGCACCGGCGTCCCGGTCGGCGTTGAGGCCGTTGATGGACGCCACGTTGGCGCTGACGAGCCGGCGAACGATCTCCGGGTTCTTCTTCAGGTAGGCGGTGCGCACCAGCAGCACCGTCGTGACGAACTGGCCCTTGGTCTCGGGCCACTCGTCCGCCTCGTTCACGAGCACCTTGCCGCCCGCAGCGACCAGCCGGGACGCCGTCGGCTCGGGCACCCACGCGCCGTCGATTGCCTTGTTGGTGAAGGCGTCGACCGTGAGGGAGTTGTCCTGCGGCTTGATCGAGACGTCGCCACCGCCCTGGGTGTCCGTCTTCAGGCCGTTCTTCTTCAGGTAGTAGCGCAAAGCCACGTCCTGGGTGTTACCGAGGCTCGGCGTCGCGAGCGTGGTGCCCTTGAGCTGCGCCACCGAGGTGATGTCCGGGCGCACCACGAGTGCCGCGCCACCCGACGTCGCACCGGAGATGATCCGGACAGCCTCGCCGTTCGACTTGATGAAGCTGTTCACCGCGGGGTTCGGCCCGATGTATCCGGCGTCGAGCGCCCCGGACAGGACGGCCTCGGCCTCCTGGACGCCGGAGTTGAACGTCGACGTCTTCACGGTGACGCCGGAACCGAGTTCCTTGGCGAAGATCCCCTTCTCGACGCCGTAGAGCGCGGGCGCATGGGTGAGGTTCGGGAAGTACCCGAGCCGGAGCGTCCCGCTCACCTGACCGGGCGTCGCGCTCGCCGAGGCGCTGTCACCGTCGCTCGAGCTCGAGCAGCCCACCACCGCCAGCGCCAGCGCCCCCGCGGTGATCAGTGGCGCCGCGGCGCGCCACAGTCTGCTCACCCTCATAAAAGCCCCCTTCGCGCAGGCTGACGCCCGCGCCATGCAAGTCAATCGACGTCATCGGGATGGTAAGCATGCCAGATGCCCTGCATCCTGACCATGCACCCTCATCGCCCAGACATCGTTGCGCAATAAAATTCGCCGACTTCGCCATAAATCTGAACAAAACAGACAGCGATCGATGATGTCGATGAATCCCTCACGGACCATCCGGAACATGCCGCGGACCAGGTCAGGGACCTGCCCAGCAAGATCGACGGCTACGAGGGGGCGATGGGCGGGGGCAGCGTCGGGGCTCAGAAGGCGGAAGCGACGCGAGCTAGAACAGGATCGAGGCGAAGGTGCCCACGCGCTGGAATCCAACCCGCTCGTAGGCCCGGCGGGCGGCGTGATTGAAGTCGTTGACATACAGGCTCACCCGCGGGGCAAATGCCGTCCGCGCGAGCGCGACGACGCTGGCGGTGCCGGCCGCGCCCAGCCCGCGCCCGCGCAGCGCCGGATCCACCCAGACACCCTGGATCTGGCAGACATCCCCGGCGACCGCGCCGATCTCAGCTTTGAACAGCACGCGGCCATCGACGATGTGTGCGAACGAGCGCCGCTGACCGACGAACTCCGCGACGCGGGCCCGGTAGAGCGCCCCGCCGTCGGCCAGGACCGGGGACACCCCGATCTCCTCGGTGAACATGGCGATGCAGGCCGGCAGCAGGATGTCCAGTTCATCGGGCCGGACGGGGCGCACAGCCGGGTCGGGCACGATGAGTGGCGGCCCGTCGATCACGAGCAACGGCTGGTCGGCCCGGACCTCGCGAGCACGTCCCCAGGTCGGCTCGAGCCGCTGCCACATCGCCATGACCGACGAGGAGACGCCGACGACGGAGGAGCAGCGGCGACCCTGCCGGCGGGCCCGCTCGGCAAACAGCTTCGCCGAAGCGGGGCCCGCCGCCACGGGCCAGAGGTTGGCGCCGGAGTAACACAGCGCGGCCAGGTGACCGTCGACCGTGTGACCCCACATCTCTGCGCCGAGCCGCCACGGGTCAAGCCCGGCGGCCTCGACGCGGGACGCAACGAACACGTCGGCGACCGGATTACGGGCCAGCAGCTCGCGCACGGCGGGAAGATCCCGGTCGTCGAGCAGGCGCGTCGACGCGGAGCGCAGCGGCAGGCCCATCCGGTCGCGCCGCCTAGCTGACGGTGACCGAAGGCTCGCCGGACGGGGTGCCGTCCGCCGACATCTGCTCGGCCAGCCGCATGGCTTCCTCGATGAGGGTCTCCACGATCTGAGCCTCGGGCACGGTCTTGACGATCTCGCCCTTGACGAAGATCTGGCCCTTGCCGTTCCCGGACGCAACGCCGAGGTCGGCCTCCCGAGCCTCGCCCGGCCCGTTGACCACGCAGCCCATCACGGCAACGCGCAACGGGACCTCCATGCCTTCGAGACCGGCGCTGACCTGGTTGGCGAGGGTGTAGACGTCGACCTGGGCCCGGCCGCAGGACGGGCAGGACACGATCTCCAGCTTACGCTGCCGGAGTCCGAGGGACTCCAGGATCGCGGCGCCGACCTTGACCTCCTCGACCGGCGGCGCGGACAGCGAGACCCGGATCGTGTCGCCGATGCCCTCGGCGAGCAGCGCGCCGAAGGCGACCGAGGACTTGACGGTGCCCTGGAACGCCGGGCCCGCCTCGGTCACGCCGAGGTGCAGGGGGTAGTCGCAGGACTGGGCGAGCAGGCGGTAGGCCTGGATCATGACGACCGGGTCGTGGTGCTTGACCGAGATCTTGATGTCGCGGAAGTCGTGCTCCTCGAACAGCGAGCACTCCCACAGCGCCGACTCGGTGAGCGCCTCCGGTGTGGCCTTGCCGTACTTGGCGAGCAGCCGCTTGTCGAGGGAGCCGGCGTTGACCCCGATCCGGATCGGGGTGCCGGCGGCCTTCGCCGCGCGCGCGATTTCGCCGACCTTGTCGTCGAACGCCTTGATGTTGCCGGGGTTGACGCGCACCGCGGCGCAGCCGGCGTCGATCGCGGCGAAGACGTACTTGGGCTGGAAGTGGATGTCCGCGATCACCGGGATCGGCGACTTTCGGGCGATGGCCGCAAGCGCGTCGGCGTCGTCCTGGCTGGGGACGGCCACCCGGACGATCTGACAGCCCGAGGCGGTGAGCTCGGCTATCTGCTGCAGTGTCGCGTTGACGTCCGAGGTCAACGTGGTGCACATCGACTGTATGGAGACCGGAGCGTCACCCCCGACCGGAACGTTGCCCACGTTGATCTGCCGGCTGTGCCGCCGAGTGCCGAGCGGTCGGGCCGGAGCGGCTGGCATGCCCAGAGTAACGGTCACGTTGTCCTCACTGGCGAATCGGAAAAATGGATCGACGTGCGGCTGATTCGGCCTGTCGGCTGCGGGACGCAGGGCAGTAGGGCGCACGGTCTCGCGCAACCGTGCGGGTTCACTGGTTCAGGCGGATCGGGTTGAAGATGTCGGCGGACAGGAGGAGAAGGCTGAACCCCAGTAGGACGACGACCGTGGCGTACGTGGCTGGTAAAAGCTTGGCGAAATCCACCTTTTGTACCGGACCACGGTAGCCCCGAAGCCTGCGCAGACCATGTCTGGCCTGCTCGAAGCCCAGTACGGCGATGTGGCCGCCGTCCAACGGCAGCAGGGGCAGCAGGTTGAAGATGCCGACCGCGAGGTTGATCGCGGCCACCAGGATGAGGAACTGGCCCACCCGGTCGAGCACCGAGCTGTCGGGCGCCGAGACGACGTCCCCGCCGATGCGCGCCGCACCCACGACACTGATGAAGCCCTCGGGATCGCGATCGTTACTGAAGATCTTACCGACGTCGCCGATCCGGTGGGTCAATGTGTCGTACATGCCGGTGAAGCCGGAGCCGATCACGTCGAAGGTGTGCGGAACGGCCTCGATCGGGTTGTAGTGCACCGTCTCGAGTCCGGGCCGGACGCCCAGCGCACCGACCCGGTCGTTCCCCGAATCGCCGGTCTCGCGGTTGCGGCGGACCTCGACCAGGTCCGGGGTGAGGGTCAACCGCCGGCCGTCCCGCTCCACCACAAGCGAGGTGGGGCCGGCGCCGTGCTCGCGCACCCGGCGGGTGAAGTCCTTCCAGCTGTGCACCGCGACCCCGTCAAAGCTGACGACCCGGTCGCCGAGCCTCATCCCCGCCGCGGCGGCGGGGCCGGGCCCGGAACAGTTCACGGTCGTCGCCACGCAGCTCGTCGCGCTGATCTTCGTGCTGACCTGCTTGGTGCCGAGCGTGACCAGCACCAGATAGATCAGCACGATGGCGATGACGAAGTGCACGAAGGAACCGGCGGACATGACCACCAACCGGGCCCGGGCCCCGGCGTTGTGGAACGCCCGGGGCTCGTCGGCCGGATCGATCTCCTCCAGCGGCGTCATCCCCTCGATCTTGACGAAGCCGCCGGCGGGGACGGCCTTGACGCCGTACTCGGTCTCGCCGCGCTGGCGAGACCAGATCGTCGGCCCGAAACCCACGAAGAACTTCGAGGCCTTCATGCCGTAGTGCCGGGCGGTCACGAAGTGCCCGCCCTCGTGCAACACCACGGACACGAGCAGCGCCGCGGCGAACGCCACGATGCCGAGAATCGCCATCAGGCCGGCCTCCGCCCGGTGGGACACCGGTCGGAGGTGCCCGGGTGAGCCCGGGGACCCCGCGAACCGCCACGCCCGGCTCGGCCCGGGCGGATCGCACCGACCCCGCAACGGGAGCCGGTCGGGTGGGATCCGCCGCCCACCCCGGACGAAGCGTGATTCACACTGATTCCCGTTCGCTCTCGCGCTGGATCAACCGCTGCGCCGCGTCCCGCGCGGCCCGCTCGGTGGCGAACACCTCGTCGAGTGACGGGTGGTCCACGACCTCGTGTTCGGCGATGACCTCGGCCACCAGATCGACGATACGGACGAAGGGCAGGCGTCCGGCCAGGAAGGCCGCCACCGCCTCCTCGTTGGCCGCATTGAACACCGCAGGTGCGGTGCCGCCCCGGCGACCGGCCGTGCGCGCGAGCTCCACGGCCGGGAAGGCGACCTCGTCGAGCGGTTCGAAGGTGAGCGCCTGGGCGCGGGTCCAGTCCATCGGCGGCTGCGCCTCGGCCACCCGTTCCGGCCAGCCCAGGGCCAGCGCGATGGGCAGACGCATGTCGGGCGGCGATACCTGGGCCAGGGTTGACCCGTCGGTGAACTCGACCATCGAGTGCACCAACGACTGGGGATGCACGACGACGTCGATGTCGTCGTAGGGCACTCCGAAGAACAGGTGCGCCTCGATCAGCTCCAGGCCCTTGTTCATCAGGGTCGCGGAGTTGATCGTGACAAAGGGGCCCATGTCCCAGGTGGGATGGGCCAGCGCCTGCTGCGGGGTGACAGCGGCGAGCTCGTCGCGGCGACGCCCGCGGAACGGCCCGCCGCTGGCCGTGAGAACGAGCTTGCGCACCTCGTCCCGGCGGCCGCCGCGCAGGCACTGTGCCAACGCGGAGTGTTCGGAGTCCACCGGGATGAGCCGGTCCGGGTCGCCGCCGAGCGCGTCCAGGACCAGGGGCCCGCCGGCGACCAACGACTCCTTGTTCGCCAGCGCCACCGTCCGACCGGCGGCCAACGCGGCGAGCGTCGGTGCGAGACCGACCGACCCGGTGATGCCGTTGAGAACAATGTCACAGGGCCATGCGGCGATTTCACTGGCCGCATCGGGCCCCGCCAGGATCTTCGGCACGGCGAACTCGCCCCGGCGGTAGCCCCGCCGCGTCGCCTCCGCGAAGAAGGCGAGCTGCAGGTCCTGGGCGGCCGATGCCGCAGCCACGCCCACCGCCTGGACACCGAGATCGAGTGCCTGGGCCGCGAGCAGGTCCACCCGGGACCCGCCGCCCATCAGCGCCACCACGCGAAAGCGCTGAGGATTGCGGCGTATGACGTCTATGGCCTGGGTTCCGATCGAGCCCGTGGACCCGAGCAGAACAACTTCACGCAGGTTCGAAGCCTCCACCACATCTCCATTCTCTCAGGCCCGTCGGCGCCTCGGCGCCGCCCTGTTCGGTTCATGACAGGTGCCACCCGTAGATGTGCAATGGGTCTGACGGCCACTACCTTTCGTGACCTCATCCTCTCCCCGTCGCGGCGATGTCGACCTCAACCCGGCGGGGTCGCCGGTCTCGCACCCAAACGGGGGAGCTCATCCGTCCGCAGCCGCCGACGATGGCGTCCCGGTCACCGACGGTGATGTCGACGGCGTAGGACTGACCGGACCGCCCGTGCCGGCGCCCGGGCTCGCACTCACCGAGGGTGACGCGTTCGCCGTCGACGACGGTGCGGCCGGTGCGGCTGGTGCGGCCAAGGCAGCGGGCGAGCCGCTCGGGGCAGGTGGGCCGGGCAGCGGGGGCGCCGCGGCCGAGCCCGGCGACCCGGCGCCGCCGACGTCCCCGGAGGCGGGGGTGTAGCCGAAATAGGTCAATGCCACGACGGTGGCGCTGAAGGCATCCGAGGTCGGGCCGAGCGCCGGGCGGGCCTGCGCGCCAGGCCAGGTGTGCCCGCTACCTTGCATGGCCAGCAACCCGACGTCCCGGCCGCTCGGGCAGCCGGTCCAGACGGTGCGCTGCCAGGCCGCGGTGTCCCGGGAGACCTGGGTGGCGCCGCTGCACCGAAGTGCGGAGGCGTAGCGGGCGAGCCAGTCGGGCGTCGACTGGGCGGCCACGCCCGCGAACGGTGCCGAACGGGGGGCGCCCCCACCGTCGAGCGGCGCGACCTGGTCGGCCGTCCCGTGGATCTCGAGCAGGTTCGTGGTGGGCGCCGCGCAGGAGGCCGGCAACACACTCGAGCCGACCGTGACCGCCGCCGCGAACCTGCCCGGCAACGCGCAGGCCGCCGTGAGCACCATGTTCGCGCCGTCTCCGTAACCGACGGCGAATATGCGCTTCGCATCGAGGCACATCCGGCCCGTGAGCTCGTTGACCAGCATCCCCTCGAACAGCACGTCGTCGGGGCCGACGGCGGTGGACCGGGGAAAGTTCCACCGATCCCGCGTCCCGATCGGGGCCGCGACCGCGAAGCCGGCCTTGGTGCCCTGATCAGCCAGCCGGGTGTAAGCCTCCAGATCATCGGTGCTCTGCCCAAGATCGTGGAAGGTGAGGATCAGCGGAAGCGCCCGGGCCTGCGAGCCGGCGGCGGGAACTGCCAGGACATACGTGCGGTCGGCACCACCCACCCGCAACGTGCGGGTACTCACCCCGGACGGCAGGGTCTTCCCGGTGATGCACCCACTGGGTGGCAGCGGAGGGACGGTGGGCGTCGGCGACGCCGAGACGGCCACCGCGCGCGGTTCACGCCCGCCAGCGGGACCGAGCGCCGAGGACGGCCCCGAGGCATGCTCCGGGCCGGAGTCCCGCGAGATGGCGTACCACAGCAGAAGCAGGAGCACGCCGACTGCGGCGGTGATCGGCAACCAGACCGTGTTCGTCGTCCGCGCGCGGTGCCGCAGGGAACCGCGCCGTCGACTCGCCGGGCTACCGAAGGACACGGTTGCCGTGCGCAGGCGAACCGTTCGTCGCGCCGGCGGCCTCGACGGTCGTCGCGGACTCGACGTGCCTGGCACGTCCGGCGGGCTCGGCGGCGAGTTGGCCGCAGGCCGCCGCGATCTCCCGGCCGCGGGTATCACGCACGGTGGTGGCAATTCCCCGCGCCCGCAGCCGGCGGACGAACGCACGCTGGCCGGCGGGAGCACTGGCCCGCCAGGACGAACCATCCGTCGGGTTCAGCGGGATGAGATTGACGTGCGCGAGACGGCCGGCGAGCAGGGTCGCGAGCGCGTCGGCGCGGGCCACGTCGTCATTGACCCCGTCGATCAGCGCGTACTCGATGCTCACCCGCCTGCCGCTGGCCTCGGCGTACTCCCAGGCCGCGGCGAGCACCTCGGCCACCGGCCACCGGGTGTTGATCGGTACCAGCTCGTCGCGCAGCTCGTCATCCGGAGCGTGCAGGGACACCGCGAGGGTCACCGGCAGGCCCTCGCCGGCCAGCCGACGCATCGCCGGCACGAGTCCGACGGTGCTCACCGTCAGCCCACGCGCGGACAGCCCCAGCCCCTCGGGCGGCGGCGCGATCAGGCGCCGCAGCGCCGCGGTCACCGCGGTGTAGTTGGCCAGCGGTTCACCCATGCCCATGAAGACCACGTTGGACAACCGGCCCTCGCCCCCGGCGAGTTCCCGGCGGCGCAGCACACGAGCGGCGTGCACGACCTGTTCGACGATCTCCGCCGTCGACAGGTTACGGGTCAGGCCCCCCTGACCTGTGGCACAGAACGGGCAACCCATGCCGCAGCCCGCCTGGCTGGACACGCAGACCGTCGCCCGATCCGGATACCTCATGATCACGGATTCGAGCAGCGCGCCGTCCGCGGTCCGCCACGCAATCTTGCGGGTCAGGCCGTCATCGCAGCTCAGCGTCCGGGTGGGCATGAGCAGCCGCGGGAGCAGGGCCTCGAGGAGCGGTCCGCGGGCACCCTCGGGCAGGTCGGTCATCGCCTCGGTCTCGTCGGCGTCGACCAGTCGGGCGAAGTAGTGGCGCGACAGCTGGTCGGCGCGAAAAGCAGGCTGGCCCAACGAGACGGCAACCTGACGGCGCTCATCTCGGGAAAGATCCGCCAGGTGCCGCGCAGGCCGCCCGGCGCGGCGGGTCAGGGACAGGCGGACCGGCCGGCCGGTCCCGGCGGGCATCGGGCCGTCCGAGGGTTCGGATTCGGCGGTCATGGGAGTCATCGCGAATCCAGTGTGCCAGGAGGCCGGCGCGTAGACGAATGCGACGATCGCCCGCACGGGCAGCGCGCACCGCCCGGCGCCCCCGACCGGGTCGATCGCACCGCCGGTACGGGCAGGCCGGCGGCGCGGTGGCAGCGGTGCCACCGCTGCCACCCGCTCAGGCGAGGAAGGCGGCGAGTAGCAGCCAGGCGACGGGGGCGGTGCACAGCAGCGAGTCCAGGCGGTCCATCACGCCGCCGTGCCCGGGCAGCAGGTTGCTCATGTCCTTGATGCCGATGTCCCGCTTGAGTAGCGACTCGCCAAGGTCCCCGATCGTCGCCGCGCAGGCCGTCGCCAAGCCGAGCAGGACGCCCTGCCACGCATGCGCTCCCAGCGGCCACGCCACAATGATCCCCGCCACGAGCACGCAGGCCGCCACGGAGCCCGCGAAGCCCTCCCATGACTTACCGGGGGACACACTCGGGGCCATCTTGTGGCGCCCCCCGGAGAGGACCCCCGCGGTGTAGCCGCCGACGTCGCTGGCCACGACCGTGCCGAGGAAGGCGAGGACCCGCCAGCTGCCGTCGGACGGTTCGGTCAACAACGCCGCGAACCCCGCGGGGAAGCCCACATAACCGGCGACGAACGCGATGCCACTCACGTCCCGGACCAGGCCCCCGGCCGGTCCGGCTGCGCGCACCGCTATCCCGACACCGACGGTGGCGGCGAGCGTCAACAGCAGGCCCGTCGTCCCGGCGACATAGGCCACCACCGGCATCGCGAGCGCCCCGGCGACCAGCGGCACGGGCGGCACCCGCACGCCGGTGAGCCAGACCGCCCGGATCACCTCCCAGGTGCCCAGGGCGACCGCGACGCTGATGACGCCGACGAACGCCGCACGCACCGTGAAGAGCGGGACAAGGATGATCGCGCCGAGCAGGGCGCCGACCCCGATCGCAGCCGGTAGGTTCCGGCCGGCACGGGAACGGCGCGGCGGGCCCCCTGCCGCCCCGGTCGCATCGGCGCTTCCGGATGGCCCGCCGTCAATCACGACGCGGCCGTCGACTGCCGTCATGGATGCCTATATCTCGACAGAAGCGAATAGAAATGGCAGGCGCACCCCGCCGCCGCCCTTCGCGCGCTGCCACGATCAGCTGGCTCGGATCGCGGGGCGAACGGGCCGTAGCGGCTCTGGTGGCGGAGATGGTCAGACCGACAGCAGGTCCGCTTCCTTGAGACGGAGGAGCTCGTCCACCTGCCCGACGTAACGATGGGTCGCCTCGTCGAGGTCCTTTTCGGCGCGCCGGCCGTCGTCCTCACCGGCGTCACCGTCCCGGACGATGCGGTCGATCCCGTCCTTGGCGTGGCGCCGCACATTGCGGATGCTCACCCGGGCGTCCTCCGCCTTGGACCGGGCGACCTTGACCAGGTCACGCCGCCGCTGCTCGGACAGCTCCGGGAAGACAATGCGGATGATCGTGCCGTCGTTGCTCGGGTTGACCCCGAGGTCGGAGCCGCGCACCGCCTTCTCGATCGAGGGCAGCGACGACTTGTCGTACGGGGTGATGATCACCATGCGCGGCTCGGGGATGTGAAACGAGGCGAGCTGCTGCACCGGTGTCGGCGCACCGTAGTAATCCACCAGAATCTTGGAGAAGACCGCGGGCGTGATGCGGCCGGTGCGGATGTTCGCGAAGTCCTCCTTGGCGACCGAGACGGCCTTCTCCATCTTCTCCTCGGCATCGAGAAGTGTGTCGTCGATCACCACGTGTCCTTCCGTCCGCTCTGACCTGCCGGCGCCCGTCCGGCTCCGAGGGCAGCCTCCCCGCCAGCCACCCTCCGGACACGGCCGCCTTCCGAGCCGCAGCACGACACGTGCTGCCCATGGGTGCCGGGGCCCCTGCCCCGTCGATGATCGCACAGCCGTGACAAGCAGTGTCCCGCACAAGGCCGCTCCCCCGGAGTCCGGGGGGACGCGCCACGCCGAGCACGTCGAACCGTCGCCTCGCCACCTCGGCGCGTGACGCTCGGGGCACTGCTACGGCGGCCACCCGAGGGAACACGAAACCGGCGGGCGACCACTGTCCGCCCGCCGGCCCGTGGACCTACGCTCAGACCTGCTTGATGTTGAACCGGGAGAACCGGCCGACCTCGATCTTCTCGCCCAGCGACGCACCCGCCTGGTCGAGCAGGACTCGGATGGTCACCTTGCCATCCTTCACCCAGGGCTGGTCCAGCAGCACGCTGCTCTTGATGTAGCCGTTGACCCGACCGTCAACGATCTTCGCGATCGCCTGCTCGGGCTTGCCCTCCTCGCGGGCGGCCGCCTCGTAGATCCTGCGCTCGGCCTCGAGTACCTCGTTGGGGATCTGGTCCGCGGTGACGTACAGCGGGTCCGCGGCGGCGATGTGCTGCGCGAGGTCGCGGGCAAGCTGCTTGAAGTCCTCGGTCTTCGCCACGAAGTCCGTCTCGCAGCGCAGCTCGACGAGCACGCCGAGGGTCGGCGGCAACTGCGGGTCCGTCCGGTGCAGGTAGGACTCAACCAAGCCGTTGGCGGCGCTGCGTGTCGCGCGCTTCGCGACCTGCGCCTTGCCCTTCTCCCGCAGCCAGGACTTTGCCTTCTCGAAGTCGCCGTCGTTGTCGACCAGCGCCTTCTTGACGTCGCTCATCCCCGCCCCGGTCAGCTCCCGGAGCTTGCGGATGTCGGCGGCTGTGATGTCTGCCATGGTGCTCTTCTCGTTGGTGTGGGTCGGATGCTGTCGTTAGTCCTGAAAGGCACCGCGCGGTCCTGACGGCGCGGCACGGTCCTGGATGCGCGGCACGGCACCGGGCCTTCCGGCTGGCGGGCCTTCCGGCTGGCTGGGAGCGTCGCCGGCACCGCTCCCAGCTCCGTCGATCGCCGCGGGCTGCCGCTCCGGGGCGGCCGCAACCGAGCCGGCCGCCGGCCCCACGCGCCGGGCGCCACGAAGGCCCAGCGCGTGGGATGGGGCAAGGTCAGACGGCAGTGCCAACCGCGGCGTCGGACTGGGTCTCGGCGGCGGCCGGCGCCGGCTCCTCGGCGGGCTGCTCCTCGCTCGCAGCGGCGGGCTCCGCAGGCGCGGCGGGCTCCGCAGGCGCGGCGGGCGCAGCGGCCTCGCCGCGCAGCAGCGCCTGCTCCCACTCTGCCAACGGCTCGTCACCCGCGGACTGCTCGGGCTTGGCGTCGGCGGCCTTCGAGGCGCCGGCCCGGGACATGAGTCCGTCCGCGACCGCGTCGGCAACCACGCGGGTCAGCAGCGCCGCGCTGCGAATCGCGTCGTCGTTGCCGGGAATCGGGTAGTCGACCTCATCGGGGTCGCAGTTGGTGTCGAGGATCGCCACAACCGGGATGCCCAGCTTGCGCGCCTCACCGACCGCGATGTGCTCCTTCTTCGTGTCCACGACCCACACCGCGCTCGGCACCCGGCTCATGTCCCGGATGCCGCCGAGGGTGCGCTCCAGCTTCGCCTTCTCCCGGGTCAGCACGAGCTGCTCCTTCTTCGTGCGGACCTCGGTACCACCGGTCACCTCGATCTCCTCGAGCTCCTTGAGCCGCTGGAGACGCTTGTAGACCGTCGAGAAGTTGGTCAGCATGCCGCCGAGCCAACGCTCCTTGACGTAGGGCATGCCAACCCGGGCGGCCTGCTCCTCGATGGCTTCCTGGGCCTGCTTCTTCGTCCCGATGAACAGCACCGTCCCACCGTGCGCCACCGTCTCCTTGACGAAGTCGTAGGCGCGGTCGATGTACGAGAGAGTCTGCTGCAGGTCAATGATGTAGATGCCGTTACGCTCGGTGAAGATGTACCGCTTCATCTTCGGGTTCCAGCGCTTGGTCTGGTGCCCGAAGTGCACGCCGCTCTCGAGCAGCTGCTTCATGGTGACGACGGCCATGGCGCGTCGCTCCTCTCCGTCCGGCCGCAGCCGAACGCCTCGGTTGTGACGGCGCCGCCTGACGGCGGCTGCCCCTGACGCCCGGAGTGGTCGTGGCCGCCGCGACGTGACGGACCGAGGAGACCCTTCCGACGGCCTCACGGAGACCCTCGGAAGCGGGCGTGCGAACTGAGCCCGCTATGCGGGCCCTGTGGAGGATGATACCCGGCCCCACGCTGCGGCCCAGCGGAAAACCCGGCCGCCCTGATCCCTCAAGATCGCGCGCTGTCGCAGCAGGTCCACCGGGAGGACCATTTTCCGCCGATCTCCGCCAGGACCGGTGCGACGCTCCTGAAGTCACCGCAATCGTGGGTGCACCCGGCCAGGGGACCGCGTCCGACACCCATCCGCCCGGGCACTGTCCACAGCCCGACCTCAGCCGCGCGGACGCGCGCCGCGACCCGGTGCCGTGCCAGACCCACAGGTCAGCAACCCATTCACAGTCAACGCCAAAGCAAGTTATCCACAATCAGAAACTTTGGACTACCCAACGGGGCCAAAACACCGCACCGTGGAACCGGGCGATCCGCTGCTCTCGCGGACCGGCCCAGCGGCGGCCGGGACCGTTACCCCGGACGCTCCCGGCCGCCGCGCCTCCCCCGACCCCGGAGGTTGTACCGCCATGCCCAGACTGCCCCGCTTCGATCCACTCTGGCTCATCATTCCGGCGATCGCACTGCTGATCGCCGTCGGCTGGCCCACCAGGGTCCCGATCAACCCGCGCGGAAGCGGGCCGCCCGCCACCATCACCGCGCGCACCCCTGGCCCGGCCAGCCCACGACCAGGTACAGGGCTCGGCGGCGGCCTCCTGACCGGCGCCTGGCAGGGGTCGGGGCCGAACGACACGGTCGGCCAGGCCCTGGGGGTGGCGCCAGAACCTGCCGCCGCCACGAGCGAGACGCCCCTGCCCCTGT
>NZ_JANEZT010000112.1 GCF_025403405.1 Frankia tisae
AGCCCGGGCCGACCAGCGATCGGCGGTCGAGCTGATTCCCCATCAGCCGACTGTGGATCACGCCGACACCGCCCGGCCGGCCACGCCATGACCCTGGCGGCCGGCGCGGGGGCGGTCAGAGCCGCTCGGATGCCGCCGTTCCGGGCACCGCTGCGGGGCTGACGCCCGGCGCGGTGCCGGTCCGGTCGGCGTACCAGGCAACCGTCGCCGCCAGCGCGGCGGAGAGGTCCAGGCCGGCCGCGTCGGGGAAAAGCGCCCGCATCGTCGCGGTGTCCGCCTGGGAGTCGCGGACGTCGCCGGTGCGGGGCGCGCCGTGCTGCACGCTCAACCGGTGCCCGACGATCCGCTCCAGCTCGCCGATGAGAGTGAGCAGGTCCGTACGGGTGCCGAAGGCGATGTTGACCGGCCGTGGGTGGCTCACCCGGCGCATCGCCGCGTCGCACAGCAGGCCGGCGATGCCCGCCACGTAGGTGAAGTCCCGGGTCTGGCGGCCGTCACCGTGCACCGTCAGCGGCCTTCCCGCGAGCGCGGCATCGATGAAGGTGGGGACGACGGCGGCGTAGGCGTGCCCCACCGACTGGTACGGGCCGAACACGTTGAACAGCCGGGCGGCGAGCACCGGCAGGCCGAATCCCGACTGATAGGCGAGCGCGTAGCTCTCCGCGGCGAGCTTCGAGGCCGCGTACGGGCTGCACGGCAGCGTGGGGGTGTCCTCCGCGCGGGGCAGGGGGCCCGCGCTGCCGTAGACGGACGAGGAGGACGCGACGACGACGTGCGTCTCGGCACGCTGGGCAACGCCGAGCACCGTCAGGGTGCCCGTCGCATTGACCGTGTGGGTGGCCATGGGGTCGAGCAGCGAACGCTCCACCGACGGCCGGGCGGCCAGGTGCACGATGCTGCCCGCCCCCGTGCACGCCTCCTCGACCAGGGAGCGGTCGGTGACGCTGCCGATCACCAATCTCACGGGCAGCCCCGCGAGGTTCGACATCGCCCCGGTGCTGAGATCGTCGATCACCACCACCTCGGCCCCGGTGGCGAGCAGCGCTCTGGTCAGGTGGGCACCGATGAAGCCGGCACCGCCTGTCACGACTACCTTCACCGATTCATCACCCT
This sequence comes from Frankia tisae, assembly GCF_025403405.1. GTDB lineage: Bacteria > Actinomycetota > Actinomycetes > Frankiales > Frankiaceae > Frankia > Frankia tisai. The sequence continues at coordinate 1,114 of NZ_JANEZT010000112.1, forward strand.
TCGAGTCCAGAAGGATGCTCATAGTAGTAGAGCCGACTCGATTCGCCGACCATTCCGCGCGGAACGCAGCCGAGAATCTCGCCAGATCGTTACTGTGAGTGTCAGGTTGAACTCGCGGGGACGTAGGTTTACGGTCACCGCGTGCCCGACCACCCGCGCTCGCTGGTCATCGTCGGCGCCGGCGGTCACGGTCGGGAGCTGCTCGACGTGGTCGAGGCGGTCAACACGGTCGACAGCCAGCTTCGCTATGCCTTCCTCGGCTTCCTCGACGACGGATCGGCGGACCCCGACCCGGTCGCCCGCCGCGGAGCGCCCCTGCTCGGCGGGCTGGACCTGCTCGGCCGCCTCGACGCCGACTACCTGATCGGCTTCAGTGACGCCGCGGGCCGCCTGCGCGTCGACCGGTACGCCAGCGTCCACGGCCGGCGCCCGGCGACTCTCGTCCACCCGCGCGCCAACCTCGGCGGCGACGTCCGCCTCGGGCCCGGCACCGTGATCTGCGCGTTGGCCAGCATCACGACGAACGTCCGCACCGGCCGGCACGTGGTGGTCAACGTCGGCGCCAGCGTGGCCCACGACTGCCGCATCGGCGACTACGTGACGATCGCGCCGGGCGCGCGGATCTCCGGCGGGGTGGCCGTCGGCGCCCAGGCGTGGATCGGCGCCCAGGCGAACATCGTCGCCCGCCGCAGCGTCGGCGACGGCGCGGTCGTCGGTGCCGGCGCCGTCGTCACCGACGACATCCGCGCCGCCCAGGTCGTCGCGGGCGTGCCGGCCCGGCCGATCGACGCCGCCCCTGACCGGCCCCGGCTGCCCGGCGACCGCGCCGGTCTCCCGCCCGGCCAGCGCGACGCCCCGACACCGCGCTGAGGGCGCACCACCGATTCCCCATATCGGCCCGGCCGGTGCCACCTGTGGTCCTAGGATCGCCTTGTGGAGCGCTGGTTCAACCTCTCGGGCTGCGACAACGTACGCGATCTCGGTGGGCTGCCCACCCTCGACGGAGCAGCCACCCGGCACGGGGTGTTCCTCCGGGCCGATTCGGTGCAGACCCTGACCGACGCCGACGTCATCCTGCTGCGGGAGACCTTCGGCCTGCGGACGATCATCGATCTGCGGGCCAGGGAGGAGGCGGCGCGGGAAGGTCGGGGGCCCCTCGCCGAGGAACCCATCGACTATCACAACCTGTCGTTCCTGCCCGGCGAGTGGGTGATGCCGGACGACCCGCGGTTTCCCGCGATCGTCCGCGATCTCGACTCGGCCGACCGCATCGAGCACTACCTGGACTATCTGCGCCTCGCCGGCCCCGCCGTCGCCCAGGCGCTACGGGTGCTGGCCCAGCCGGCCGCGGGCCCCGCGCTGTTCCACTGCGCAGCCGGCAAGGACCGCACCGGCGTCCTCGCGGCCCTGCTGCTGAGCATCGCCGGGGTCGACCGCGAGGCGATCGTCGCCGACTACGCCCAGACCAACGAGCGCATTCATTTGGTCAACGCCCGCCTGGCGAAGCGTCCCTCCTACAACCGGCCGACCGCCCCGCTCACCCCCGACCAGCTGTCCTGCCGTCCGGAGGTCATGAGGGGCTTCCTCGCCGGCGTCGACGCCAGCTGGGGCGGTCCCGCCGCCTGGGCCCGCAATGCCGGGCTCACCGAGTCGGACCTGGGCACGCTGCGCCTGGCCCTGGTCGGCTAGCCACAGCACGAATCGTCCGGACGGGCCCTTGACTGACCGGACCACGCTGACGGCGCTGACGGCGCCGGCAGCGGAGATGGAAGATGCGAACATGATCCACCGGTCGCCCCCGCGGGCACTCCTGGCCGCCCTGCTCGCGGTCACGCTCGTGGCGGGCTGCGGCGTCCTGCGGCGGACCCACCGCGTACCGGACGACCTGATCCCGGTGTTCCGAGCGGCCGCCACCGCCTACGGCATCCTGACGCCCGCCCAGCTCGCCGCGCAGGCACGCGTCGAGAGCAAGTTCAACCCGAAGGCGGTGTCGAACGCCGGCGCCCGCGGCATCATGCAGTTCCTCCCGACCACCTGGAAGGACTTCGGGCTCGACGGCAACGACGACGGCGTGGCCGACCCCCTGAACCCCCGCGACGCCATCCTGTCGGCCGCGTACTACGAGTCGCGGCTCGCCGAACTGCTCGCGCACCTGCCGGGGGACCGGGTCTCCCTGGTCCTCGCCGCGTACAACGCGGGGCCGGACACCGTGCGCCTCGCGGGCGGCATCCCCGACATCGGGGAGACCCGGGCCTACGTGACGAAGGTCCGGGACTGGGCAGACGCCTTCTCTGACCAGCTCTGACCAGACCAACCAGCTCTGACCGGGCGGGCCGCCTCTCAGCCCACCCGCAGCCGCTCCCCCGGCACCACGACCTCATCACCCGGGACGAGCTGGCGCCCGCGGCGACTCTCCACCTCTCCGTTGACCCGCACCATGCCACCCATCAGCAGCCCCTTCACGTCCGACCCGACGCCGACGACGTCGGCGAGCTTGAGGAACTGGCCCAGCCGGATCGCGTCGCCCTGGATGCTCACGTCACGCATGCCCTCAAGCATCGTCGGTCCCCGCGGCCGGGCGCGCGGCGCCTCCTCGGGGGTACCTGCCCGGTCCGCCGTCCTTGGGCCGGACACGCCGAACAGCGGCCTGTTCGCGGCTGACGCCCCGCGCCGGCACCCTCGGGCCAGGCCCGCGCGACCCTGAACACACCCGTCCACCGGGCCACCGGCCCGGTGGCCCGCCGGTCGGGAACGACAATCCCCATCCTCGGCGGAGAGCTGAGGCATGCTGGCGGACGTGGCAGGTTTCCCCTCGGACCCGTCGGACGGGACGGGCAGACGCGTCGGCGCGTCCCCGCGACCAGCGAAAACACCTGGCAGCGGCCCGCCGGCCGACCCGCGTGCCTCCCCGAAGCGGCCTTCTGCCTCACCCGAGGGGCCCTTCGCCTCGCCTGACGGGGACGGCGACCCCACACCGGCCGAGGCCGACCGGGCGGCGGCGCGACGCCGCATCGCCGCCCGCGGGCGAGCGAGGCGCGGCGTGCGCACCCCCGCGCTCGGCACCGCGGCCCCCGGCGAGCTGCCCGCCCTCGACGACTACCCGGACCAGCGCATCCCCCCGCTGGACAACCTTCGGCCGAGCGGCGAGGCCGGCGACGGTGCGGGTGCGGGTGCGGCCGCGACCGTCGGCGGCACGAGCGAGGACGTCGTCCGTCGGGTCGAACGCTCCAGTGGGATGCTCGCCTCCCGGGCCGCGGCGCGGATGAGCGAGGTCCTGCCGTGGTTCTCGGCGATGTCGGCGAGCCATCGGGCCGGGATCCAGCTTGTGGTGCAGGCCGGCATCTCCTCGTTCGTCGAATGGTGCCGGCGGCCTGAGCATGCCCGCCAGCTGTCAGAGGACGTCTTCCGCGTCGCCCCGCGAGAGCTCGTGCGGGCGGTGACCTTCCGCCGCCTGGTCGATCTGGTCCGGGTCGCGGTGGAGGCGATCGAGGCCGAGGTGCCGAACCTGGCCGGTCCGGAGGACGAACTGCGGCTGCTCGCCGACGTCCTGCGCTACTCCCGCGACATCGCCTTCGCCGGGGCGGTCGTCTACGCCCGCGCCGCCGAGGAACGCGGCGCCTGGGACGCGCGGCTGGAGGCGCTGGTCGTCGATCACGTGGTGCGCGGCGAAGTGGACCGGGCGTTGCCATCACGGGCGGCGGCGGTGGGCTGGCGTAACCCCCCGGCCGTGACGGTCATCGTCGGCGGTGCCGAGGGCAACGCGCCGGAGGCGGTGGTCGACGAGGTGCACCGGCTGGCCCGGATGGCCCAGCTGGAGGTGCTTGCCGGGGTTCACCACAACCGGCTGGTCATGGTGGTCGGCGGCCAGTTTGCCACCGGCTCCGACGGCATCGGCCGTCCCGGCGGGGTGGCGACCGCCGCCGGGGACGCCGCGACCGCCGGCGGTCCGAGCAGCGTCGGTGCCCAGGGCGGTGCGGCACCGGACCGGCTGCTCGCCAGCGAGGTGCACACCGCCCTCGACGCGGCCCGGGTGCTGCTGCCCGCCTGCGGGCCCGGCCCGGTCGTCGTCGGCCCGGTCGTCGCCGACCTGACCGGTGCGCCGCGCGCAGCCCGGATGGCACTTGCCGCGACCGACGTCGTCGCCGCCTGGCCGGCGGCGCCCCGGCCGGTCCAGGCCCGGGCGCTGCTGCCGGAGCTGGCGCTGGCCGGGGACGCCGACGCCCGGCGGGCGCTCATCGAGGAGGTCTACCTTCCGCTGCGCGACGCGGGCACGCCGCTGCTGGAGACCGCCGGGGCCTACCTCGACTTCGGTTCGTCTCTGGAAGCCACGGCCCGAGCCCTTTATCTCCATACCAACACGGTCCGTTACCGGCTACGAAAGGCCGCGGAGGTCTGCGGTCTCGACCCAGCGGATCATCGGGAGCGTTTCATCCTGCATGTTGCGCTCGTCCTGGGACGCCTCGACGGTGTGTTATCTACAGGGAAAGCGTGATCGGCTATATCGCTCCGGAGTCATCGCACCCCGGTGCGAGAACGGTCACATCGGGCCACTCTGCTGGTCTGTCACGCGAATCCGGCCCGATGACCACAGCACGAACGAATTCACGGTCGCGGCAGATCGGTTTGTAGACCACCTACAACGCCCGGTCGGGACATCGGTGAGTGGCCGCCAGCGACAAGTAGTCCTCCCGAAGGGTTAGGTAGTTACGTGCTCGCGATCCTCGCACCCGGTCAGGGTGCACAGACCCCCGGACAGCTCCGCGCCTGGCGCGGTCTCCCCGGGGCGGAGGAAAGGCTGCGCTGGTGGTCGGCTGCGGCCGGCATCGATCTGCTGGAGGTCGGGTGCGAGGCACCCGCCGAGACGATCCGGGACACCGCGATCGCCCAGCCGCTGATCGTCGCCAGCGGCCTCGTCGCCGCCGAACAGCTCGGGCTGCCGGTCGCCGCCCCGGTCGGGACCACCTCGCTCGTCGTGGCGGGCCACAGCGTCGGTGAGATCACCGCCGCGGCCCTCACCGGCATCCTCTCGGCGGAGGAGGCACTCGTCCTGGTCGCGTTGCGCGGCCGCGCGATGGCCGAGGCATCCGCGCGGACCGCGACCGGGATGACGGCGATACTCGGGGGAGAGCCGGAGGCGGTGATCGTCCGGCTGGCCGAGCTCGGCCTGACCGCCGCTAACCGCAACGGCGCCGGCCAGATCGTCGCCGCCGGCACGATGGAGGACCTCGCCCGGCTCGCGGCGGAACCGCCCGCGGGCGTCCGGCTGCGTTCGTTGTCCGTCGCCGGCGCCTTCCACACCCACCACATGTCCTCGGCGCGCGACGCACTCGGCGCCGTCGCCGGCGGCATCCGGCCTGCCCTGGCCCGAGTCGCGACCTTGTCCAACGCCGACGGCACGATCGTCACGGACCCGGCCGATCTCGTCTCCCGACTCGTCGCCCAGGTCGCCGCGCCGGTGCGGTGGGACCTGTGCCTGGCGAAACTGCGCGAGCTCGGCGTCACCGCGGTCATCGAACTGCCGCCGGCCGGCACACTGGCCGGAATCGCCCGCCGCGAGCTGCCCGGTGTGAAGATCCTCGCCGTGAAGAGCCCGGATGACCTGCCCGCCGCACGCGAGCTGATCACCGAACACATCGGCACCGATCGTCTCGGCCAGGTGCCGGCAACCCCAGCGCCACGCACGCCGCCGGACGGGCGGGCTGGCGACTCGACCCTCGTCGGAGCGCAGGCGTGAGCCCCCTGAACGGAGCCCGGATGCTCGGGCTCGGCGTCTACCGCCCGGCGCGGGTCGTCACCAACGACGAGATCGCCCAGCGGGTGGACACCTCGGACGAGTGGGTCCGCAGCCGCACCGGCATCGCCACCCGGCGGATCGCCGACGAGGAGGAGACGACTGTCGCCATGGGCGCCGCCGCCGCGGAGAAGGCGCTCGCGGCCGCAGGCCTGACGGCGGACACCATCGACCTCGTCATCGGGGCGACCTGCACCTCGCCGTCGCAGATCCCCGGTGCCGGGCCGCAGATCGCCCACCGCATCGGGGCCGCCCAGGCCGGCGCGTTCGACATCAACGGCGCCTGCGCCGGGTTCAGCTACGCGGTGTCGACCGCCGCCGACATGGTTCGCGCCGGCAGCGTGCGGCACGTCCTTGTCGTCGCCACCGAACGGCTGTCGGACTACACGGACTGGGATGACCGCGGCACCTGTATTTTGCTCGCCGACGGCGCCGGTGCCACCGTGATCGGCGCGGCCGAGACCGATGAGATCGGCCCCGCAGTCTGGGGTCACGACGGCTCTCGGCCGGAGGTGATCCGCGTCCCCGGCTACGGGGACAACATGTTCCGCATGGAGGGCCAGGCGGTCTTCCGCTGGGCGATCTCCCTGGTGCCGGTCGTGCGGCAGATTTGCGAACGGGCCGGCGTGGCGCCCGACGAGCTCGCGGGTATCGTTCCGCATCAGGCGAACCTGCGGATCGTCGAGGCACTCGCGGCGGGTATCGGCGCCACGAACGCCGCCGTCGCCCGCGACGTCGTCGACTCGGGCAACACCTCCGCCGCGAGCATTCCGTTGGGGCTCGCCCGACTGCTCGACACCGGCGTGATCCGCCGGGGTGACCCGGTGCTGCTGTTCGGTTTCGGCGCCGGCCTGACCTACTGCGGGCAGGTCGTGCGATGCCCGTGACCCTGCTTGACCTTGCGGCATGGTTGCCTGCGCACCATGCCGCGCCCATGGCGGGCCGATGACCGGGCCTACCACGCCCCTGCCCCAGGTATCAGCTCTCCGGCGCACGCCCGCGACGATCGCCTGATCGCGCGCAGCCACCGCCACCAGCCCAGATCTCACAGGAGGAACCACCGTGTCCCAGGATGTTCTCGCCGGTCTTGCCGTCATCCTCGAAGAGGTTGCCGGTGTCGACCCCGCCGACGTCACCCCCGAGAAGACCTTCATCGATGACCTGGACGTGGACTCGCTGTCCATGGTCGAGGTGGTCGTCGCCGCCGAGGAGAAGTTCTCGGTGAAGATCCCGGACGACGACGTGAAGTCCCTCAAGACCGTCGGTGACGCTGTCTCGTACATCCAGCGGGCCGGTGTGGCGGCGTGACCACACCCCCTAGGCAGGTCGTCGTCACCGGCCTCGGGGCAACCACTCCCCTCGGTGGCGATGTCGCCTCGACGTGGGAGGGTCTGCTCGCGGGCCGCTCCGGCGCCCGGCGGCTCACCGAGGAATGGATCGAGCAACTCCCGGTCCAGATCGGCGCGCCGCTCGCGACGGAGCTTCCGCTGGCCCGGGTCGAGGCACGTACCCTCGACCGCAGCCAGCAGATGGCGCTGGTCGCCGCGCGCGAGGCCTGGGCTGACGCGGGCTCGCCCGAGGTCGACCAGGAACGCCTCGCGGCCTGCGTCGCCTCCGGGATCGGCGGGGTGATCACCCTTCTCACTCAGCACGATGTGCTGCGCGAGAAGGGTGCCCGGCGCGTTTCCCCGCACGTGGTGCCCATGCTCATGCCCAACGGCCCGGCAAGCACGGTCGGCCTGGAGTTCAAGGCGAAGGCGGGCGTGCACGCGCCGGTCAGCGCCTGCGCGTCCGGCTCGGAGGCCATCGCCCTCGGGCTGGACATCATCCGGGCCGGCCGGGCGGACGTCGTCATCGCCGGTGGGACCGAGGCCGCGATCGCGGCCCTGCCCATCGCCGGTTTCGCGCAGATGCAGGCGCTGTCCCGCCGCAACGACTCGCCGGAGTCGGCGTCCCGCCCGTTCGACAAGGCTCGGGACGGATTCGTTCTCGGCGAGGGCGCGGCGATCCTGGTCCTGGAGGCCGCCGAGCACGCCGCCGCCCGCGGCGCTCGGGTCTACGGCGCACTGGCAGGCGCCGGGATCAGTTCGGACGCGTACCACGTGGCCGCCCCGGACCCCACCGGCGCCGGCGCCGCACGGGCCGTGCGGGCCGCGCTGCGCTCGGCGTCGCTGGAGCCGAGCGACATCGTCCACATCAACGCGCACGCCACCTCGACCCCCGCGGGTGACCTGGCCGAGGCGGTAGCGCTGCGCACCGCTCTGGGGGACCACATTGACGCGGTCGCGGTGACGTCGACCAAGTCGATGACCGGTCACCTGCTCGGGGCGGCCGGTGCGCTGGAAGCGGTGGTCAGCATCTTGGCCCTGCGTGAGCGGATCGTCCCGGCGACCCGCAACCTCGACGCCCTCGACGACGAGATCGCTCTCGACGTCGTAAGCATCGACAACCGCAAGATCGGCACGGGCGCGGCCCTGTCGAACTCGTTCGGCTTCGGCGGCCACGACGTCTGTCTGGCTTTCACCGTCTGACGACCCCATCGCGGGAACGGCGTATGCCGCCCCGCATCCGGCCGTCGCCGTCGGGACGCCGGCGGAACCGCATCTCGCGCCCAGCCGGGCATAGATCCGGATCCGCCGGCCGTCACGACGACAGTGGTCCACCGAGCGGGTGCCTGGGCTGCTCAGCACCACCCCAGCACCGCCGCCGAGTTCGGCACCAGATCTGTACATCGCAGTCACCACATGTCGCCGTGACGCCGACCGCCCCACCGCCGCCACGGCACCGCCCGCCGGTGCGGCGGGCGGCCATCGTCGCCGGACCGAGTGTTTCGCGGGTCCGGCGCGTATCCCAGGTGGTCGCGCGTCGGCCGACAGACCGGTCCGGCGCCGTTCAGGCAAGGAGACGCACGGTGAGTCTGTCCACGATCGACCGAGTTGACCCCCGCACACCCGAGGCCCGGCTCGCCCGATTTTTCGACGCCGACACGGTGTCCCTGTTCGCCGCCGGCGACGCCTCCGGGGTTATCGCAGGCCAGGGCCTGGTCGACGGGAACGAAGTCGTCGCATTCGCCACCGATCCGACCGTACAGGGTGGAGCCATGGGGCGCGACGGATGCGCCCGCGTCGTCCACGCCATCGAGTCCGCCGTCCGACTGGGCTGCCCGGTCGTCGGCATATGGCACTCCGGTGGCGCCAGGCTCCAAGAGGGCGTCGCCTCGCTGGACGGCGTCGGGCAGATCTTCACCGCGACCGTTCGGGCTTCCGGACGCATCCCCCAGCTCTCGCTGGTGCTCGGTGCGGCGGCGGGCGGCGCCGCCTATGGCCCCGCGCTGACCGACATCGTCATCATGGGGCCGGAGGCGAAGGTCTTCGTCACCGGCCCGGACGTGGTGCGGTCGGTGACCGGCGAGGAGTGCACGGCCACCAGCCTCGGCGGCCCTGAGGTCCACTCCAAGCGCAGCGGGGTCGTGCACGTGACGTGCACCTCCGAGGACGAGGCGATGGAGCGCACCCGCGCGCTCGCGATCCTGCTCGCCGACCAGCGCGACATCGGCCAGGTCGCCGGGCGCGAGCTCGCCGAGCTGCTGCCCGAGAACCCGCGGCGCGCCTACGATGTGCGGCCGTTGGTGAACGCCGTGCTGGACGACGAAGGCATCGAGCTGCACCCGAAGTGGGCCCCGAACATCGTGACGTCGCTCGGCCGGCTCGGCGGGCGCACCGTCGGCGTGGTCGCGAACAACCCGTTGCGCCGCGGCGGCTGCCTCGACGCCACCTCCGCCGAGAAGGCGGCACGATTCGTACGTATGTGCGACTCGTTCGGCGTGCCGCTGGTCGTCCTGGTCGATGTCCCCGGCTACCTGCCGGGCGTCGGGCAGGAATGGGAGGGCGTCGTCCGCCGGGGGGCGAAGCTGCTCTACGCCTTCGCCGAGTGCACCGTGCCCCGGGTCACCGTCGTGACGCACAAGGCGTACGGCGGCGCGTACATCGCGATGAACGCCAGCTCGCTCGGGGCGACGGCCGTGTTCGCCTGGCCGACGGCGCAGATCGCCGTCATGGGTGCGGAGGCCGCCGTCGGCATCCTGCACCGGCGCACGCTTGCCGACGTCCCGGTCCAGCGCCGGCCGGACGTGCTGGCGGAACTCGCCGAGGAACACGTCCGCACCGTCGGCGGCATCGACCGGGCCGTCGAGCTGGGTGTGGTCGACGCGGTCGTCACCCCGGCCGCGACCCGAGGCGCCGTCGCCTCCGCGCTGGCCAGCGCGCTCGCCGACGCCCGTGCGGACAAGAACGTCCACGGCAACATTCCGCTGTAGCGGCCACCGGGGCCACCGCGCCCCACCTCCCGGTTCCCTCGGATCCCACTGCCCCGGGGTCCGAGCCGGAGACGCCGTTGCACCGGGCCGTCTCTCCCTGTGCATCCACCAATCGATCGCGGCGCTCATCCGTCCGCCAACTGCATCCAGGTGCGCACGACGTTGCTCATCTGGCGCGAGTTCATCCAGAGTGCGGCTCGCGCGAAGATCGGGTCGGCCCGCAACGCGACCTCGCGCCGTTCCGGTGCGGCGGCGGGTGCAATCGCCCGCATGTGTTCGAAACTGATGGTGCCCGCCCCGAAGGCCGCGCCGGAGGCCGGTAGCGCCTCAATGGCATGCGCGACCACCAGCGCCGTGGCCGTCGTGGGGTGCACCAGCCGGCATTCCCGACGCAGCCAGGCCGCAGCCGACCGGGCGCCGTCGAGCCGCCACAGGCCGCGCCGGTCGAACTCGGCCAGCAGCCGGATCCACAGCGCGTCGGTGGCGTCGACCAGCCGACGGACGTCGACGACCAGCAACGCGACCTCCGCATCGGGCAAATCGCGTGCGTCGACGGTGACGACCCCGCCCAGCAGCGCCTCGACATCGATCACGACCACCAACCCCTCCTGCACCGATGCGCCCGGACTCCAGCGGAACTCCGTGGGATCCAGAGCGCATCAATCGAACGTATGTTCGCATAGTAGATCGGGGCGCGGCGAAAGCCAACCGGCGACTCGACTCCGTCACCATCGGGCAAGATGTTTACCTGCTGCGAAATAACGATCTGGCCCTCGGCGTTGATGCGCGCGGAGGTGCGTGCATGTCCCTGCAGGTCGACAGTCCCGGCCGGCCCCCGGCAACGGAGCCGGACCGGCCGGACACCGGTGCCAGTGCCACGACCGCCCCGCTCGCCACCACGGCCGAGCTCTCCACGAACGAACCGGCGGCGACCAAGCCCGCCGTGGCAGCATCCGCCGGGGTGGTCTCGCCCAGCGGTGGCACCTTCGCCGCGTTGCGGATACCGAACTTCCGCCTCTTCCTGTCCGGGCAGATCGTCTCGCTGTGCGGGACCTGGATGCAGACCATCGCCCTGGGTTGGCTGGTGCTCTCGCTGGGCGCCTCGGGCACCGTCCTCGGTCTGGTGACGGCCGCGCAGTTCCTGCCGGTGCTGCTGTTCGGGCCCTACGGTGGCCTGATCGCCGACCGGACGAACCGACGGCGTCTGCTGATGGTCACCCAGAGCGGCTCCGGGCTCGCCGCGCTGGCGCTGGGTGTGCTGGACCTGACGGGCACCGCCCGGCTGTGGATGGTCGCGGTGGCCGCGGCACTCATCGGCCTGTGCAGCGCCATCGACAACCCGGCCCGGCAGAGCTTCGTGCAGGAGATGGTCGGCTCCGAGCATCTCCCGAACGCCATCACCCTGAACTCGGTGACAGTGAACGCGGCCCGTATCGTCGGACCGGCCATCGCGGGCCTGGTCATCCTGGCGATCGGCACGGCCGGGTGCTTCCTGTTCAACGCGGCGTCGTTCGGCGCGGTGCTGGTCGCCCTGCACCGGATGGACATCGCGGCGTTGCAGGAGCGGCCGCCGGTGCATCGGGCACCCGGGCAGCTACGAGCCGGCTTCGCCTACGTGCGGCACACCCCGGCGCTGCGGATCCCACTGATCATGATGGTGGTCATCGGCACGCTGTCCTACGAGTTTCCGGTCGTGCTGCCTCTGGTGGCGAAGGAGACCTTCGGCGGTAGCGCGGCGACCTACAGCATGATGACCTCCGCGATGGGGGCCGGCGCGGTCGCCGGCGGGCTGCTGGTCGCCCGCCGGCGACGCATCGGCGTCCGGCCGCTCGGGTTCATCGCCAGCGCCTTCGGGGCGGTCCTCCTGCTCGCTGCCGCCGCGCCCACCCTCGAGCTGGAGCTGGCCGCGCTGGTGCTGGTGGGCGGGACAAGCGTCGCCTTCATCTCGACGGGGAACGCGACCGTGCAGCTGTCCGCCGACCCGGCCCTGCGCGGACGGGTGTTGGCGCTGTGGTCAGTGGCCTTCCTCGGCACGACCCCGTTTGGCGGGCCGATCGCCGGCTGGATCGCGCAGACCTTCGGCGCGCGCTCCGGCCTGGTACTCGCCGCCGTCGCGGCCCTCGTCGCGGCCGTGTTCGCCTTCGCCTCACTACCCCGCGACCGGCAGAGTGCCCCTAGGACGAGTGATTCCGAATCGTTCGCATGACCCCGGGTGATCGCTCGTCAACCTTGCTGGCGCCGCCTCGGCCGCCTGCCCACCGGCTCGATTTCCGGCCAGGTTGCGGCCAGATCGTGTGGCCCGCGACCTGCGGCCGGCCCGCCGCCGGCGGTTAGACGCTGGGCGGCGGGGATGCCGCGGGCGAGGATCCGGCTGCCTCGGCGGGGCTGCTCGCCGCCGCGCGGCCCAGCTCGGGCAGCTTGCGCAGCTCGTGGACCTGGCCGCGGTGCGCACGCACGGCGTCAGAGTGATAGCGCTCGGCGAGGCCGAGGAAGTCTGGCTCGTGGTAACGGCGGCCGTCGACGGTGGGCCCCGCGCGCCCCTCCATGATGGCCTCCACATCCTCGCCGGTGATCGTCTTGTGCGTCTCCAGCGCGTGGGTCAGGGCGAGGATCTCCCGACGGTTCGCGCCCAGCACCGCCTCGGTGCGCTCGTAGAGCTCCCGCAGCTTGACCTCGACCTGTTCGCCGAAGGGCCGGTCGGCGTCGATGGAGGCGTTGCCCATCTGCTGTTCGAGCATGGACAGCCGGGAGGCCAGGGTCTCCCCCATCGCCGCCGAGGAGATGAAGTTCGCGACAAGCAGGGTGGCGCTGCGCAGGTCGCCGCCGACTCCGACGGTGTTGTCCCCCTCGAAGAACATCCGCTCCCCGGCCAGCGAGGCCAGCGAGACCATCACCTGGATCTCGATCTCGGACTTCCACATGAACATCCGGTCCTCGACGGCGACGTGGGCCACGAAGCCGCCGACGCCGCCACGCCGCTCGATGGTGGCCAGGTCGATCACGCGACCGCGCTGCATCCGGTAGGCGACGACCGCGTGGCACGCCTCGTGCAGGGCGATGCTGTGCCGTTCCCGGTCGACGTGCTCATGGTCGTCGGCGAGGCCGTACTCCTTGATCACCCGGGCCCGGAGTATGTCCTGCCAGGTGATGACCTCGCGGCCGTCCTTGACCGCCTGCACCAGCGCCTCGTTGACGGTGTCCTTGATGGTCGCGCCGGTGGACTCCGGGCTCATGATCGCCAGCCGGTCGATCTGCTCCGGGGTGAGCTCGTGGCGCACCCTCGCGAGGTACCCCTCGAAGGTGCGGATACGGCCTTCCTTGCTCGGATAGCCGACCTTGTACTGACGGTCGATGCGGCCTGGGCGCAGCAGCGCCTCGTCCAGCGACTGCGGCATGTTCGTCGCCATCATCACCAGGATGCGGTACTTCGGCGGTGGCTTCGGGCGCATGCCGAGGGTGCGGCGCACCACCCGGTTGAGGAACCCGCGCGGCTTCTTCAGCCCGGACATCTCGGTGAGCAGCGCCTGCAGGGTGCCGTCGAACCCGCCGCCACCGCCGCCCATCACGAACTGCTCCCGCGCCTGCTCCCGGGTGATCTCCGAGCGGGCGGCGGAGCTGAGGTAGGACAGGCCGTTGCACAGGTCGCGCGACCCGCCGTCGCCCCGCGCGCCGAACGGGTCGAACGAGTCGGCGCGGCGGTGCGGCGCGCCCGGTCCGGCCATGCCCGGCGCCATACCGGACGCCGCGGCCGCGGGCGCGCCCTGGCGAGCAAACCATGACCGCGCCCCGTTGCCCATCCCACCGAAGCCGCCGTTGAGCGCGCCGCGGCTGCCCAGCGTGTCGGCCTCGTCGAAGAAGACGATCACACCGCCGTAGCGCAGCGAGAGCTTGCGGAGCTTGCGGAACAGCGACTTCACCTTGAGGATGCCGACGCCGATGAACATCGCCGAGAAGGCACCCGGGTCGACGAACACGAAGGGCTTGCCGGTCTCGCCGGCCACCGCCTCCGCGATGAGCGTCTTGCCGGTGCCGGGCGGCCCCCACAGCAGGATGCCGCCGGGCACGTGCCCGCCGCGGCTCTCGATCTCCTCGGGCCGTTCCAGGTAGAAGACGTTCTCCTGGACCCGGCTGACGACGTGGTCCTGGCCCCAGACGTCGGCGAAGCGGGTGGTGATGTCCTCCGGGAAGTACGTGTCGACGCCTCCCTTGGACAGGAACCAGAACATGACGACGAACTGGCCGACGACGAGGACCATCAGCAGGACGATCTGCAGGACGAACGGGATGGCCTTCCACAGGTCGCCCGGCACCTGCACGAGGGCGTCGAAGACCGAGGTGTGGGACAGCCGGGCGTAGACGAACAGGGCGAGGGCCAGAGCCACGATCCACTTTGCCGCGCGGCTGAGCCGGTACCGGTTCCAGTCGTTGAGCCGCAGCATCCGGCGTTCCGCCCCACCGAAGACCCGGTCGGTCCAGAACACGTGGTACGCCGACCACCGCTCGGCGATGAGCATGTGCAGCTGGTGCAGCACCTCAAGGCCGACCAGAACGAGCACCCAGGCGCTCTTCCTGGCCTGGATCCGGAATGCGTCGGCCCAGGTCATCAACGGGTCGCCGGAGACGTCCGCGGCCACCACGAACAGGAACACGGCGCCGAGCAGGATCAGGAACTTGACCCGGTCCCACAGCGGGAGCGGTCGGCGGCGCGGCTTTCCGTCGCCCGGCGCAGTCTTCTCCGGCTGCGCCGTCCCGGTCGCTGCCGTCGACGCCGTGGACCCGCCGGGTGACTCAGGCACGTCCGGCCCGGCCGCGTCGGCGCCGCGCATCCTCGAGTCGAGGCCGTCCACGGTCCCGTCCGCGTGGGTCCGGTCTGCGTGGTCCATCGCGCCCATTCCTACTGCCCTCGGTCCGTCGGCTCGATCGTGAAGGACTTGGCCACATCGCCGATCTGGTCTGCATGTTGCGCATAACACAGCGACGAACAGGCGAGGATGAGCTGGTAGAGAACCGTCTGCCCGTTGTCGAGCAGACTCGTCTGGTCGATGGTGACCAGGCCGGCATCGGTCTGCACCTGGTAGACGAGGTGCACCCCGTGCACGCCGTCCTTCTTGTGCACGACCTCATCCGCCAGCAACAGGAAGTCAGGCGTCAGCCGGGCCCCGTAGGGGTCCTGACGCACGGCCTTCTCCTGGGCGGCCACGGCGTCGTCCACGGACAGGACGAAGTTGCGCAGGTCGTTGGTCGACACCGCGTTCGCCTCCTCCGGCAACAGGTGGCGAACCTGCGCGAAGCCCTTGGGCAGGGTGGCGTCCGGGATGAGCAGGCGCGAGTCGTCGAATCGCCGGGCCGCGTCGAGGCCGACGACCCATTCCCTCGACATCAGCCCCTGCAGCATCTCGGGACTGACGTTCCGGGCGTCGATACCGAACAGGGCCGGACCGGGCATCTCCTGGTGATTCCACCCGTTTGGAACCCGCAGGAACGCGCCGTCCTTCTTGTTCGTCACATAATCGTAACTCGGCGAGCCGCAGCCGCCGGCCAGCAGCATCGCTGCCGCTACCGTGAGCAGTAGCAGGGTGCCTGGAAGGGACTTTCGGCGCGGACAGGTCGTCCGACGTCGAGCCGCCACGGCAAACCTCCCGCCTCGCAAGGTCGAACGCATGGTGTGGCGCCGGGCCATGGGTCCTTATCGCTTTCTCCGAAAAGTGTGGCCCAGAAGCCGCCCGACGTGCACAACCTTCACCAAAAAGGGTGAGGCTCCATACCCTCCGCTGTCGGGCGTCGACCGGCTACACCACTGTCATGAGCAACCCCTCCACCTGCCCACCGAGAGCCCGCGACGGCCGATCCGCCGCCCCTCCGCCGATATTTCGGGCGGCCAGAATTACCGTCCCGTGCCGGCCCGGTCGTCGGCTCGGGCACGCCGCACATCGCCGTCGCGGCCGCGTGAGCCGGTCAGGTTCATCCGGCATACCCGGCGGTCCTCGGCTGAAATCCGGAGGACGGGGTCCACGCCCCCTCTCACCCACACCGGGTCTCACCCCGCAC
>NZ_JANEZT010000113.1 GCF_025403405.1 Frankia tisae
ATCGACAGCCGACCCGCATGGTCCCGGCCGCAGAACCGTATCGGCGAACTGATCACTGACCCCGAGCGGAGCTCGGCCTGCGGCCGGGAGCGGGGGCAGGTCCGAGGCGGGCTGCGTGCGGCCGAGCTCCGCTCGGGGTCAGTGATCAGTTCGCCGATACGGTTCTGCGGCCGGGACCATGCGGGTCGGCTGTCGATGGCTCGCGAGGCTGGACGGGGTGCGGCGGCACGGAATTCGGGCTGCCCGGAGCGGGCGGTCCTCGCGCAGGTGAGCGGGTGAGGTGTTCGACGGGGAGGCGCGGGCGGATCGGGACCGTGCGTCGCCGCATCGGGCTCACCCTGCGGTGCGGTCGGCGGCCGGTCCGCCGGGAAGCTGGGCGCCAATCAGGGGACAGCAAAAAGAAGAGCCTGACGAGGGAAGCCGGCCCTGTCGCCGTCCTCGCCACCGGCGGGCAGGCCATCAGCGAGCTGGAGGTGCTGTTCTCTCGTCACCCGCTGGTGCACGGTCCCCCGCGGGGGACGCTCCCAGTACGACCGGCTGGCTGCCTGGGCACGGCCGCTGCGCGTGGCTCGGCTCGTCCAGGAGCGCGCCGGCCTTCTCGACGAGCGTGCGGATGGACGACCGGGCCGTGACGTGCCGGGCCCGGTCGGTCAGGGTGCGCGGGCCGGGGCTGGCGGCCGGGAGCGCCCGGTGAGCGTGCCCGGGACCTGTCGGGCGAGCGTCCGGTCTACTCGTCAGCGAGGAGGCGGAGCAGGCGGACGCCAGGGAAGTCGGTCGGCAGCGCCGGCAGGTGGAATGTGCTGGGCTCGTCGAAGATGGGCTGGCCGGATGGCCGGCGGGTGTAGGGAGCCCAGCCGTAGTCGACGCCGTCGTCGGCGTCGTAGGCGGTCCAGACCACGCTCTCCTGCTCGCCGTCGCGTAGCGGCCGGACGGAGAACGCGTGGGCCTGAAGACCGCCGGGGAGCATCTCGATGATCTGCGGGACGGCGAAGGTGAACCGGCGGGCGTGCAGGGTGCGGGCGAGGTCGGCGGCGCGGGTCTCGAAGTCGGCGCGGGCGTTCTCGCCGTGCACGTAGTCGTAATCGGAGAGGATCTGCCTACGGTCCCCGTCAAGGATGACGATCGCCGGGTAGTCGGTCATCCGGATGGACTGCTGCACGCGGTCCACGACGTCGGTCACCAGGGTCCAGGTGGCGTCGTTCATCGCGGCCTCCAGCGGGGTCCAGGAATACCGTTCCAGCTTTCCTTGGCGGTGGAACGGCGGTGGGGGGTGTAGCCGGCTCGTGGGCCTGTCCACGGTATGCGTCGGTGTACGTCCCGTGTCGCCACGACCCCGCCTATGATCATCTGTTGTGGTGCAGGTCCTGGCGGACGCGGACAATCTCGCGGCCCGGTGGATGACGGTGACGATGCGGATCGTCGGCGGCTACGGGTGCGCGGTGACGGCCGCGGGCGCGTCCGGGCGGCTGGCGGCGGTGCGCTGGCCGGCGGACAGCCGGCTGGTGGCCGCCGAGGGCTGGCAGCGCGCGGACCTCGCGCTCGCCGACGCCTACCGCAGCGACAGTCAGCCGCTGCTGCTGGTGACGGGCGACGGCGATTTCGCGTACCTCGCGAGCCGGCATCCCGGGCCGGTCGCGGTCGCCGGGGTGCTGGTCGCCCGTGCGCTACGGGAGGCCGCGACCGTGATCGATCTGGCCCGGGACGGCGCTGGTCCGCTGGTGCGATGGTTGGACCGGGTCAGCCTGGCCTGACACCGGCCGCGTGCCCCTGTGGGCGGTGCCGGCGGGGCGGTCAGGGGCGGGTGCGCCGTTGCAGGTTCTCGTCGAGCAGTGCACGCAGCAGGACGAGGCCGGGTCCGGCCCCGGGGTTCAGGGGAATCGAGAAGATGTAGTCCGACCCGTCGAACGCGTCGAAGACCGGCGTGCCGTCGCGCTTGCGCTGGTAGGGGACCATCCCAGACTCGTGGCCCTCCTCCTCGTCCCAGAGCACCCACAGGATTACGTGCATCTCGCCGTCGTCCTCCAGCAGCGGGCCACCGGTGTACGGGGAGCGCAGCCGGACTTCGTCGTCGCCGTCGATGACGACGGGCCTGCTGATCTGCGGAACGGCCAGGATGAGGCGTTCGAGATCGATACGGTTCGCCTCCTCGGCGACCTGCCGCTCGAACTCTTCCGCGCGGGCGGGGTCACGCAGGTAGGCCGAGTTGCTCAGCGTCCGCGAGGGCTCTCCTTCCAGGACCGCGATCGCGGGTTGGTCTCCTTTCGCCAGGGCTTCCTGGACCTCCTTGACGGTCATGTCGACCA
The DNA here is from genome assembly GCF_025403405.1 of Frankia tisae. GTDB lineage: Bacteria > Actinomycetota > Actinomycetes > Frankiales > Frankiaceae > Frankia > Frankia tisai. Next base: position 2,304 of record NZ_JANEZT010000113.1, read on the forward strand.
GGACGTGGGATTCGAGGTTCATCAGCGGTGTCCTCTACGTGGCGCGGGCTCGCAGCGGCAGCCCGGTCCGGACGCCCGCGCGGGGCATGGCGGACCGGCCTTCGCCACCAGTCTGATCGCGCCAGGACGGTGGGCACCACACCGGGAGCGCCCTCACCACCCGTCGCCCTCGGGCCGTCCGTCACAGCCTTCCTACTCGTGTCGATGTCTGTCCCGGTACATCGCCGGAGCGCGCTGCCGTGATGGAGTCGTGCGCCCGAGCTGCTGCTTGCCCGGTCGTCACGTTCGTCCTCCATGGCGGAGTCGCCTCCTGCGCCGGTGGAAAGGCTGTCGCCGCCGGCGGCTCGCGCAGGGCGCCGATGCGCGCAGGACGAGGTCCGCGAGGTCGACGCGTCCGACGATCTCCCGGGTGGGCCAGTGGATCAGTAGTCCGCAGGTCAGGCAGCAGTAGTGGCCCCTCCACCAGGCCGAGCCCGGGTCGGTTTCCCTGCCCCGGTGGACCGGTGCGAATCCGCCGGCCGTCGGGCTGTTCCCGCATCGGCACAGCCAGGCGTCATCCGTTCCCACGCGCGCAATGTATTCACGCATGCTGGTTCTCTCTTCTCGTACAGATGTTCGAGGTGGGAGGTTGGTGTAGGCCGGCAGGAAGAGAAACGGCTGTCCCTGTCAGCGAGAAATGCGGCGGTTGTGCCGCCGCCCGCCGGCGGCCCTCGCGTGGCGGCAGCGGTGGGTCGAACAGCGCGGCGCTCGGCGGGCGGGTGGCCCAGGTGGTCGCGGACACCGCCCGCGGTTCAGTGGTCCCAGGGGTCGCGGCGAAGGTGGTCCCGGCGCGTGGCCCTGGCCTCGATGACGACGTCGGTCCAGGTGGCCCCGGCCGCTTCGACCTGCTCGGCGGTGGAGAGGACCGCGCTCGCGCGGGGGGACAGCGTCCAGCCGAGGTGGCCGAACAGGGCAAGAGCGCTGCGGTCTCCGACGGCGGAGGCGTGGACGGCGTCGATGCGCAGGTAGGCGGCCAGGTGGCCGAGCAGCCCGGTCGGGTAGCCGCGGTGGAACAGCGCGGTGGCCCGGGTTGGGCTGGTCATCTCGGTGGCGTGGCAGGCGGCGACGTGAGAGAGCACGGCCATCACGGCGGCGTCGCCGATGCGGGTGTCTTCCGGCTCGTCGTCCTCGACGGTGCGCAGGATCGCGGTGGTGACGGCGTGGCCCCAGGTCCAGCCCTGCAAGGTGAGCTGCTCAGCCTCGCTGGCGAGGGCGGCGGCCTTGGCGGTCAGCGGGTAGCCGAGTGCCCCGAGGACGTCGGCGACAGGTTCGAGGTTGAGCATGCTCGTCGGGTCGAGGTGGGTGTCCAGTCCGAACAGGACGTGGGCGTGTAGCCGGCGCGGCCAGCCGTCCCGGTCGAAGTACGGGTGAATAGGCAGAACGGCGAAGCGGAGGGCGACGGTGTCCTCGCCGTTGATGGTCAGGACGTGGCGGAGCCGGCCGAGTAGTTCGGCGAAGCCGATGAGGTGCGGGGTTGACGGCATGGCGGGGCGCTCCTTTGCGGGCGCAACACGGCGGACGGGCTGATCGGAGTGCGCGAGGCGATGGGGCCGGGTGCCGGCGCACCCACCGGTCGGACGGTGGGTGCGCGGGACCAGGGCGCGCCGACGGTGACGCACGTCGGCCCGCCGCGGGAGGCAGGTGCGGCGGGCCGACGTGTGTGGTCTTCCTGGTGCGGCTTGTTCTCGCCGGTGGAACGGGGCTGGTTGTCAGGTTCGGGGGTTGGGAGCGGCGCGCTCGGTGCTGGCCGCGTCGACCAGGCGGGCCAGGGTGCCGAGCACGTCGGCGGCGAACGCGGTGGCGCGCAGCCGTTCGGCGATGTGGAGGACCTCGCGGCGCTGGGTGATCGCGGCGGTCTGCCAGGTGTCGGTGAGGGTGTCGCCGACGCCGAGCACGACGTTCGGGCCGAGCTGCCACAGCACCGCGTTCGCGGCGGCGCAGGCAATCGCGACTTCGTCGACGTCGCCGCCGATCCACAGCATGGTGGCGGGATCGATGTGCTGGGCGCGTAGCGTCTGGGCGGCGGCGCGGAACAGCCCGCCGGTGCCGACCGCCGGGTCGATCACGGACTGGCCCGGCTCTACCGCGGTCATCAGGCCGGCGGTGAGGGCGTCGGCGATGTGGCCGGGGGTGTAGTACTGGCCAGCGGCCAGACGCGCGCCGTCGGCGCGCAGCTCGACGAGCAGCGGGCCGAACAGGTCGACGTCCCGGCGTCGTAGCGTGCCGGTCAGGTGCAGTTGTCCGGCGTCGAGCGCGGCGTGGGCGACGCGGCGGGCCGCGTCGATGGCGGCGTCGTCCGGCGGATCGGCGCCGAGCCAGGGCTCGACCAGGGGCCAGGCGGCGGGCAGGAGGTCGGGCCGCGCCCGCACGAAGATCGTCCATTGGAGTCGCGTAAACCGGCGGAACTGCTCGGTGTCCAGGCCGGCGATGAGATCGGCGGTGGCGGAGATCTGGCCCGGCGGTGGTGTGATCAGGGCGAGGGCGGCGACGGTGGACAGCGGAATCTGCGGTGAGGCTGCGTGGTTCGCGCGGTGCCAGGCACGCGCGACGGACTCCGCGAGGCTCGTCGCGTCAGGGGTGCCAGCGCCGGGCGGTCTGCGGGAAGTCGCGGGCATGCGCGATCACCTCCCTTCGCGGGATAGGAGCGGGGGACGGGGGCGATGCGGTGGGCGCGGGTCGCGCCGCGGCGGTCAGGAAGGGCCGTGCGTGCTCGCGGGCCGGGTCATGCGGAGAAAGGAAACCGGCCAGGTGATGGGGCGAATCCGTAGCGGTGTGCTGCCGGCGTAGGAGGCGGCGAGGGCGCCGTGGTCGGTGATGACCGTGTAGCCGGGTAGCCAGACGGCGAACCAGGGCTCGGCGGGCGCGCCGCGGCGGGCCGGCGAGTCGACCGGGCGGATCATCGTTGGGTCAAGTGCCTGTGGCGTGGTCCGGTAGTGGTCGAGACGTCCCCCGACCATCGGGCAGGCGGCGATGGTGTAGGCCGTGCAGGTCGGGTGGAGCGCGGGCTCGGCGGTGCACTGCCGAGGCAGGTCCGACAGACGCATCAGCAGCACCAGACGCTCGTCGTGGCGACGGCCGCACACGCCGCACAGCCGCCTCAGCAGCGCCTGGTCCTTGCGGTCGGCATCGACGGCACCGAACAGGTGGCGCCCGTCGCCTGTACGGGGAGTGATCCACGGGACGGCGAGGCCGCCAGCGGTCGGTAGGTGGGCCATGGACAGCGGAATCGCGGGTGGTGTCGGGTCGGTCATGATGTGTTTCCTGTTCGTGGGATTCCTCGCGCACACGGCGCGACCGACGCCCGGCGCGCGGCGATGAAGAACGGAAAGGCGGGCACGTGACGTCCCGGCGAAAGGGAAATCCGATTGCCCCCACCGGAGCGCGTTTCTGTCGGCGTGGGTGTCCGAGCTCGGCGCTGGGTGGAAGACGAGCTCGCCATCGTCCTCGCCGGCTTGGACGAAGCCGACTCGGAACTACGCGAGCTGGTGGGATGGACCGACAGCCAACTCGAAGAGCTGGTGGACGGGCTCGACGACCCGCTGCCGGATGAGGGGGACGCCCCGGTCGACGACTCCCCGAATCCTTGGGTGTGTGATCATCGAATGTGAGAGCGAGCAGGGGGAGCTGTTGCAACGGACGCCGGCTGCTCGCCGTCCTGCTCGATCACACTGACCTGTTGAGCGGTACCGAGGACGCGTCAGCGTCGCTCAGGACCGCGCCAGCGTCACGTGTTCGTGCTGTACCCCAGCGACGCGAACCAGCATCCGAGCACGTCGACGACGTCGCCGCCGTTCCAGTCGCCGGCACGCTTTTCGATCTCGGCCAGCTCCTCCCAGAGGCTGGTGATGGCCAGTCCCTCCGGGGTGGCCGGGTCGATCCGCAGCCCCTCCGGAACGGGCGGCGGCAGCGTGTCCGCAGGCGGAAGCGACAGGGCCGCGCTGGAGGGAAGTCCGTTCGCGACGCAGGCGTGCAGACCGTCGGCGACGGCCTCCTCGATGGGCAGCAGGTCCGCAGCGCCTTCCTGCGGATGCCAGTCCGCCAGCACGGTGTCGTCCGCCGCCATCACCAGGTTGAGCCCGGCGCGCGGACTACCGGCCTCGGTGTAGGTGATTTCGAGGTCGATCTGGGCCGCGGCAGTCAGGTCCACCCCGTTGGTCGTGGGGAACGTCCGGATCTGGTGAGCGACCAGCGCCAGCCGGGCGAACAAGTAGGCGTCCCGGGCGGTCGTCAACGCGTCCTCGCGGCGCTGCACCTCCCGCTGCCACGCCTGAAGGGTCGAGTCCCCCGGCGCGGCGTCGCTGTTGCTCACTGGTTGTCCTCCGTAGTGGTCGTGGTGGGGACGGTCGCGTCCGCGGGCAGGATGATCACGGGGTTATCGCCCTCGGGGCGCAAGCCGTACTCGGCCAGCGCGTCGAGAACGGCGTCGATCTCCTCGGCGATCTCCTCGGCGAGCGCAGCGGACGCATCGTCCGCGCTGTCGAGGTCCGCGAGCACCTGCCCGCCGGCACTGACGGCGCGCCGGACGTGGACGTGGACGCCGTCGTAGTCGTAGAAGGCGTGATCAACACCGATGGTGTCGGCGGCCGGGATCTTCGCCCGCACCGCGGCGGCGACCTCCGTCAGACGGAGGTCGAAGTAGTCATCACGGGCAGCCAGGAAGCGTGCCAGCACGGCGTCGACGTCCTGGGAGTGTGCGTGCGCTTCGTCAGCGGTCGGCATGGTCGGGCCTCTCGATCGTGGTGGTCGTGTAGGTGGGAAGCGGGATGTTCAGGGACGGCGGGCCGCCGGCCGGGTCGTTGCGGTGTGCACGCGCAGTCGCCTGAGCTGTTGCCCGGCCGCTTTCCAGCCGGTACCAGCCGCAGGTGCATCGCGCGATCGCCCAGTCGACGACAGCGGGCATCCGCTCCGACTCGATCCCGGCGGGGCTGATCATCATCCGGCCTCCGGTCGGGTGTCGCCGGGGCGGACGCGGCGCGTCACCTTGTCGTAGGGGATTCGGTCGTTCCAGTTCACGTGGTCACCGATGAGGGCCTTCACGGTCAACGACTTCGCGTTGACCCGGACCACCGTCGTGGAGATGACACCGAGGTACACGATGTCGCCGGCCTGGAAGTCGGGCGGGCCCCACACCTTCTCGCCGGCGGCCTCCCGTTCGGCGACATGCTTCTCCCAGTGGGCGATCTCGTCGGCGAGCTGGACGAGATCGGCCTGTCGGGCGTCGCGCCAGGCGGTCTCCTCCCACGTCAGCGGCCCGATGATCCGACCGGCCAGGTTCCGTTCGATCCGGCCGACCCGCGCCTTCAGCTCTTTGATCCGCCGCAGCGTCGTCGGCACGTCCTTGCGGCCGGTCTCGTACCGGGCGGCGGCCTGCGCTCGATTCGCGTGATAGTCCGCCCTGCCGGCCTCCTCGACGAAGGCGCGTTCGTGACTGTCGGCTCGCGCCAGATCCCGACGGTGCTTGCCCTCCGAGTGGTGCCCGGCGAGGACCGGCTGCCCGGGAGGCATACGGTCGCGGATCTGCCGGGCGGCGTTCCACCGGGCGTCCGATCGGCCCACCGCCCGGCCGGCCACATCGTCGTGATAGGTCGCCCGCTCCTCGGCCCGGTCGTAGCGCTCGCCCTCCGCCTCGGTGAACGCCCGCGGGGTCTCGTCTATCTCAATCGCGACGGTCCACAGACTGGCCCGCAGCGCCGTCACCGCCTTGCCGATCTTCCACAGGTCGGCGGCGCGGTCCCGGCTCCCCTGGATGTACCAGGCTCCGAGCGTGCGGGAGAACCGGAAATCCGGTTTGAGGATCATGTCGGCGCCGCCGCGGCGGGACGCGCCCGTGAGCACGGTGCCTTCCGGGCGGGTGTGCCGGATCGTCAGCGACCCTCGGCTCACCAGCACCGGCCCCCCGGTCTCCTCGTGCACGGCGCACGCCGCGGTGTCGATCACATGCATGTCCCGAGACCGGCCCGTGGTCGGCTCGCCCGGCCGGGTGGTGACCAGCCGTATGCAGCCGCAGTCCAGGGGCTGGGCCTCTTCGACCGTGAGTTCGTGCTCCCCGCGCAGGTTCGCCGTGTCGTCGCAGACGACCCGCATCGTGTAGCCCCTCCGCCATGCGGGGAGGGTGTGTGCCGATGGCAAGGTGGATGTCTCCTTTCAGAATGCGGGGCGCCAGCGGGAACGGTCACCGGGCACCACCGGGTAAAAGGAACTTGCGATGATCGTGTTCCGGTTCAGCGCTTCGTCTTTCGCGTCGACGACGAAGCCGCCGCCGGTCCAGCGCAGGCCGTCCGCGATCCGCTGATTGCGCGCCGGGTCCGGGCCGACAGCGGCCACGTACCACAGGAAAACCTCGGGCCGCGCCCGGTAGGCACGGTCGTAGCTGTCGACGACACGGTGTTCCTTCGGCCCTCCAGGCGGAAGGTCCGAGAGGATGACCGGCCCTGACCAGGTCATGGGGTGGTTCCCCCGCCGGGGTAGGCGCCCGCCGGCACGCGAATCGGCTTCCGGCCGGCCTTCACACGCCGCGGGTTGATCCGGTCCACGCAGGTCCGGCAGATCGGCCGCCACGGGTCGGTGTCAGCGGTGGGGCTCGTGTCGTCCTTGAAAGACGGCACCAGGTACGGGTTGAAGAGGAACGGCACCTCGCAGACACCGCAGGGGCCCAGGGCGATAACGAATGCGCCTAATTCGTCCATGCGCTTATACCTTTCGCAGAGTGCGACGAGAGGTCAGTCCGGATGCGGACAGCGACGTCCGCATCCGGACTGGTATCTGTCAGAGAATGCGGACCGGGCAGATCAGGCCGCGGAAACGCGCACCGATCTGCACATCCACAGGAAACTCCGCGCCGCGGAACCGCAGCAGGAGGCTCTGGTCCTGTTCGTCCAGGGCCACCCGCGACTTCCGGAAGCAGTCGAGAAGATCGGGATCGAAGGCGATCTCGTCGAGCGCCACCCGCTCGCCGGAGAACCCGAGTTCCCCGTCGACCTCGGGGAAGCGGCCTTCCGCCTCATCAATGAAGATCGGCCCGCGCGGCGTGCGCACCGTCAGACGGTGCAGCTCGCCGGCTCCCGGGATCACTTCCAGGTTGACCGGGGTGTGCGGCTTGCGGCGGGTGTCCGCCTTGACCTGGCGGATCAGCCGGGCGGCGTCCGCCTTCTCCAGCAGAAACCGCAGGCGGGGGTCTCGGGGGTGGACCTGCTGCACAACCACGGCGACCCCGAGGGTGTACTTGTTGGTCGCGACGGCTCGAAACGCGCCGTCGACGACGTCAAGGAGCACCGTGCCCAGGACCGGCAACGTCGGGTCGTTGGACGCGTGCGGCAGCGCCGCGCCGACGGACTGGTACAGCGCCCGCCTCGACCGTCAGCACCCGGGACCCGTGCGGGCCGGCCGGTGCCGTCACCACGAGGACACGCCGATGACGAGCTCGTCAGGCTCCAGCCGGCGGATGTCCGTCGGCTTGCGGAAGACGCGTGTCCGCTCGGAGCCGATCTCCACGCAGATGCCGTCCTCGTAGGCGTCGTCCTCGTCGCGGACACCCACGACACCCCAGTGCGGGAACGGCCACTCGGCGCGGGTGCGGTCCGCCGGGTCCATGCTCGTGAGCGCCAGGACGTCGCCGGGCTTCCACACCCGGTGGCTATGCTGCTTGATCTTGGGGCAGTGCAGCCGTCCACACCGCGGGGTCACCGGCGGCCGGACCGCCTCGCTGTAGAGGCCGATCTTCTCCCACAGGCTGTGATGCTCCTTCATGAGTTTCAGCCGTAGCAGGTCCTCGATCGCCCATCCGGCGAGCGCCGTCGATACCTCGGACAGCTCGCCGAACAGGACGGTCTCCGACGCCCGCATTTCGTCGTGTACCCGCCACACCACCGTGGTCGGGTCGTGCGCACGGCGTCCGAACTTCAGATAGTGAATGCCCACCAATACGCCTTTCCGTTGCGTACACAGGCCAGCACACGACTCCCGAACCAGGGCGCGGACAGCCGCTGCATGCTGGGGGATGGGGTGGTACGGTGCCCGAGGCACCCGCCCAATGTGGGTGGGCGGGCGCCCCGGGAATCCGGGCACGTCAGACGGTCAGCAGTTCCCGCGTGATGCGGAACGCCGCCGTCTTCAGCGGATCATTTTTGATCATCGACCGGATGACCCTGGCCTCGGCGGTGCTCGCCTTGCGGCCGTGGTCGGCGTACTCGGTGGCCGCCTGAATCCATCCGTAGGCCGTGCCGGCGACGTCCCGCGTCGTCTCCGACGTGTGAACCGGGTCAGGTGGTCGTCCTGGGCCAGTGGGCGCTGGTGCGCCCCGGCTCCGCCCGCCGAACCGGGCGGGTGCCCGGACCAGGGCGGGCGGTGGCATCGGCGCGGCGCCGGCGTCCGCGCGGTGGGAGGCGGCGCCGTCGGCGTCGGCGTCGGCTCACGGTCAGGTCGACGGTGATCGCGACGAGGGCGACCGCCGCGTAGGCGACGAGCATGGTGACGTCGTGCGCGGCGGTGACCCCCAGGAGCCACACCAGCAGCAGCGCGAACACCGAGAACCGCATCCGCCGACGGCGACGGCGACTCAGGTAGACCATCGGTAATCACGTTCCTTTCCGTATCCGGCCGGGAGGGAAAGCCCGGCAGAGGTGTGTGGGATGTCCCGCTCAGGATTCGGTGCGCCAGGAAAACGGGATGGTCGCAGTCGCGGTCGCCGCCTGTCTTGGTGGGGCTGCTGTAAACCTCTCCATCGTCGACCAGGACGGTGAGCGGTGGTTTCTTGTCGGCGAGTTTCAGGGTCACGACTGTGTCGATGTGGAGGCTGATTCAGCCGGTTTCATCGAGTAGGGTGGTGATGCGGAGGGGAAAGCTGCCAATATTTCCCGGTTCCCAGCTCGCGGCGAGATGCGGTGGCAGCGCGCCGTACATGTCGATCGTTCCGTAGTTCACGGATGAATCCCGCATCGGTTCTCCCTTCGAGGCGCGAAAACGTGTGTGGGACGTAGCGGCGCAGATCGAGAAACCGTGGAAAGATGCCGGTCGGTCGATTCAGTCCATGCGGATGGGCATGAGCAGGTGCTGGTATGGCGCAACGCTCGCCGTCTGCCCGCCGGAAGAGGTGAGCAGGACGGCTTTGGTGACCTCCGACTGCCCGCGGAACGTGACGGTGTCGCCCGGGAGCGCGGTGAGGGCGTTCCGGACGTAGGCGGCGTTGAACGCCCAGCGAACGGTCCCGTCCGTGAGCGAGGTCGTGGCGGGCAGGGTTGGGGCGCTGACCAGGCCGCCGTGCTCGGGAAGCAGCGGCGCCACCCGGACACCGTTCGGGGTGAGCGTCAGCGTCATGATCATGATGGGGCCGGTGGTGGTCGGGTGGGCGGCGAGGATCGCGAGGACCCGTGCCACGTGGGCCTGCACCGTGGCCCGGTCGAACGTGGCGGTGTGCTGGGCGTCGAGCGAGCCGAGCAGCTTGCGCCAGGGTGGGTAGGTGCCGCCGGTCTCGACCAGGCTCACCGTGGTTTGCCCGCAGGTGAAGGTGGCCCGGTTGGCGTCGCGCACGGATTCGGCGCGGCGGCGGCCGATCGCCACGGACTGGCCGGTCCACGTGTCGGCGCACGCGGCGAGGATCTTCCCGGGAAGGATCAGCTCCTGCCCGGCCGGGTCGATGCCGGTCGCGGGCAGGGAATCGATGGCGAGCCGGTACCGGTCGGTCGCGGCCAGGGTCGCCAGACCGGGAGCGAACGACAGGTGCACGCCGGTGAGAACCGGCAGGGTGTCGTCCCGTCCGGCCGCCGGCAGGACACGGTCCAGCGCGGCGCGGAAGGCGGCGCGGTCGAGGGTGGCGATCGGCGGCGCGGGCTGGCAGTCGCCGGGATGGTCCTCCGGCGGCAGGCCGGTCAGGGGGATGGTGTAGTCGCCGATCGTGACGGTGGGGGCGGCCGGGAAAGAGCCGTCGAGAAAGACGGGCAGGTCGTCGGTGTCGCGTCGGCGCTCTCCGCGGACCAGTGCCTTGCACATCTGCGTCAGCGCCCAGCCGTCCACCAGGAACCGGCCGGCAGACTGGGCGACGCCAGGCAGACGGACCGAGACGGTGGCCGTGTAGCTGGCGCCGGTGATGGTGAGGTTTCCGGCCGGATCGCCGGTGACCAGGACGGCGTTCCACGGCGGGCGGCTCTTGCGGTCGACGACCGAACCGACCGTGGCCAGCGCCGCGAGCAGGTCCCGGAACGGGACGACAGCGGTCGCACCCGCATCGGCGGCGGGCGGTGCGGTGACAGTCATGATGATCTCCCGCGTGGGATCGGGATCGTTCGGTCACGCGGGCGGCCCGGTGCGCGTCGGCGCGGACGTGCACCGGGCCGCCCGGCGAACCGGGGTCAGCGCTGCTCGGGCAGCAGCCGGAACACGATCTCGGTGCTGTCGACGTTCGCGGTCGTCGCCCATTCGTCGAGCAGCTCAGCGAGCAGCTCGACGAGCGCGTCGCGCTCGTCGTCGGCGGTCCCGGCGTCGGTGTTGACGGCGACCAGTCGGCCGCGGGGCTCACCGAGTTCGTCGTTGTAGACCTCGACATCGAGGTCCGTCGCCACAGGGCAGGCGGCCCGTGTCTCGGCCTCGATCTCGTCTTCCAGGACGATCCGCAACACGTCGCGGGCGTCGAGAAACGCCTCACGCGCCCGCTCGCGGGGCAACCGCGTGTCCGGAGGGGAGCACCGGCGCGCCCGAAGATGTCGCAGCGGGTCAAGGCGGCGGCGGCCGTCGCGGCTGCGTCGCATCCTCATCATGATCTCCTTTCCCGGGCGGGTAGGGCGGCGCTCGCCGGCTCAGCCGGTCACGTCGGGCGTGGTGTCGACCTCGGGCGGGGATGGCCGGTCGTCGCTGGTGAGGTCCACGTGCAGGTCCTCGCCAGCGGCGTCGGCGCGGCGCAGCTCGGCGAAGGTACGGTCGGCGAACGCCCGCAGACCGGTCTTCGCGTAGCGGGCCACGAACTCGTGCCGGCTCCATACCGGGTCGTTCCACCCGAACGACTCGACCAAAAAGTCCGTGTCGGTGAGGGTGGCGTTGCGCAGCTCGGCGTAGTAGCGCTTCCCGGTGCGGTCGTGCTGGACCTTCAGCTGGACGAGCAGCATTCCGGGATCGGAGCCTTCCTCGATCCGGCGGAGGGTCCACCGGTAGACCAGACGCCGGTCGGCGTCGTTCACCCGAATCGTCGGTTCGCGGTCGCTGATAAGGCTCATCGATGCTTCTCCTTTTTCGCTGATCTCCGATGTACGGGGCGGGTCGACGGTTAGAAGCGGTAGTCGTTGGCGTTGCCGTTGACGTCGACCACGAGGTGGGTGCCCTTCGGGTGGCCGATGTTTTCGATGCGGACGTGGACGATCGGTTCCTCGGGGTTCGGCTCGTCGTTGGTGTCGTCCGCTGCGACCAGCTGAACGTGGATCTGAACGCCGCTGATTTCCAGCGAGTAGACGTCGCTCGCCTCGGTGGTGTCGGGTCTGGCGCCGTGGACGCGGACGCGCGCATCGCGCACCGTGTGGATGGTCGGCCGAGGCGGGGCGGCATCCCCGCTGATCGCGTTGATCGGGTAGACGTCGCCCGCGTACACGTGGAAGACGTCCCTGGGCTCGATGCTGCCCTTGGAGATCTTGGGATTCAGGACGTGGTCGCCCGTGTAGACGACGGTCACTATTGGGTCACTGCTCGGGCCCGTGATCCCCTTGTCGTGGACCTCGCCCCGGTACCAGCTGCCCGCGACCAGGAACTTGACCGGGGTTCCCGGGACCAGAGCAGCGAACTGCTCGATGGTGAGAGAGCCGGGCCGGCTCGTCGCGTCGTCAAGCTCGTGGGCGTGCGTCGGTGCCTCGGTGAACCAGAGGAGGAAGCGCGCCAGCAGTTCGGCGGCCTCGGCGCTCGCGACCGGCATTTCGGCGAAGGCGTCGAGGTCCTCTGCGACGACCGTCAGCTTGCCAACGGAGATGCCGGGGTGTTCGAGCTTCCAGCTCGTGACCGCGAACGCCACGATGTCCGTGCTGGTCACTTCGACCACGTCGCCATGAGGGGTACGGCGGGTCAGCCGCGTGTGAACCAGGTACTGCACGTCTGAGGGCACGGGAACCTCCAGGCTTGGTGGTGCGGATCGCAGTGCCTGCGCACTCGCTTTGCCGGTAGGTGCGGCAGGAGGGCCCGCGTCGGGCACGAGTGCCGGCGCTCCGTGGGCGCAGTCGGCCAAGGAGAACGGAGGACGGCCCGGTCGGGCGCGGTCTCGTCCGGCATCGCGGACGGCGCGTCCTCTGTAGACGGTGGGCGCGCGTCGGACTAGCTGACGATCTCCCAGCCCCAGTCGTTGCCGCCGACGTAGTACAGGCCGTCCGGGGCGGGCTCGACGACGGTCGTGGAGCCCCAATGACCGCTGTGGACCGAGACGGTGCCGTCATCGCTGATGGTGATCGTGTCCGTCTCGTCGGCGGGCACGGTCGCGGCCAGCGCGGCGGTCTCGGCCGCCAGCTGGCGAACCTGGTCGAGGGTGAAGCCGGGAACGGCGAAGCCGTTCCAGCGGTCGTCGTTGGCCGGAACCTCGTACTCGGTGTAGACGCCGCTGATGGTGACGCGCATAGTGCGGGCAGCAGTCATGGTCGTGTCTCCCTGGTTCGAAGGGGCGTGTACGGCCACGGGTCCCGATCCCAGGCCGGGCCGGGGGTGCGGCTCCCGCGCCCCAGCCCAGTGCGGTGCGGGTGGGGTCAGGTGGGCACGCAGCAGCTCAACGGCACGCCATCCAGGTCGTAGGTGGTCTCCTTGAAGGGGACGACGAAACGCCTGTTACTCGGGGTGGAGCGCAGCCGATCGGTGGACCCGGCGTCGAGGATGACCATGGCATGCGTGCCGTCGATCCGGCCGATGGTGCCGGTCAGGCCGTCGAGGTAGCGGGGCTTGATGTTGGCGATCCGCACCAGCGTGCCGGTGGTCAGGGACGCGGTCCTGATCGCGGCGAGCGCGGCCCGCCGCTGCTTGACCGTCTCGGTGATGTGGGTCAGGTCCTGTTCGGTGGCGTGCGACAGGATGAAGTCGGTGGCGACGGCGAGCGTCGGGGGCGTGGGCATGTGGTGCCTTCCTGGTCATGGGAGGGGTAGGCGCACCGCCGGCCCGGGACGGGCCCGGCCGGCGGGTGTCCGAACGACGGCGGGCCGCCCGCCGTCACGGGCGAGAGCAGCCGGTACGGCGAGTGCTCAGGCGGCGGTCAGGTGGGCTCGGGTGACCGGGGCGGGTCGGTCGATGACGAACGTGCCGGGGTGCAGCGGGTACAGCTGTTCGTGCGGCATCGGCTCGCCCGGATGGGGCAGGTGCAGCAGCAGCCGGCCCGCGAGCGGACTGTCGGCGTCGTCGGGCACCCGCCGGATCGTGATCGTGAACGCGCCGCGCGGGTCGCCGGTCGACAGGCTCAGAGTGATCGCGTCGTCGGTCTCCTCGGTGCGGATGCCCGCGCTGTTGCACCACGACAGCGCCACCCGCTCGGGCGTGTGCGGCCCGGTGCCGTCCGCGTCCGGGTCATCCGGAAGGTAGGCGGGGCACTCGTGGTCGCCGTTGTCGTCGTCGAAGCCGCCGGGCGTCTCGACCAGGTCCGCCCCGCAGGCGGAACAGCGGAACTCGGTGTCAGTAGCGAAGATCAGCTCGACGGTGCTGTCCTCGTCCAGGCTGTTCACGGTCGTGCCGTCGACGGTCAGTCCGGCGAACATCGATACCCGGTCCTTTCCGGTCAGCTGTGCGGGCAGCGCATCGCCCCGCCCGACGGACGGGCCGTCGGGCGGGGCGATGCCAGGCGTGGGAGTCGGGTCAGACCGGCAGCAGGGTGCGCAGCGTGGCGAGCGTGTCGCCGTCGAGGCTGTCCGCCCCGCCGGTCACCGCGCGCAGCATGTTGCGTTCGGCGCGGGACGCGCCGCGGACGGTCTGCTCGTGGTGGGTGTAGGTGTTGACCGCCTGGAGCACACCCCAGCCGGTGTTCCGCCACGGAGAGACCCGCTCGTCGTGATCCCAGAGCCGGGACAGGGTGTCGCGGTGCTTCTCCGCGCTGGTCCGCGCCCGCCCCTTCTTCTCCGGCATCGGGGCGTGGGCGTCGAGGAACGCCGCCCACTGCCGGTCCGAGACGTCGAGCGCGCACAGCTCGGCGACCTCGGCGGCGAAGTCGTCGGCGATCGTGTGGACGATCGCGAGAGCCTCCCGGGCCTTGGCGAGCCGTAGGTGTGACTTGGCGGAGTGCTTGACCTTGGTCTGCTGGCCCTTCTCCCGCAGGCCGGCCGCCATCGTGTTGTCACAGACGACGTTGGTCACGATCCGCTTGTAGGTCGTGGACAGCGACCCGTCGAAGCTGGTGGTCGCCAGCAGGTTCGGCCGGAACGCGACCCCCTCCGGAGTCGTGATCGTGTCGGGTACCTCGACGCTCACCCAGGCGACCGCCCCGCCGCGCAGCAGCCCGGCCGAGCCGATCGCGAGATCGTCGTCGAGGAGCTGCCCGACGTTGTCGACCAGCCATTCCTGGTAGGGGTGGGGCTGGTAGCCGTCGCTGAAGATGCCCATCACGCTGCCGGTGTCGGACCGGATGATGGCCTTGCGGTCCGGGACGACGTCGATTCCCCCGGTGATGGGCGACTCGACGTAGATCGGCCGTTCGAGGGCCTGCCAGCCGAAAAGCCGGCGCTCGACGTCGTCGACCGGGATCGACCCTGGGTAGTGGTTGGTCTCGCCCTGCTGGTGGTCAGCGCGGTAGTGCCAGGCGTGGCCGCGCTTGTCGGTGAAGCCGATCAGCGTGTGCTGATTGAGCCAAGCCAGGGTTTCCTTCGACATCCGGGTTCCTTCCATCGAACGGCGGGAGTGGGCGGTCATGTCGGGGCATGCCGACGGGCCGCCGGGCGGCGTTCGGC